>DATDAP010000148.1:0-7859 GCA_036525335.1 Microlunatus sp. | reverse complement strand
TGCCTCCGTGATCCGCTCGGCCGCGGTGACGATCCGGGAGGTGCCCACAAGGGGGGCCACCGCCACCAGAAGACTCTGGACGTCTTCCACGGTGATCCCGGTCTCGGCCGCGGTGCTGGCATTCATGACGTAGGAGGCGGTCGGGGCGTCGACCGCCACGAGCGCGGCCAGCCGGGCGATCATGTGCTCACGGGCAGGGAGGTTGCTGTGGAGCAAGGAGACCGCGGTGATCTCGGCGAGGGCGGTCATCACGGGCTGGTCGTCGGGCATGGTCCACCTCTGAACTGGTTGTCGAAAGGGATCCCCGGTCGCGGGCCCTCGGGCACATCCTGGCAGTCGCGGTCAATCTGCGACTGGGGGTGCGGGCGATCCTTGCGAGGAGGACTGCGCTCTAGCTGCTTCGACCTTAAGAACGCGGTTTCGTCGGAATCGGCCGATTCGGTTGGATCTGGCCGGGTGCCGCTGTGGGGTGGGTCAGCCTTTGCAGGGAATGACGACGGTGACGCCCAGGTCGGCCAGGTCGTCGTCGACACTGGCTTCGCCGTAGCCACGGTCGGCGGCCACAGTCGGGGGCGTCTGCCCGGTGCGTTTCTTCACCCGCTCCACCGCCTGCTTCAGGCGGGGTGCGTCGGGAGGGTTGCCGGGCTGAACGTCATGGTCAAGGACGATCCCGTCGGCGTTATCCACACCTGCGCTTCCGCTCCGAACTCGACCGTGGCGACCACGGTGCCGCTCGTCGGACCTTCCCGACGATCCGTCGCTGGAACCAGTCATGAGGCTCTCCGTTGATCGAGGGCGTAGCGGACGTGTTCGTTGGCGTGGTCGAGCAGTGGACGGTGATCAGGATGCAGCTTCGCCCGCCACCAGGTCCAGACCGTTCGGAGCGTGGCTTCGCGGTCCGGCGCGCCCGCGATCTGCCGGGCCAGCTGCACGATCATCCAGTCAACGATCTCGGCGTCGTCGCGCAGCGCGTCGGGATCACCGACAGGTCGCTGCAGCAGCAGACCGATGGGATCCGACGCGGCCACCAGGCCGGGACTGCTGGACTCTGGAGCGTTGTCCCTGTGGCCTCCGGCTGCGATGCCGACGTCCCAGGAGAAGTCGAACTGTGAGCACCCCGGCGAGTGCCGGCCTCGGTCGCCGCAGTCGGCGCACATGCCGACGCGTTGAGCGATCCAGGCCTGCTGCAGCGCCTGCTTCAGGAGCAGGCACTCGGCGTCGAAAGCACCCTCCTCTGTGACCAAGACGAGGGCTCGATCCGCGTGACCGGGCGCAAGCCCTTGTTCGAGCGCAGCCGTGAGCCGCCTCAGCATCGCCGTGCGGAAGTGCGGCTTGGCGGCGGCCAGCACCCGGTGGCGGCCGATCAGGCGGGCAGCAGTGTGGCGGTGGTCAGCAGACCGGTCCCCGGTGATGTGTTCTTCCGAGCTCGACGCCGGAGGCGGCGCGTCGGCCAGCTCGCGCGGTAGCAACGTAAGCGTTGGCACTGACGTGCCACCGAGTTCGGTTGGATCCTCGGTTGAGTACTCGGTTGGTATTCCTTGTATAGGACCTGCCGTCGATGAACCATCGGACCTGCCGTTGGTTTTCCGACCAAACGCCGCACCGTTTTCCAATGAACCGGTGGCAGACTTACCAAGGAACCGGCCGTTGACTTTCCATAGATCAGCCGCATCGGTACCGTCGCCGAGGCAGTGCCCAGCGTGGTCCTGGTCGGTCTCCTCGTCGATGATTGAGGGCACTTGCCAGTGTGGGTTGTAGAGTTCCTCGAGCCAGATCAAGTCGGAGAATCGGCCCCCCGTGCGGGGTACGACTTTGAGCAGCCCGAGTTTGGCCAAACGGTCTCTGCTTCTGGCCATCGTGGGATGGGTCACCTTCCACCGATCGGCGATGTTGCGCAGCGGGTCGACCGTCCAGCCTCGCCGGCCGCATTCGAGTTGCCACCGGCAAAAGTCGACAAGATCGCTGACTTCGATGCTCTCGAGGCCCTTTGGCGGTGTGACCGCCAGGAGGTCAACATCGCTGGGTCGAAGGATGGCGTACCGATCCGATGCGGCTGCGGCGGGCACCGCAGCTTCGTAGCGGTAACTGTTGTCAGGTAGCCGCTTCCGGTTGATCCACGTGCCCAGCAGTGGCTTGAGAGCCGCGCCGAACCGTTTGTCGACTGCGGTGTCGCTGAGGTGGTCCAGGTTGAGGCACTGCGCGAACATGCGATAGGACCCGACGTTCGCCTGGCCGTCGAAGCTCAGACGAAGGAGCGCCCACACCATGACGCCTAGATCCGGAGCGGCACCGTCCAGGAGACTCATTGGAATTTTCTTGTAGAAGGAACCCTTGGGCTTGAGCATGCGGGTGACGAATGGGTCAGGGAGCGGGCCACGCCAGTGCTTCGGAACGCCGGCGAGAGCCGTATTCTCGCCGCCGATGAGGAGCGTCACGTCGATCCACCGGCCTCATCGAGCAAGTTTGTCAACGCGGCCAGACGCTCGGCTGCTTGCTGTACGAGCGCGTTGAGGTCGACGGTAGGGCCAGAGTCTGACCACATCTCTGTGTAGCCGCCGCCCGTCCGGTGACGGTCACCGAGTCGGTGCCACTCCTCGGCAAGGGCGAGGGCGTCGGCCTCGACAATCTCCGCGAAGGGACCGTTCTCGACCTGGACTCGCTGGACGACAATGCCGCCACGGCGGACGAAGCCGTCGATGCGTCCGCTGCCGGAAGTCGTGAGGCCCACTTTGAAGCATCGCTCCGATGGGAAGTGCAGGAGGTAGACCTCGTGTGCGTCCCACTTCTGTGTGGGAACCGAGCCGGGGCGTCGCGGTGCGATCAGGTCTGCGAACGCGCGCCGGCGGCGATGGGAGCGACGATGCCGCAGGCGATCGACGTCGAGAAATTGCGGTCCGTCGAGGGTGCGGAACCTCAACTCGCGCCGATGAAGGTCGAGTTCGGTGGTGCGCCCTCTGGTGACGCGCTGCCACCTCCGCGAGGTGATTGCCTGTTCCCACCAAGCCAGGGATTCCAGGTGCTGGGCGGGCAGAGGCCCGTCCAACAGGTCGTTGAGTTCAGCAAAGGTAACCATCACCAGCTGCCATTCAAAGTTGGCGTGCAGGTGGTCGTGGAGCCCGGCAAGATCAGCATTCAGCGCGTTGGGATCGTTGCCCTCCGTTGATGGGTGATCGTTGGGCTTGTCGTCCGATGACACCGTCTCCTCGGGGTGGCGCACGTAAGAACGTCCGCGGGAGTCAATGGCCTGCACCAGATCCTTGGGGAAGCGCCAGTACGAGGCAGATCGCTCGCGGTGGGAGTTCGTGATTGCCACCAGGGCTTGCTGCGGATCGTATTGCTCGGTGATCCAGACTAGGGGGGCGCCTGTTTCGGTGCGAGACCGTTCGATGGTGGTGAGCCATCCCAGTCGGCTGAGGCGTTCTCGCGACGCGATCACCTTGGTCGATGGAATCTTCCAATGCTGACCGAGGCGGTCAGCAGTCTCGATGGTCCATCCCCGGCTTCCACACTCCAACTTCCAACGGGCTAAGTTCACGACGTCGGCGAGGTGGTGGGATCCGGGTCCCGCGAGACCTGTTTGGCCGAGCTCGGCGAAAAAGTCGCCTCTCATCCGACTCCATGGGTCTCCGGTAGCGAAGCACGTCCCCGTTCGGTACAGCCATCGACCGTTCTGACCCCGATCACGCAACACCCATTTGCCGAGAATCGGTCGCATAGCTGCTCCGATCCTCGCGATCTTGGCGGGGGTCGGTGGGAAGCCGAGGAGCTCAGAAGCTAGCTCTTCGTAGTCGGTTTCTCCTTCGTGGTCATGGAACCATGACCTGAGCTGAGCCCAGAGCAACACCTGGCGATCGCTGAGTCCGCTCGTCAGCAGGCCATAGGGAACCCACACGTCTCCAGGTCCCTGAGGCGTGCATCGCACTACGTCAGGGTCTGGGACAACCCCACGCCAATGCCGAGGCACATGGGGTGGGTTGGCCTTCCTCGCGACGGTCAGCTCGCCCCAGGTCTCGGGGTCGTACAGGCGCACGTTCGGCCCGCGGTCTGCGGCACACACACTGTTGATCGGTCTGCGTTGGAGGTTCATCACAGTCGCCCCAGATCGGCGAAACGGCTGTAGTGGCCCTGGAAGGCCACGGTGATGGTTCTGGTGGGCCCGTTGCGGTGCTTGGCCAGGTCGACATCGGCTTCGCCGGCCCGGTCGGATTCCTTGTCGTACAGGTCGGGCCGGTTGAGCAGGATGACCAGGTCGGCGTCCTGCTCGAGCGAACCCGACTCGCGGAGGTCCGACAGCATCGGCTTCTTGTCGGTCCGCTGCTCGGGGCCCCGGTTGAGCTGCGACAAGGCCACAACTGGGATGTCGAGCTCCTTGGCCAGCAGCTTGATCTGGCGGGAGAACTCGCTGACTTCAACCTGGCGAGACTCCACCCGTTTGCCGGAGGTCATCAGCTGGATGTAGTCGATCACCATCAGCTTCAGGTCGTGCCGCTGCTTGAGTCGGCGCGCCTTGGCCCGGATTTCCATGATCGTGAGGTTCGGGGAGTCGTCGATGTACATCGGTGCCTCGGAGACCCTGCCCATGCACGAGCTGATCCGTTCCCAGTCGGCGTCGCTCATCCGGCCGCTGCGGATGTGCGTCAGCGGCACAGAGGCTTCCGCCGACAGCAGTCGCATGGTGATCTCCAGCGAGCTCATCTCCAGGGAGAAGAACGCTGAGGCCAGCCCGTGCCGGATCGATGCCGACCGAGCCAGGTCCAGCGCCATTGTCGACTTGCCCTGGCCAGGTCGCGCGGCCAAGATCACCATCTGACCGGGATGGAGACCGCCGGTGAGATCGTCGAGATCGGCGAAGCCGGTCGGTACCCCCGACAAGTCGCCGCGGGCACCGATCGCCTCGATCTCATCCATCACGGGCTGCATCAGCTTCGACAACGGTGCGTAGTCCTGGCTGCTGCGCCGATCAGTCACCGCGTACAGCTCAGCCTGTGCCTGGTCGACCAGGTCGTCGGCGTCGCCCTCCCCCGCGGCCGCCAGCTGCGCGATGCGGGTGGCCGCCTCCCCCAACCTTCGTAGCGTGGCCTTGGTGTGGACGATGTCGGCGTAGAAGCCGGCGTTGGCGGCCAGCGGCACCGCGGACAGCAGATCATGGATGTACGGGGCGCCGCCGAGCTTCAGCAACTGGCCGCGCTTGGTGAGCTGGTCGGCGACCGTGATCGCGTCGACCGGCTGACCGCGGCCGTAGAGGTCGATGATCGCGTCGAAGATGGTCTCGTGCGCGGGCCGGTAGAAATCGGCACCCCGGAGGACCTCGACGACGTCAGCGATCGCGTCCTTGGACAACAGCATGGCGCCGAGCACGGATTGCTCAGCGGCAAGATCCTGAGCGGGCGCGTGCAACCCACGCGGATCGGCGGATAGTTCCACAGCGAGTGCGGCGGCCATCAGCGCACACCTGCCATGGTTGCGGGAGGCAGGACGTCAGGCCTGCTCTGGCAGGCAAAGAACCATGTGCTGTGGGGCGCGGCGGGCATCGTCCAGCGATCACCGAAGAGCAGCACTAGAGACACCTCGTCTCGACGTCGTCTTCCCTGTCCAGAGGGAATGCTTCGATAGAGAACTGGCGGCGCGCCTCAGCAAGCCGACCGCCACGAGTGCTACCGTGGCGCCGTCAGTTCTCGAAGCCCAGTCAGTTCTCGGGCTGTCAGTTGCTAGGTGGCCGGCCCCGTCCAGGGGGTCGGCCACAACTGTCTTTAGCTGGCCAGCAGCGACTCCTCTAGCGGGTCCAGAATCTCGACGGGTCTGCGCGCTTCCTGGACTTCCTCCACCAGATAGGACGGCATCGGGATCGGTGCCAAGCCCTCCTCTTCGCGGATCCGACTCCAGCCGGTGAGCAGGTAGTACGCCGCCAGGTCGGAGACCGATAGAGACGTCGCATTGGCCAGCCGGAACAGCTCCTCCTGCAGTGGTCGCGGCAGCTTGGACTGAATCACCGCCCGCGGAACCCCACCCTTTGGACGACGGCCAGCAGTACCTCGGCCGGACGCACCGGCGGACACCGTCACAGACATGAGGCCAACCAGTCGAATGCGAATACAGAACCGTGGGCGACACACCTACGGTCGGCTGGGAAGTTCCGGCTATGCCCGACACCCCGAAGCCGGGCCCGGTGGTCCGCGGATCACCGTCGACGCGGTAGCTCACCGACCACGTGGACATCAACCGCTTCGACACCGACAGTGCGCAGCAGGCACCACATCTCTTAGAGATCCGGTCACAGCCGACAACGGGCTTGCCAGTGCTGTCGGCCCACCCGACCTTGCTGACTGAGCTCATGAGGTACCTGCTGGCGACCGATGAGGAGAAACTGAAGGAACCCGGCCATCTGAGGTATCCCGAGTGAGGTTGCGGGCGGGCGTCGTGGAGGCAGCTGCCTCATCCGGGTTGCGGGGCAGGCGACGACGCCCGTCGCTGGTGCTCTCGAGGACAACGCCTGCTCGCCGCTCGACCTGCATGCGACAGGACCCACTGCGGGGACGGCGGCCACCGAAGCGGCGCACAATCCAGGTGAAGACGGTGACGAAGCTGACCAGAACCGTCGACAAACCCACCCATAGCGCGGTCGGCGCCGCCCACACACGAGTGAGCAGCCAGTCCGCGGCCGGTGTGGCAAGGAGCGAGTCGGCCACCCACAAGGTGAGGCCAATCCAAAGACCCGGCGGACACCGGGACTGTCGCCCGTTGTGCGGCACGGCGAGAGAGCGGACCCCACTGACGAACGCGACAGCAGCCGCGACCTGAACAACGGCGACGGTAAGCACATTCATCACGCCGCCAAACCGGTGAGGCCAGCGTCGTCGGCGACTACCGCGTTCGGTGTGAACGGATAGGTCCAGTTCTTGCCGGCGGGCTGGGCGAGCGGATCGTCGATCAGATCGTCGTCCCAAGCCATCGGCGGCGGCCAGCCCTGCGCTGCAGCGAGCTTCAGCGCCCGAGTCCGGGCACGCCGTTCCGCCGACGTCAAGGCTGGCGGGGGCTGATCCCACAGCTCGTCGTAGAGACCTCGGACGGCGTCGCGCGTCGCGACCCGTATCGCCGGACGACCGCCGCGGACGATCTTGGGCAGGTTGGCGGGGAGGATGCCGAGCCGTCTCGCAAGCGCGGACTGGGTCCAGCCGGTCGCGACCAAGGCCTGCAGCCGGCGGCGGGTGCCGGCTGGGTCGACCAACCCATGGGTCTCCTCCCCCACCCTGACTGCGGTGATGGCCAGCAGCCGAGCCGCAGTGTCACGCCGCACTCGTGCCGCAGCAGGCCGGCCATCTGATCCGGTGCCGACCAGATGACGGAGGCCGGTGCGGTGCACCCCGGACCGCTGCTCTATCTGACCCAGCGTCAGCCCTGCCTCAAGGAGCTGGCGGACGTGGTCGCGGACGGTCCGGGCATCGACCAGGTTGGACCGTCCGGTCCGGCCCAGATGACCCTGGCGCTTCGCGTAGCGCCGCCCTGCCTGCAGGCACGGCTCGCAACCGCAGCCGTCCCTCTTCCGCGCCTCATAGGTGCCGTGCCGATGGCTAGCCCGGGGGCAGCGGCAATCGACCCGGCGGCCGCCACAGCCACCGGGAAGGTGGGTCATGACAGCCGTTCCGTCGGGGTGGTCCATTCGATCAAGCGGGCGGACCTCTGCGCGGCTGCCGGTCATCAGCGGTCCCCCGGATGCCAATGATGTTTGCGGCCGAGGAGGCGGGTGCCGACGGCTTGGCAGATCTCACCGACGGCGGACGTGCGTGGCCAGCGTGGAGCTTCACGGTCGAGGTAGGCGAGCACCTCAGCAATCCGCAGCGCGTCCGACTGCGGTTGCCGCG
>DATDAP010000147.1:0-3978 GCA_036525335.1 Microlunatus sp. | reverse complement strand
CCGCGTCGAAGTCCTCATAGGCGCTAGCATCCGCCAGCAGCTCGGTGTAGGTCTCACCGGGGTCCAGCGTCGGCTCGGACAGCTCGGCCACCTTCGCCGCGGCGAGCGCAGCCTGGACCTCGGGATCGGCGCGGAAGGCGGCCGCCCGGTCCTTGAGGATCAGGTACATCCGCATGTTGGCCTTGGCCGACTCCCACACCCCGTCGTAGTCCTCGGTCCGGCTCGGCTTGTAGTCGAAGTGCCGCGGGCCGGTGTAGGCCTGGCCGCCGCCGGGACCGCCGTTCTCGAGCAGGTCGACCAGCGAGAACGCGTTCTGCAGGTCGCCGTGGCCGAACACCAGATCCTGGTCGAACTTGATGCTGCGCTGCCCGTTCAGGTCGATGTGGAACAGCTTGCCGGCGTCGAGGGCCTGGGCGATGCCGTGGGTGAAGTTGAGGCCGGCCATCTGCTCGTGCCCGACCTCGGGGTTCACGCCGAACAGATCGGGCTTGTCGAGGGTGTGGATGAAGGCGATGGCGTGGCCGACGGTCGGCAGCAGGATGTCGCCGCGGGGCTCGTTCGGCTTCGGCTCGATCGCGAAGCGTAGGTCGTAGCCCTGGTCCGTGACGTACTCCGCGAGCATGTTCACGCCTTCGCGGTAACGGGCCAGCGCGGCCTGCACGTCCTTGGCCGCGTCGAACTCGCTGCCCTCGCGACCACCCCACATGACGAAGGTCTCCGCGCCCAGCTCGGCGGCCAGGTCGATGTTGCGGAGCAGCTTGCGCAGCGCGAACCGGCGGACGGCGCGGTCGTTGGAGGTGACCCCGCCGTCCTTGAACACCGGGTGGCTGAACAGGTTGGTGGTGATCATCGGCACGGTCACGCCCGTGTCCGCCAGGACCTTCGTCAGCCGATCGATCTGGGAAGTCCGCTCGGCGTCGGTGGCCTCGAACGGGAACAGGTCGTTGTCGTGGAAGGTCAGCCCGTACGCCCCGATCTCGGCGAGCTTGGTCACCGCCTCCACCACGTCCAGCGGAGCCCGGCTCGCGCTGCCGAACTGGTCCTGACCGACCCAGCCGATGGTCCACAGACCGAAGGAGAACTTGTCGGCGGGGGTGGGTGTGAAGCTCATGAGAGTGCCTCCGTTGGCGTACAGATCAAATGTTGACGAACACAACTTATTGCCATCCGCCGAGCGCGTCAAGGGCCGACGTGCGCTATTCTGCGCGGTACTGGCGGGGACGACCCCGACAACAAAACCAGGGGTATGCCGATGAGCCAACCCGCCGCGTCGAATGCGACGGCGGCTCCGGCGCGCCGGCACAATCTCAGCCGACTGCTCACCCTGGTGCACCGCGAGGGCGCCCTGTCGCGGGCCGCGCTGACCCGGCGGACCGGACTCAACCGATCGACGATCGCCGGTCTGGTGGCCGAGCTGGTCGCGCTCGGGCTGGTGGCCGAGACCGACCCCACCGCCCCCGCCGGCGTCGGCCGGCCGAGTCCGTTGGTCACGGCCGACGGGTCCGTGGTCGCCCTCACGGTCAATCCCGACATCGACGCGGTCACCGTGGGTCTGGTCGGCCTCGGCGGGGTGGTGCACAAGCGGATCCGCTACCCCGTCGCGGCGGCCCCGACGGCGACCGAGGCGGTCAATCTGGTGGCCGCGCTGGTGGACGGGATGCGCTCGGAGCTGGACAGCCGATTCCGGGTGCTCGGGGTCGGGGTGGCCGTGCCGGGACTGGTCGAGCGGTCGACCGGGACGGTGACCATCGCGCCCCATCTCGGCTGGCACGACGAGCCGCTGGCCGAGCGCCTCGCGGCGTCGACCGGCTACCGGTGCGGGGTGTCGAACGACGCCCGGGCCGCTCTGATCGCCGAGCTGTGGTTCGGTGCTGGCCGCGATCGAACCGATCTGGTCTACCTCAACGGCAGCGCCAGCGGCATCGGTGGCGGCGTGGTCAGCGGTGGCGAGCCGCTGCTCGGCCGGCACGGGTACGCCGGCGAGCTCGGACATGCCGTGGTCAACCCGGTCGGCGCGCGGTGCCACTGCGGGCGGATCGGTTGTCTGGAGACCGAGGTCACCCGAGCCGGGCTGCTCCGGGTGCTCGGCTTGGACGACGTGGCCGCGGAGTCGTTGGGAGGTGTGCTCGTCACCGCGATCGCGGCCGGTTCTGCACCGGTCCTCGGCGAGGTCGATCGCCAGCTGGGGTGGCTGGCCCAGGCGCTGGCCAACACGGTCAACGTGCTCGACCCGGAGGTGGTGGTGCTGGGCGGGTTCCTGGCCGACCTGGCTGCCGCGACCGGATCGGCCCTCCAGGACCGGGTCCGGCAGACGGGGTTCGCCGCTCTCAGCGCGGGCCTGGAGATCGTCCCCGCCGAGCTGGGCTCCGATGTGTTGGCGGTCGGTGCCGCCGAGCTCGTGTTCGCCGACCTGCTGGCCGACCCCCAGTCCCACCCGGCCCTGGCCTCCTGACCCCTCCCACTCTCGACTCCGCGGTAGATATATCCCCCGCGGAGTTGGTCGGGTCTGCCCGCACACGACTGCGCGGGTGATATATCCCCCGCGGAGTTCAGATTGATGTGCGCACGAACGTTCTGGCGACCCGAGCGGCCTCGGCCGAACCGCCTAAGGTGAAGCCGGTGACCACCCCGACGACGTCGTCCAACCGCTCCGTCCTCCCGCGGCCCGTCAGCACCGAACCCCGCGCCGGCAGCTTCACGCTGACCGAGGATCTGGCGATCAGCGCCGACGAGTCGGGCTGGGCGGCCGTCGTCCGCCGCCTGCTCTCCCCCGGCACCGGCTTCGAGCTGCCGACCGCCGCCGACGGCGCCCTGCGGTTGGTCAAGGACGCGAGCCTGGGCGACGAGGCGTACGTGGTCGACGTATCCAGCGACGGCATCGAGCTCACCGCCGCCACCGCTCGCGGGCTCAACTGGGCCACCCAGACCCTGCGCCAGCTGCTGCCGCCGTCAGTGCTGCGGCCGGCTCCGACCGGCGAGTCGCTCACCCTGCACGCTGTCCGGATCACCGACGAGCCGCGCTTCGGCTGGCGCGGCACGCACCTCGACGTCGGTCGGCACTTCATGCCGCTGACCGATCTGTTCCGGTTCGTCGACCTGATCGCGCTGCACAAGTACAACGTCTTCCACCTGCACCTCACCGAGGACCAGGGCTGGCGGTTCGCCTCCGACAAGTACCCGAGACTGCAGGAGCGGGCCAGCTGGCGATCGGAGACGCAACGGCACCACCAGGACTTCGCCGACGGCACCCCGCACGGCGGCTTCTACACCCACGACCAGCTGCGCGCGCTGGTGCGCTACGCAACCGACCGCGGGGTCACGGTGATGCCCGAGCTGGAGTTCCCCGGTCACGCGCTGGCGCTGCTCGCGGCCTACCCCGAGCTCGGTAACCACCCGGAGAACGGCTACGAACCGGCGACCACGTTCGGCGTCTTCCCCGAGGTGCTGAACCTCACCGACGACGCGATGACGGTCGTCTTCGACCTCTACACCGAGCTGCTCGACGTGTTCGACAGTCCGTACGTGCACGTGGGCGGCGACGAGTGCCCTCGCGAGGAGTGGCTGGCCAGCCCCGCCGCCGGCGCCCTGGCGAAGCAGCGCGGGCTGCCCGGTCCGGAGTATCTGCAGCGCTGGTTCACCGAGCAGCTCCGCGACTGGCTGGCGGCCCGGGACCGGAGGCTGGTCGGCTGGGACGAGATCAACGACGAGGGGCCTCTGGAGGGCGCCGTGGCGATGGCGTGGCGGGACGCGTCGTACGGGATCGCGGCCGCCGAGGCGGGGATGGACGTGATCATGTGCCCGGTCACCCACACCTACTTCGACTACTACCCCAGCGATGACCCGACCGAGGCGTACGCGATCGGCGGGCACCTGCCGCTCGAGCAGGCGTACGCGTTCGAGCCGTTGACGGGCCTGCCGGCGGGGGTGCACCACAAGGTCCTCGGCACCCAGTGCCAGGTGTGGCGGGAGTACATGCCC
>DATDAP010000146.1:0-2165 GCA_036525335.1 Microlunatus sp. | reverse complement strand
CGACGAGGTGAAGTGCTTGAGCTCGCCGCGGACCTCCCAGATGCCGGCGTCCGGCTCGCGCCAGTACTTCAGCGCCTCGTTCACCTGCTTGTCCAGGATCGGCCAGATCCGGCCGTCGAGATGGTCAGCGGCCTTGGCGTGCAGGTAGACCGAGTCCAGCAGGGCGCCCCAGACGTCGTGCTGCTGCTGCGCGTACGCGGCGTTGCCGACCCGGACCGGGCGCGAGTTGGCGTAGCCGGACAGGTGGTCGAGCTCGTACTCGGTCAGCTCCCGCTCCCCGGCGATGCCGTACATGATCTGCAGGTGGTCGTCGCGTTCGGCGACGTCGGCGATGAAGGAGAAGAAGTCCAGCGCCTCCCAGTCGAAGCCGATCGAGTAGAGCCCCCACAGGGCGAAGGTCGCGTCCCGGATCCAGGTGAACCGGTAGTCGTAGTTGCGACCACCACCCGGCGTCTCCGGCAGCGACGTGGTTCCCGCGGCGGCGATCGCGCCGGTCGGGGCGTAGGTCAGTCCCTTCAGGGTGAGGGCGCTGCGCTGCAGGTAGGTCCGCCACGGATGGTCCGGGAACTTCCCGCGAGCCAGCCAGTGCTGCCAGTGGTGCGCGGTCCAGACCTGTCGTCGGTACGCCTCCTCGTACGTCAGCGGCGGCTCCTTGCTGCCCCACGACAGCGCCACGAACCGGGTGTCGCCCTCCTTGAGCAGGGTCCGGGCGCTGGCCTGCCCGCCCTCGAAGCCCAACCGCAGATCGGTGGTCAGGGTCAACGCGAAGTCGGCGCCGTCGACGGTCGCCCGGCCCTGGTGGTAACCGTGCTCGGTGTACGCCCAGGCGGCGGTGCGTCGGCCGTAGTCGAAGACCGGCTCGCAGTCCATCACCATCTGCACCTCGCCGGAGACGCACCGGACGGTGCGCAGCAGGATGTGCTCGGCGTCGTAGTCGTTGGGTGTCCGGCGATGGGTCTTCGACCGGGTCTCCTCATGCCGCCAGGGACCCATCAGCAGCGCATCGCGGACGACGATCCACCCGTTGGCCGTGCCCCAGCTGGTCTCGACGATCATCGTGCCCGGCAGGTAGCGGACGTCGGCGGGCACCTCCACGTCCACCGGGGAGATCCGGAACGACCCCGCGTGCGGACCGAGCATCCGCCCGAAGACGCTGCCCGAGTCGAACCGGGGCACGCACATCCAGTCGACCGAGCCCCCCGGTGCGAGCAGGGCGCACACCTCGCCGTCGCTGAGGAACCCGTAGTCGCCGATGGGCACCGAGCGGGCCCGGTGGGAGGGACTCGCGTGCTGGTGACCGATCGCCTTGCTACTCGCCATGGGGGCAACATTGTCCCCGTGCGATTTCGGGCGCAAGAGGCAAACTGGAACGTTCGTGTCACGATAGACGCTGCACGAGTGGCACGAGCAACCTGGGATCGTCGTCCCCGGGGAAGGACGCGATGAGCGGGAACGCAAGCTTTCGACTGGGCAACACCTCCGTCTTGTCGGTCTGCGCGGTCGAAGCGCCGATCGTCATGCCGTCGAGCGCCTTCGACGACCGGCTGGCCGCCGCGTACGACCGGGTGGGGCTGCTGCCCGGCATGCTGGTCAAGCTGGCCGGGGTCCGTGAGCGCCGGTGGTGGCCCCAGGACGTGAGTTTCGCCGACGGCGCCGCCATGGCCGGGGCCAAGGCGCTGGCCGAGGCCGGCATCCAGCCCGAGCAGGTCGGCGTCATGATCAACACCTCGGTGTCCCGGGAGCACCTGGAGCCCTCCACGGCAGTCGCGGTGCACCACCAGCTGGGGCTGCCGACCAGCTGCCTCAACTTCGATCTGGCCAACGCCTGCCTGGGCTTCGTGAACGGCATCCAGCTCGCCGGGATCATGATCGACTCGGGTCAGGCCGACTACGCGCTGATCGTCAACGCCGAGGGGTCGCGGCACACCCAGGAAGTCACGCTGGACCGGCTGAACGCACCCGACGCCACCGCCGAGGACATCAAGTCGCAGTTCGCCACCCTCACGCTCGGCTCCGGCTCGGCCGCCATGGTGCTCGGTCGCGCCGATGCCCATCCGGAGGGCCACCGGGTCGTCGGTGGCGTGAGCCGCGCCGGCACGGAGCACCACGACCTCTGCGTCGGCGACCTGGAGCGGATGCGTACGGACAGCAAGAAGCTGTTCGAG
>DATDAP010000145.1:0-3041 GCA_036525335.1 Microlunatus sp. | reverse complement strand
GGACCTGCCCTCCGCCGCACCACCGGCCGGCATCTCCCTCCGTACGTTCCGACCCGGACTCGACGAGGAGGAGTGGCTGGCGGTCAACGCCCGAGCCTTCGCCCTCCACCCGGAGCAGGGGTCGTTGACCCGTGCCGATCTGGAGCAACGGGAGGCCGAGCCGTGGTTCGACCCGGACGGCTTCTTCGTGGCGGTACGAGACGAACCGGGTGACGGCTCGATCGTCGGCTTCCACTGGACCAAGCGCGAGCCCGGTTCGCCGACGGGTGAGGTGTACGTGATCGGTGTGGACCCCGCCGCGGGCGTACGCGGTCTCGGCACCCCCCTGCTCGGGGTCGGGTTGCGCCACCTCCGCGATACCGGAGCCGACGAGGTCGACCTCTACGTCGAGGCCGACAACACGCGAGCTCTAGCGCTCTACCACCGGTACGGCTTCTCCCTCGTCACCGCCGACGTCATGTACGCCGCCCCGGCTCCCCCGGCCGAGGCATCCGGCTGACTACGACTGCCGATCGCCTCCGTCGATACGATTCACCTGCACCCGGCGAGCACAGGAGAAACGATGAACTCACCCGACCTGGCGAACGACCTCCTCGAGAGCCCTGGTGTGCTCGGGGACGCCGGCGAGGTCGAGGGCGACGGGCTGCCCGAGGGTCGCTATTCCGACCGTGAGCTGTCCTGGCTGGCGTTCAACAACCGCGTGCTCGAGCTGGCCAAGGACGCCCAACGGGTGCCGTTGCTGGAGCGCGCGAAGTTCCTGGCGATCTTCGCCAACAACCTGGACGAGTTCTTCATGGTCCGCGTCGCCGGTCTGAAGCGCCGGATCGCGGCCGGGGTGGCGGTCCGTTCGGTCAGCGGGTTGATGCCCCGCGAGGTGCACCAGGCGATCCTGACCCGGACCCGTGAGCTCGTCGACGAGCACTCCCGCGTGTTCGAGGAGGAGATCCGGCCCCAGCTGGCCGCGGAGGGGATCGAGATCCTGCGGTGGCACGAGCTGGCCACCCACGAGAAGGACCGGATGCGCGAGCTGTTCGCCGAGCGCATCTTCCCGGTGCTCACGCCGTTGGCCGTGGACCCGTCCCATCCGTTTCCGTACATCTCCGGGCTGTCGATCAACCTGGCGGTGCTGGTCAAGAACCCGGTGACCGGGATCCGCCAGTTCGCCCGGGTCAAGGTGCCGAGCGTGCTGCCGCGGTTCGTCAAGCTGGACGAAGGCCGGTTCGTGGCGCTGGAGGACGTGATCGCCCGGCACCTCGATCAGCTGTTCACCGGTATGCAGGTGGTCCAGCACCACGTCTTCCGGGTCACCCGGAACGAGGACGTCGAGGTCGAGGAGGACGACGCCGAGAACCTGCTGGTCGCCCTGGAGCGCGAGCTGCTGCGGCGCAAGGTCGGTCGGCCGCCGGTGCGCCTGGAGGTCGAGGACGACATCGACCCGAAGATGCTCGAGCTGCTGACCACCGAGCTCGACATCAGCGACAAGGAGGTGTTCGCGCTGCCGGGTCCGCTCGATCTGCGGGGGCTGTTCTCCCTGACCGACCTGGACAGGGCGGAGTTGAAGTACCCGGCCTTCCTGCCCGCCACGCATCCGCACCTGGCGGAGGTCGAGACCGCCCAGCCGGCAGACATGTTCGCCGCCTTGAAACAGCGCGACGTGCTGTTGCACCACCCATACGACTCGTTCGCGACCAGCGTCACCCGCTTCATCGAGCAGGCCGCCGACGACCCGCAGGTGCTGGCCATCAAGCAGACCCTCTACCGCACCTCGGGCGACTCCCCCATCATCGACGCCCTGATCGAGGCGGCCGAGCAGGGCAAGCAGGTGCTGGCGTTGGTGGAGATCAAGGCCCGCTTCGACGAGCAGGCCAACATCGCCTGGGCCCGCCGGCTGGAGCAGCACGGCTGCCACGTGGTCTACGGTCTGCTCGGACTGAAGACCCACTGCAAGCTGTCGATGGTGGTCCGCGATGAGCCCGATGGACTGCGCCGCTACGCCCACATCGGCACCGGCAACTACAACCCGAAGACGGCCCGGCTCTATGAGGACATGGGCCTGCTGACCGCCAACCCGATCATCACCGACGACATCGGCCGTTTGTTCAACCACATGTCGGGGATGAGTCAGGAGACCCAGTACCGCCGGCTGCTGGTCGCTCCGCACGGCATCCGCACCGGCCTGCTCGACCGGATCAACAACGAGATCGCCAACCAGGAGGACGGGAAGCCGGCCGGCATCAAGATCAAGGTCAACTCGCTGGTCGACGAGACCGTGTCCGACGCGCTCTACCGGGCCTCGCAGGCCGGCGTACCGGTGGATCTGTGGGTGCGGGGGATCTGCACCATCCGGCCCGGTGTGCCGGGACTGAGCGAGAACATCAGGGTCCGCAGCATCCTCGGCCGGTTCCTGGAGCACAGTCGACTGTTCTGGTTCGCCAACGACGGGCAGCCGTCGGTGGGGATCGGCTCGGCGGACCTGATGCACCGCAACCTGGACCGCCGGGTCGAGGTGCTTGCCTCGATCACCAACCCGGCCCACGTGACCGAGATCGAGGGCCTCTTCGATCTGGCCTTCGACCCCGACACCGCCGCGTGGTGGCTGAACCCGGACGGCACCTGGACCCAGCACACCGTCGATGCCGACGGCGAGCCGCTGACCGACATGCAGGCGTACCTGATCAGCGTCAAGAGCCGGAGACGAGCCGCCAAGTGAGCCCGCTGTGAGCCGCAAGGACAAGAAGACCGTCCTCGCCGGGGGCGCGGTCGTCCGCCGAGTCCGCCCGGGCAAGGATCCCGAGATCTTGATCATCCACCGGGATCGCTACAAGGACTGGACCCTTCCCAAGGGCAAGGTCGAAGCCGGCGAGTCGGTGGTGGCCGCGGCCGCGCGCGAGGTCCGCGAGGAGACCGGGGTGACGATCCGGCTGCAGGCACCGCTGGACACCGTGCTCTACCCCCTGAGCTCGGGGGCGACCAAGGAGGTCCGCTACTGGTCCGGGCAGCCGCTGGAGGTGATCAAGCGGGCCCCCGACGACGAGGTCGAC
>DATDAP010000144.1:0-5039 GCA_036525335.1 Microlunatus sp. | reverse complement strand
CCGGCTGAACACCCAGATCTCGACCGCGATCCAGCCCACCACCACGGCGATGGTGGTGATGAAGATGGCCATCGGCCAGAGCGACAGGGTGTCGGAGTTCCGGTTGTAGACGAGCAGCACGAGTCCGAGGGCCACCACCCGCCCGGTGTAGCTGGCCATCGAGACCGCCAACAGCGTGCGGGCACCCGCGTCGGCGAAGGCCACCATCACGAGCTGACCGACGCCGTAGAAGAACAGCACCATGCCCGCGGCGAGAGCGGCCGAGGCGAACCCTCGGGTTCCGTCCAGCACGGTGAACAGCACCAGGCAGAGGACGGCGGCCGCGAGGCCGCCGATCAGACCACCGAACAGCAGCTTCCGGGCCCGGACCACGTGGATGCTCGGACCGGACACGTTGACCTCTCCGCGGTTCGCCCCCCGATCGGTGGACCGCTCCGCGGGGGCCGTCGCGGCCTGCCTCTGGGGGGTCGTCATCGATGCGTCGTCCTCGTCTTCAGGGGCACAGCGAACGCAAGGCGTACCGCAGGGCGTAGGGCGAAAGTGTTCGTGAAAACTACCACGAACGCACGCACGCGCCTGAAACCTATCCGGTCTTGTCTGAACAGCATCACACCAACCAGTTCGGGCGTGCTGGCGAACTCCTCAGCTCGCGGTGGTCCTGGACCGCCGTTGACCCCGGACGGGTCGGCCCAGGGTGGCGAGCAGCAGCACGACCGCGATCAGCAGCACGGCGGCGACGACCTGCCACTGTCGATCGGTCTGGACCACACCCAGCACGATCACCCCGAACGAGACGAGCGCGGACCAGACGTACATCAGCAGCACGGCGCGCCGTTGGCTGTGACCGCGCTCCAGCAAGCGGTGGTGCAGGTGCTGCTTGTCCGGCAGGAACCACCACCGACCGGCATAGGTACGCCGGATGAAGGCCATCGTGAGATCCAGGAAGGGCAACGCCAGGATCGCCAGCGGCAGCACCAGGGGCAGCACCAGGGGCATCAGCCCGCTCTGACCGTCGGCGAGCTGCGACGGGTCCAGCTGCCCCGTCAGGCTGATCGTCGAGGCGGCGAGCAGCAGACCCAGGAGCATCGCGCCCGAGTCGCCCATGAACATCCGGGCCGGGAAGAAGTTGTGCGGTAGGAAGCCCAGGCAGGCACCGGCGATGGCCACCGTGATCAGGCTCGAGGTGGTCGCCCGGGTGAGATCCCGATCGACGGTCAGCACGTACGAGTAGGCGAAGAACGCACAGGCACCGATGCCCACCACTCCGGTGGCCAGGCCGTCCAGCCCGTCGACGAAGTTGACCGCGTTGGAGCAGAGCACGATGAAGAACACGGTGATGGCCACCGAGGCACCGAAGTCGAGCGAGACGAGCTGTCCCGGCAGCGGGATCCACAGCATCCGGACCCCGAGTGCCACCACGATCCCGGCGGCCAGCACCTGACCGGCGAACTTGGTCAGGGCGGACAGGTCGTACAGGTCGTCGAGGACCCCGACCGCACAGATGACCGCGGCCGCGATCAGCACCGCCAGAGAGTCCTGCTGCACCAGCACCTGGCGTCCGAGGAAGGGCAGCTGCCAGGCCAGCAGGATCGCGGCCAGCACACCGAAGAACATGGCCACGCCACCGAAGTAGGGCATGGCGACGGTGTGCACGTCGCGGTCGCGCACCTGGGCCAGCGCCCCGGTGCGCAACGCGATCCGGCGACAGACTCCGCTAGCCAGGAAGGTCACCGCGGCGGCGACCAGCAGCACCAGCAGGTACTCGCGCACGCGCTAGACCCTCGGGTCCGTGGCGTCTGGGGTGTCGCCGGACTGCTCCGACTCGAACAGGTCGGGCTGGTCGATGTCATGATCGGGGTGGGTGATGCGCAGCTCGTCGGTGGTCGGCTCATGCCAGGGGTCGCCGCTCGTCTCCAGCCCGGCGCCGCGCTCGATCTGGGCGCGGATGTTCCCAGCGGACTCCTCGTCGATCTCCGAGCCCGGCTCCTCGACGATCTCGGTGTCGACCACGTCCTCCGCCTCGTCGGTCCGGTCGTCCACCTGGTCCTCGTCCTCCACCAGGTCCTCGACGTCGGGCAGGGTCTCGCGCAGCACGGCCACGCTCAAGGCGCCCCGACGCAGCACCTGCCCGTGGTCGGTCTGGGTGAAGTCGACGATCGTCGACGACGGCTGGCCGTGCTCCCCGAGTCGGCCGCCATCCAGGTAGACCGACACGCTGGCTCCGAGCTGGTCGATCGCCTCGTCGCAGGTCAGCGCGGCCGCCAGGCCGCTGATGTTGGCGCTGCTCACCGCCATCGGGCCGGTGGCACGCAGGATGTCCCGGGCGAGCTCGTGGTCGGGCACCCGCAGCGCCACCGTGCCCTCGGCGTCGCCGAGGTCCATCTTCAGGCTGGGCTGGCGCTTCAGGATGATGGTCAGCGGCCCGGGCCAGTGCTTGTTCACCAGCTCACGGGCGACATCGGGGATGTCGGTGGCCAGCGCCCGGATCAGGGACGGCTCGCCGATCAGCACCGGCGGGGGCATGTCGCGACCCCGGACCTTGGCGTCCAGCAGTCCCTGCACGGCGTCACCGTTGAAAGCGTCGGCGCCGATCCCGTACACGGTGTCGGTGGGGAGCACGATGCACTCCCCCGCCTCGATCGCGGCGCGGGCATCGTCCTCGGCTCGGGCGAGCAGCTCGGGATCGTCACTGGTGCAATCCCATCGCCGGTAACCGGGATCGGCTACCTCGTCCGAGGACTCGGCGGCCGGCTGGCTCTCCGGATCAGGCAGGGCGCTCACTCGACCCATCCTGCCAGAGGAGACGCGGTGCGCACGGCCGTGACGAACCGTGGCCGCCCCGTCAGATCGTGGTGGTCGCGGACGGTCCGGTACGCCCCGGAGGCCACCACCATGGCAGGTGCCGCCTCGACCTGCAGCTCGGCGTGCTCGAACGCCAGCAGGCCACCTGGCCGCAACAGCCTCGCCGCGGTCGCCGTCAGCACCCGGATGGCGTCCAGTCCGTCGTCGCCGGAGAAGAGGGCGATGGTGGGATCGTAATCGCGGGCCTCGGCCACCACCGAGTCGTAGGCGTCCAGCGGCACGTACGGCGGATTGCCGATCACCAGGTCGACGGTTCCGTCGAGGTCGGGCAGGGCGTCGGCCATGTCGGCCAACAGGAGCGCGACGTCGGTGTCGGCCAGGTTCCGCTCGGCCCAGGCGTGGGCGTCGGGCGACAGCTCCACCGCCGACACGCGGGTCCCCGGCACCTCCGTCGCGATGGCTTTGGCGATCGCCCCCGAACCCGTGCACAGGTCCACCACGACCGCCGGTGGCGCGTCCACGGGACGTTCCCGCAGCCGGTCGATCGCCCAGCCGGTCATCACCTCGGTCTCCGGTCGCGGGACGAAGGCCCCGGGCCCCACCGCCAGGGTCAGGTACCGGAAGGGCGCTTCGCCGGTGAGGTGCTGCAGCGGCACGCGGACGCAGCGGCGCGCGAGCAGGGCCGCGAAGAGCTCGGCCTGGTCCGGGCTGACCGGATCGGTCCGCCCGAGAAGCTGTGGCCGACGATCCAGGACGTGGGCCAGGAGCTCCCGCGCGTCGTGGGCCGGACTCGGCACCCCGGCCGCGGTCAGCCGGTCGGTCGCCTCGGTCAGCAGGGCGCCGACGGTCGTCACGGTGCCGCCAGCAGGGCGCCGACTCTCACGACCCAGCCGCCAGCCGCTCAGCCGTGTCGGCCTCCTGCAGGGCCTCGACCACGGCCTGCAGGTCGCCGTTCAACACCGCATCGAGGTTGTACGCCTTGAAGCCGATGCGATGGTCGGCGATCCGGTTCTCCGGGAAGTTGTAGGTGCGGATCCGCTCCGAACGGTCGACGGTACGCACCTGGGAGCGCCGGGCGGCCGAAGCATCCTGGGCCGCAGCCTCCTCGGCCGCCGCGGTCAGCCGGGACCGCAGCATCCGCATCGCCTGCTCGCGGTTCTGCAGCTGGGAGCGCTCGTTCTGGCAGGAGACCACGATCCCGCTCGGCAGGTGGGTGATGCGGACCGCCGAGTCGGTGGTGTTCACGCCCTGCCCGCCCGGACCGGACGAGCGGTAGACGTCGATCCGCAGATCGCCCTCGTCGACCACGACCTCGGACTCCTCGACCTCGTGCATCACCAGCACGCCCGCAGCGGAGGTGTGCACTCGGCCCTGCGACTCGGTCACCGGGACCCGCTGGACCCGGTGCACGCCGCCCTCGAACTTCAGCACGCCGTACGGCATCTGGTCGGGCTCACCCACCGAGGCCGCCTTGACCCCGATCGTCACCGACTTGTAGCCGCCGAGATCGGTCTCCTGGGCGTCGAGCACCTCGACCTTCCAGCCGCGGATCGCCGCGTACCGGGTGTACATGTTGAGCAGGTCGCCGGCGAACAGCGCGGACTCCTCGCCGCCCTCCCCGGACTTGATCTCCAACAGCGCGTCGGAGGAGTCGTTGGGGTCCCGGGGGGCCAGCAGCCTGGTCAGCCGCTCGATCACCGGTACCAGCTGGGCCTCCAGGTCCTCGGCCTCCTCCGCGAACGACGCGTCCTCGCCCGCGAGCTCGCGGGCGGCCGACAGGTCATCGGTCAGCCGGTCGTACTCGGTCAGAGCCTTGACGATGGGGGTCAGCTCGGCGTACCGGCGGCCGACTTTGCGGGCCCGGGCCAGATCGGTGTGCACGGCGGGGTCGGAGAGCGCGGTCTCGAGCTCGGCGAACTCGGTGCGCAGCGACTGCGCCGACTCGAACATGCACTACTCCTCTACTTCATCGACCGGTGCTCCTCCTCGGGAGCCTGGCCCAGACACACGTACGCTCCCGGATCGGCTGATCCGGGAGCGCAGGTGATGGTCACTTCTTCGCAGCGGCCTTCTGGGCGTACCGCTTCTCGAAGCGAGCGACGCGGCCACCGGTGTCGAGGATCTTCTGCTTGCCGGTGTAGAAGGGGTGGCAGGCCGAGCACACGTCGGCGCGGATGACGCCGTCGGAGTTCGTGCTGCGCGTCGTGAAGGTGTTGCCACAGGTGCAGGTCACCTGG
>DATDAP010000143.1:0-18466 GCA_036525335.1 Microlunatus sp. | reverse complement strand
AGCCGCCAACCTGTCGGCGTCGGCCCCGACGGACGCCTGGCTGGAGCCGCCCCGCTGACGATCGCGCACGCCGCCGGGAGGCGCTGCGAGGTCAGGCCGAGGTCACCGCGGGAGCGTCGGCCTCCACCGCGGTCGAGGATCCGGGCAGCCCGGCGATCGCCTTGCGGTAGGCGGCCTTCTTGAAGGTGAACGCGACCACTCCGCCGATGAGGGTCAGGGCGACGATGATCAGCCCGAAGTACTGCAGCACCGGATTCGTGCCCTCGGGGTCATAGACCTCCTGTCGCGGCCAGGCGAGGTTGATCGCCATGGCCAGGCCCCAGACCACGGCCAGGATGTTGATCGGCAGTCCGAGCCGTCCGAGGCTGAACACCGGCTTGCCGAGCTCGTCGTCCTGCGGTCCCAGCTCGGTCGGCCAGCCCTTGATCCGGCGGTACAGCATCGGCGCGGTGACGCACAGGTAGGCCAGGTAGAGCAGCACGATGCAGGTGCTGGTGAGGGCGGTGAAGACACCGGCGTGGCCCAGGTTGATCAACAGCAGGATGGCGGCACCGACGCCGACCAGGAGGGCGGCGTTCACCGTGGCGCCCCGGTGGGAGACCTTCCGCAGCTGACGCGAGAACGGCAGGACCTCATCACGCGACATCGAGAAGATCATCCGCGTGGTGGCGGTCTGGATGGCCAGCGTGCAGACGAAGGCCGCCAACACCACGTCGGCCAGCAGCACCCGTCCCCAGACGTCGCCGAGTCGGCTGGTGACCACGTACGCCAGGCCGCCGCTGGACAGCTCGTCGTCGAGGGTCGGGCTCGCCATCAGCGCGCCGAGCAGGATGAGGCCGCCGCCGATGCCGGAGATGATCAGGGCGCGCAGGATGGTCTTCGGGGTGGTGCGTCGTGGGTTGTGCGTCTCCTCGGCGAGCTCGCCGGCGGAGTCGAAGCCAACCAGGACGTAGCCGGCCATCAAGCCGGCGGCCAGCAGGGCACCGAAGCTGGTCACCCCGCTGGTGTCCAGCACGATCCCGGGACCGCGGACGGAGGTGGAGAACAAGGCGATGATCAACAACACGACGCCGATCAGCTCGGCCGTCACGCCGACGGCGTTCACCACCGCCATCACCCGCACCGCGACCGAGTTGATCAAGGTGGTGACGATCAACAACATGAGGCCGAGCACGATGGCGTTGGTCGCGCCGCTGAGACTGGCGATCGACGGGTCGCCGCCCACGATCTGGAAGCCGGACCAGATGGCCGGCAGGACCGCCTGCATGGCGATCGCCGCCGCGGACACGGTCACGATCTGGGCGATGACCATGGTCCAGCCGGCGAACCAGCCGACCACGTCACCGCCGAGGCGACGGGCCCACTGGTAGATCGCACCGGAGAGCGGGTAGCGGCCCGCCAGCTCGGCGAAGCACAGAGCCACCATCAGCTGACCGATGAGGACCGCCGGCCAGGTCCAGAAGAAGAAGGGCCCGGCGAAGCTGAACCCGAAGCCGAACAGCTGGAAGACGGTGGTCAGGATCGAGACGAACGAGAACCCCGCCGCGAACGACGCGTACGTGCCGATCGAGCGATGAAGATCCTGGCCGTACCCGAACTCGTTGAGGTCATTGGCAGCGGTGTCGTCGAGCGACACCGACTCGGTTGCCTCGGTGGTGGTCGCCATGCGGGACTCCTTGGATGATCCGGGGGCCCGCTGCTCGCGCATCGAGCCCCGATGGGTCTCCCGGGCTTTTGTCCCGCCGTGGAGCAGCCCCGCGCGGGGTGACTGCTTGCAACTCTTGGTCCAGACCCGACTGGCAGATGACCCGTGCTGACGTCACTGATCGCCGGCGGCGACCCTAGATGCGCGCCGTCCTCGGGGAACGGCTCAGATGAATTCCACCGGAGAACTGTTACAGGGGCCGCGAACCGAGGTTACCGACAGGCAACAGCGAGGCGCCGCCGGTTACGGCTTGATGTCGCGGCGCCCAGGCGATCATCGGCCGGTGCGTACCGACGGCTGCATGCTAGCGTTCCGGGGACAGGGCACGAAGGGCTCCGACCGACGAGGGTGGCCGTACCGGTACGTCGCAAAGACGGCCTCACGAGGAGTGATCAACGATGTCAGAGCACGGCCATTCGCACAGCGACGCCTTCGCCCAGAAGGAGGGCCGGTGGGCGCAGGCGGCGGAG
Source organism: Microlunatus sp. (assembly GCA_036525335.1). GTDB lineage: Bacteria > Actinomycetota > Actinomycetes > Propionibacteriales > Propionibacteriaceae > Microlunatus. Next base: position 16,291 of record DATDAP010000143.1, on the reverse strand, counting down.
GAGCGGATCTCGTTGTTCCGCCACGACGAGGAGATCGAGCGGGCACTGGCGTTCGGACTGGCCGGATCACCGACGCTCGTCGACCGCACGATCCCGACCTTCTCGCGCGGTGAGCTGCCGCACTTCGCCGGCGAGCGCGGCACCTTCCTCAATGCTCCCTTCCTCGAAGACGTCAACCAGGTCGAGGATGCCGAGGTCGCCGTCTTCGGGGCCCCCCTCGACTCCGGGGCCACCTACCGTCCCGGCGCGCGGTTCGGCCCGCAGGGCATCCGCCGCTCCACGAACCTCTTCGGCACCTACTGCTACGAGCTCGGCGTCGACCTCCGCGAGCAGCTGAACATGGTCGACATCGGAGACGTCTTCACCATCCCCGGCAACCTGGAGAAGTCGTTCGACCAGATCAGCCAAGCGATGGCGCACGTCTACCAGCGCGGCGTCTTCCCCGTCATCCTCGGCGGAGACCACTCGATCGGCTACCCCACCATCCGCGGCATGGCACCGTACGTCGACGGCAACATCGGCATCATCCACTTCGATCGCCACGTCGACACCCAGGAGACCGACCTCGACGAGCGCATGCACACCACACCGTGGTTCCACGCCACCAACCTGAAGAACGCTCCGGCGACCAACCTGGTGCAGATCGGCATCGGCGGGTGGCAGTCCCCCCGGGCCGGGGTGAAGGTCGGACGCGAACGCGGCACCACGATCATGACCGTCGGTGACGTCGAACGGGTCGGGATCGAGAAGATCGCCGAGACAGCACTCGAGATCGCCTGGAAGGACGCCAAGGCGGTCTACCTGTCCTTCGACATCGACGTGATCGACGCCGGCTTCGTGCCGGGCACCGGCTGGCCGGAGCCCGGCGGGCTGTTGCCCCGCGAAGCCCTCAACCTGATCCGGATGATCTCCGCGCCCGGCCTTGCCGGCTTGGAGGTCGTCGAGTGCGCCCCGCCCTACGACTGGGCCGAGCAGACGGCGCTGTTGAGCTCCCGGGTGATCTTGGACTCGCTCGCCGTGTTGGTCCGGGAGGGGCACCTGGGGAAGAAGGCCGCTGTCCAGGATCGGCGCGCTTGGGGTCCGCGAGCCTGAGAGTCAACCACCGACGGAATTCCCGTCCAGGGGTGTACTGACAGGGTCTCCCACCTTCGCTGGGTGCGTCGTACCGTCGAGGGCATGGACAACCGAGCGGAGGTTCGCGAGTTCCTGAACTCGCGGCGCGCCAAGATCACCCCGGAGCAGGCGGGGATGCCGAACGCCGGCACCCGCAGGGTGCCTGGCCTCCGCCGCAGCGAGGTCGCCGCCCTGGCCCAGGTCAGTGTGGAGTACTACGCCAAGCTCGAACGCGGTTCGATCGGTGGCGTCTCGGCGTCCGTCCTGGACGCCATCGCCCGAGCCCTTCAGCTCGACGACGCAGAGCGCCGGCACCTGTTCCACCTCGCTCAGGCTGCGGACGGTACCAGTGCCGGCCTGCGGCCACGCCGACGAGGGACGACGAGGTGGACCCCCCGGCCCAGCCTCACCTGGGTGCTCGACACCATCACCGCACCGGCCATCGTCCGCAACGGTCGGATGGATCTGCTCGCCAGCAATCGTCTCGGCCGCGCCATGCACAGCGCTCTCTACGACAGCGCCACGGAAGAGCAGCCGAACTTCGCCCGGTTCACCTTCCTGGAGCTCGAGGCCGCCCAGGACTTCTACCCCCGTTGGGATGTCGCCGCCGACACGTGCGTCGCCATCCTCCGCACCGAAGCCGGGCGCGACCCGCACGACAGGTCACTGCACGACCTCGTCGGCGAGCTGTCGACGCGGAGCGGCGACTTCCGGCGCCGTTGGGGCAGCCACGACGTCCGGCTGCACGGAGCCGGCAGCAAGCTGTTCCATCACGGAGTCGTCGGAGATCTGGACCTGGCCTACGAGAGTGTCGACATGATCTCCGACGCGGGCCTCACTCTCACCATCTACGCCGCCGAACCGGGCTCCCCCACCGCCCACGCTCTCGATCTGTTGGGCTCCTGGGCGGCGACCGAGGCGGACGAGGCCCGGTCGGCCGACGATCTGGCCCGGCACTAGACCCCGGACACCCATCCGGCACCCGACCCTCGCCGGTCCGCTCCACCCGCCGACACCACGGCGACTGCCCCCCGCGGACGACGTCGGTTCGCCCACCTGCTCGCCGGTCTCAGCCGGAAGGTCGTCGAGGCGGGCGGACTGCCCAGCCACCCGACCCTGATTCCGTCCGCCGGTCCGCAGGGCAACGTGCTGTGGATCGAGAGCCGTCGCCTGACGAGCGCCGGGTAGCCGGCCTCGGGCCGTTCGCGCGGCCTGGCCACTGGAGCCCTTCCCGGGCCGGCGCTGCCGGAGATTCCGGCCGGAGGGGCGGGCGATCCTGATCGTCGGTGGTGCCCGTCTCCTCAGCCCTGGAGCACGGCGAAGACGCGGGGCGGGCCATTCGGGCAACAGCGTGCCTTCACCGGCGCCGGTGCAGGGCAGAGTTGGGGCATGATGCATCCCGACCAGCTGGCCGTGTCGCTGCCCATCGTCCGCCAGCTGGTGGACGAGCAGGTCCCGGCCTGGCGGGCGCTGCCGCTGGTCGAGGTCGACCGAGCGGGGACGGTCAACGCGATCTACCGGATCGGTGACCGACTCGCTGCTCGGTTTCCCATGCGGGCTGAAGATCCTGGCGTCGTACGGGAGCGCCTTCGGACCGAGGCGGCAGCCGCACGGGAGCTGTGGGGACGGACCAGATTCCCCACACCTGAGCCGGTGGCACAGGGTGAACCGGGTGCGGGCTACCCGCTGCCCTGGTCGGTGCAGACCTGGCTGCCCGGCGTGCCGGCCACCGAGGCGGATCCGGGCGAGTCGGGCGACTTCGCCGGCGATCTGGCGGAGCTCATCCAGGAACTCCGCGCCATCGACACCCGCGGGCGGACCTTCCGCGGCACCAACCGCGGGGGAGACCTCCGAGCGCACGACGCGTGGATGGAGACGTGCTTCGACCGGAGTACCGAGCTCCTGGACGTGCCCGGGCTCCGTCGCCTCTGGGTTGCGATGCGAGACCTACCGCGTACGGCGCCCGACGTGATGACGCATGGCGATCTGATCCCGGGCAACCTGCTCGTACGGCAAGGACGCCTGGCCGGAGTCATCGACGTGGGTGGGTTCGGGCCGGCCGACCCAGCCCTGGATCTCGTGGCCGCCTGGCACCTCCTGGCTGCCGGACCGCGCCAGGTCCTCCGCGATCGCCTCGGCACCGACGACCTCGAGTGGGACCGCGGCCGCGCCTGGGCCTTCGAGCAGGCGATGGGCCTCGTCTGGTACTACGCGACGAGCAACCCCACCATGAGTGCACTCGGCCGTCGTACGCTCCAGCGCATCATCGGCGCGCACACGATCTGACCTTTCGGGGGCCGGATCGGGCTGATTCCCCTGTCATCCGATAGTTTCGATCTCGGGAGATCAGTACGTGGCCTTGGGGGTCAACCGGCGGAGGTAGCCGTGGACACACCAGGCCCTCCGGCCAGGCGTCCGTCCGAGCACGCCCACTTGTGGCTGATCTACCTGGCCGCGGGCGGGGTAGCGATGATCGCGTACGCCTTCGTACCCGTCGGGCTTCCGACGGCGATCATCTACGAGCTCGTCGGTCTGTCGTCGGTGGGCGCGGTGCTGCTGGGCATCCATCTCCATCAGCCCGAGCGTCGTCTGCCCTGGCAGCTGATGGCCGCCGGTCTGGCCCTATGGGCGATCGCCGACGGTGTCGGCAACTGGTTGTCCAACGTCCGCGGCATCGACGCCTTCCCCACCGTGGCCGACCCCATCTACCTGCTCGGTTACGCCGTGGTCGCGGTGGGCATCGTGGCGCTGATCGGACGGCACGGTCGCGACAGCGCGGGAACCCTGGACAGCCTGATCCTCACCACCTCACTGGCGGTGCTGTCGTGGGTGCTGCTTGCCCGACCGACGATCGCCACCTACCAGGACTCGCCGGCCGCCGCCGCCGTGGCCATCAGCTACCCGATCGCCGACATCGTGCTGGCCGGTCTGCTGATCCGGCTCGTGACCACCCCCGGTGGTCGCACCCGCTCCTACGGCCTGCTCGTGCTCGCCCTCGTGCTGCTCATCGCCGCCGACACCGCGTCGTCTGCGCTCCAGCTGCTGACCTTCGCGGACAGCCAGCCACTGGACTACCTCTGGATGGCCTCCTACCTGGCCTGGGGGGCCGCGGCCCTGGACCGGTCGATGGTGTCTCTCTCGGCTCCCGTGGAGCTCACGAGGACGCGTTTCTCCCGTGGGCGGCTGGCCGCTTTGACGATCGCGGTCCTCATCGCACCGGTCACGTTGGGGGTCGAGACAGCCCTTGGTGTGAGCCCGACGGTCTGGGCCGTGGTCATCTTCTCGATCATCGCCTTCCTGCTGGTCCTGGCCAGGATGAACCTGTCGATCGAGCAGATCCAGGCCGCCAACGCCGAGCGCACCGCGGCCCAGGCGGAGCTGACCCACCAGGCCGCCCACGACCCCCTCACCGGCCTGGCCAACCGCGCGCAGGCCATGCGACTCATCGCGGCCTCCCTGAGTCGTGCTCAGCGCTCCGGAGCGGTGATCGGGCTGCTGTTCATCGACCTCGACGGCTTCAAACAGGTCAATGACACGCTGGGACACCAGGCGGGTGACGAGGTGCTACGAGCTGTCGCCGACCGCATGCAACGCACGGTCCGGGCCGGCGACGTGGTCGCGCGACTCGGAGGTGACGAGTTCCTGGTGCTCTTGGAGCCCCTCGACGAGCAGCCTTCGGGTGTGTCCGTCGCCGAGCGCATCATCGCAGCGATCGCCGAGCCCCTGCGGTTGAGCACCGGACACCATGCCCGGATCGGCGCCAGCGGTGGACTGGCGATCAGCCAGGACGCCGGCACCGACCCCGAGCGCCTTCTGCACGAGGCCGATATCGCCGTCTACCGAGCCAAGTCCGGCGGCCGCGGTCGGATCGAGGTGTTCGACCGGTCTCTGAGAGATCGGCTGGTCCGTCGATCGGTCATCGAGAGATCCGTCATGACCGCCCTCGCCGGTAACAGCGTCGACCTCACGGTCGAGCCGGTCGTCGAGCTGATCACCGGAGAGCTCGGCGGCATGGAGGCGCGAGTCCGCTGCCGAGTCGGCGACGCCCTGGTCGACCGCAGCGACCTCATGGCCGAGCTGGGTCGCAGCCCCGCCATCATCGATCTGGATTCCTGGGCGATGCAGCATGGCTGCGCCACTCTGGCCGCGCTCAGTCGCGGACGCGAGGCGCTCACGATCGCCGTACCCGTGACGGCACACCATCTCCTCCTGGATCGGGTCTGCGGGGACGTCGCAGACGCTTTGGCCGCATCCGGCCTAGCGGCGAACCGCCTCATCCTGCTGCTGTCCACCGGCGAGATCACCGATGACCTTCGTCTGCTGGCCAATCTGGACACCCTTCGCGGATGGGGCGTCCGGGTCTGCCTCGACGGGTTCGGCGCTGGAACGGCCCCGACCAACCAGCTGCTCCAGCTGCCGGTGGCCATGGTCCGCCTCCACCGGACCATGGTCCGCCAGGCCATCCGGGCGACGCCGAACGAGGCACCCGGCTCTGCTTCCGCTGAGAGCGCACCGCCGACCTCCCCGCAGATGCTGCGCCTGACCGTGCAGACCGCCCACGCCTTCGGCTACCGAGTCATCGCGTCCGGGTTGGACGACCGCGACGCCCTCGCCGCGGCCACGCACGCCGGCTGCGCCTTCGGCCAAGGACTGGCGGCCACCGACCTGCTGCCCGACCACGCGACGGAGCCCTCCCCGCTCGCGCGGCGGCCATAGCCGTGACATCCACGAGCGTTGCGCGGCGCAGTGACCGGCAAAGCGACCGACCGGCAAGACCTCGAGCCCCGGCCCTGGTGAACCGGTCTCCGCGCCGAAGGGTCGCCACGGCGGCTGTGCTCGCCATCGCGATCCTGAGCACCACCTGGCTCGTCTACGCGACAGGTGGTGTCCGGCTCTCCTTTGCGCACCTGATGTACGTGCCGGTCGTGCTCGGCGGGATCGCCTTCGGAGTGCCCGGCGGGTTGCTGTGCGCCATCGTCGGGGGTCTGGCGCTCGGCCCCTTCATGCCCATCAACACGACCACCGGCGAGATGCAGGCACCGCTGAACTGGGTCTACCGCACGGTGTTCTTCGTGTTCATCGGCGTGCTCGTCGGGGCCTGGGCACAGCTCTACCGCCGTCAGCTGCGGGAGGTCGATTGGCTGCACGAGCACCATGAGGACACAGGGCTGCTGAACTCGGCAGGTCTGCTGAAGCGACTGGACCCCCTGCTCTCGCGGGCAGACCCCGGCCAGAGGTTCGTCGTGGCGATCTCGCAGCTCGACAACCTCCTCGAGATCCAGAACTCGTTCGGATCGGCGTTCGGCGGGCGGGTTCTCACCGCCGTGGTCGACCGCGCCTCGAACGTCATGCCCGATCGCTCACTCGTCGCGTTGATCCAACCCGATCGACTGGCGACCGTCGTCGAGGACGTCGAGGCCGGTCCGTTGACCCGCGGACGGCTCGAGTCAGCGATCGCGGAGTCCTATGTCGTCGACGGCCTACCGATTCACGTGGAAGCGAGCATCGGCATCGCGACCTTCCCCGAGCACGGTCGCACCGGTGAAGAACTCCTTCAGAAAGCCGGCATCGCGATGCACTGGGCCGGGGCGAAAGGAGCAACGATCTCGGTCTACGACCCCACCAACGATCGCACCAGCCGTGACAACCTCACGCTGCTCGGGGCGATCCCCGCCGCCATCCGACGAGGCGAGTTCGAGGTCTGGCATCAGGCCAAGCTCGACCTGACCACCGGAGACATAGCCGGGACGGAGGCGCTGCTCCGGTGGAACCATCCCCACCGCGGCTACGTGCAACCCAGCAGCTTCATACCGCAGCTCGAAGAGACCATGCTCATCAATCCGGTCACCCAGGTGGTGATCGATGCTGCCTTCGCCGCAGCCGGCGCGTGGCGCGCGGCCGGATACCGGCTGCAGGTGTCGATCAACCTCTCGGTCCGGAATCTGCTCGACCGTACGCTGATCGAGGTTCTGGGGCAGGCGTGCCGAAGCCGTGGTCTTGTTCCCGAAGACGCCGAGCTCGAGATCACCGAGAGCGCGGTGATGTCGGACCCGGAGCACTGCGTCCGACTGATCGGCGATCTTCGCGACCGCGGCTACGGTGTCGCGATCGACGACTTCGGGGTGGGCCACTCGTCGCTGAGCTACCTGCAGAAGCTGCGTGTGTCGACCTTGAAGATCGATCAGGAATTCGTGAAGACGCTGGCCACCGACCGCAGCAACCAGAAGATCGTCCGCTCCATCCTCCATCTCGCGGAGTCGTTGAACCTGCGGGCAGTCGCCGAGGGCGTCGAGGACGAACAGGCGCTCGATCTCCTGCGTGAGTGGGGATGTGACCAGGCGCAGGGCTACGCCATCCATCGGCCCGCCCCGGTCGACGAGGTGTCGTTGATGCTCACGGAGCGACGAGTCAGTCACCGGACTGTCGGCGCCGAGGCTGAAGCATCCGACGCTCCGGAGTGACGAGCGGGGTCGTCGTCCCGCCGAGATGGATCCGGCCGGAGGTGGGATCCCTCCCACACGAGCGGCCGGGCCCGCACTTCCGAAAACGGTCAGCCCGTACCGCGGCACCTACACGATCGCGAAGCCGGACTCGCGCTGAGGTTCCTCGTCAGTGACCTCGACGGCGTCGACCCTCGCCGACGAGGGACCGCGGCCACACCAGGCGACCAGCGCATCGACGTCGGCCTCGGGTCCTTCGAAGACTGCCGCCACCGATCCGTCGGGCAGGTTCGTGACCCAGCCGGCCAGTCCCCTGGCGTGAGCCTCCCGACGGCAGGTGTCGCGGAAGAACACCCCCTGGACGCGGCCTGTGATGCGAACCCGGCGCCGGATCATGTCCGAAGTCTGACAGTCGCCTTGCAAGAGCGCCGGAGAGCCCGAGGCAAGATAGACGCCGCTGAAGGAAGGCCCGTCGAGAAATGAAAGCGACCGCCCACGCTGCGTCCACTACCGTTGGGTACATGCATTGCGTGCTCCGATTTCTCGGCCCTCGGCCAGCTACCGGCCGTCAGGGGTTGACTCCGCGCGCCTAGCGGATCCCGGCGACGGATCGGCCGAGGGAGTCTCCCCTGCCCGTCCCAGCCAAAGGACACCGACAATGCCTTCCTACCTCTCCACCGAAAACCTGACAGCAGCACTCCAGCTCCGGGACCTGACCGACCCCGACCACGGCACCCACGCGATGCAGCAACTGCTGGGCGATGTCGTCGCCGCCCTGACAGAATCGTGGGCCGTGCCCGTCCGATGGGTTCGCACAAGTCCGCTGGTTGCCATCGAAGACAACTACGACCGGCTGGGATTCGACCCAGACGCGATCACCCGGGAAGCTCGGTACACGCGCTACGTGAGCCCTGGCGTGATGCTGCGAAGCCACACAACCGCGGCCATTCCGTGGCTGCTACGCCACCTGGCCCCCGCCGCGTCCAGCGATGAGCTCATCGTCCTGCCAGGCCTGGTCTATCGGCGGGACGCCATCGACCGCACGCACGTCGGTGAGCCTCACCAGGTCGACCTGTGGCGACTCTCCTCGACGGCTCACCTAGGTCTCGACGACCTCACGGAGATGCTCGCCACGATCGTGGATGCCGTCCTTCCCTGTGCCAAGTGGCGAGTGGTGCCAGCTGTGCACCCCTACACCGTCACAGGGCAGCAACTCGAAGTCCTCGTCGACGGCGAGTGGCTGGAACTTGCCGAGTGCGGCGTCGCCGCTCCCCGGCTGATCGAGTCCTCCGGACTCGACGACCGTTGGTCCGGGCTTGCTCTCGGGATGGGTCTGGATCGTGCCCTGATGCTGCGCAAGGGCATCGGCGACATCCGAGCCCTGCGTGCCACCGAGCCGCGCATCCGAGCGCAGATGTCGGACCTCAGCCGATGGCGCCCTGTATCTACGCTGCCCGCCGTCCGTCGCGACATCTCGATCGTGATCGCCGCGGATCAAGATGACGAAACGATCGGCGACAAGATCCGGGCCTCGCTCGCCGAGCGCATCTGTGACATCGAGAGCGTCACTGTCCTCGCGAGAACGGTCGACACAGGGCTCCCGGAGGCAGCCCGGGATCGCCTGGGCATCACCGCCGGACAAGTGAATGCGCTTGTCCGTATCGTCATCCGACCGCTCAGCCGCACCCTCACCGACGACGAAGCCAATCAGCTCCGCGACCAGATCTACCTCGCCGTGCACGAAGGCCGAAGTCTCGAGCTCATCACGCCGGCCAGCTGAGCCCGACCAAACCTGTCCTCTGGGCATGTGACCTGGGGCACGACGGACAGAACACCTCACCCTCGCGGACCGACACCCGCGCCTCGATTGCCACAGCTGCTCCGACATCGCGACCTGGGCCGATCAGCTGCTGTCCAGAACATTCAGAACCGGTGCAGGGTCCGGTGTGAACCTGGTCGCGGCCGAAGTCGGTGGCCGGGAGGATCAGCCGGTGCAGGCCGAGGGCCAGACGGAGGTCTCCGAACTCATCGCAGTGACAGCAGCCGTACGAGCGGCGGCCCAGCCGACCGGATCCCACCCGTGAGCCACCAACGGTTGGGCGGATGGCCGGAACGGAAGGTCGCATCCCGCCGCCGAGCCACCAGCACTGGTCTGGTTCGCCTCGTCGTCACTGCCGACGGGCGAACGCCGGTCGGTGACGCCGCGGCGCCCGGAGCGTCGTTGCGATCGCCGGTCAGGTGCTGCTCACCTCGACCGATCTCGCCGGTCGGACCGTGGCCACGGGAGCGACGATCAGTCACGCATCGAAGCCCCGTCCCCGCTGGCGCTCTCGGTAGATCCGCTCGTGATCGCGAGCCGGTGGGCCCACACAGCCCCACGGGAGCCCACGTGTACTGCGATGGTGGAGAAAGTGGGATTTCGGTGGACGGTGATGCCCTCGCGAGGTGGCGGAAGCGGCGAACGTGAATCGTGGTGCGCTCACATGACTCTCCGATCGCGGCGGCCGGCCTCCGCGTGCAGATCTACGGCTCAGACCTCGCATTCACTTATCTGGGATGGGTCTCGCTAGACGGCGTACGTCCCTGGCAGCAGTGAACCCGCTGAAGGTAGCGGCGGGTAGCGGACGTCGTCGGCCACCGGAATGTGCTGGACTGACTCGGGGACGAGCACCAACACCCGCGTTGGCAAACCCTCCGGCCAGGTCTCCAGTGTCTCCGCGAGGGCGGTTGGCATCGTGGTCTCTGGGACCAACAAACCCATACCGGTCACCCGGGCGATGAGAATCCGGCCGCTGGAGCTGGCATCGACGTCCAGGGCAAGGTCTGCCCGGTCCACGAAGTTGCAGGCGTCGTTGTAGACAGGCAGGCGGACGTAGATCCGTCGGTCCCAGACGGTGTAGAGAACGGGCTGTGCCACGGCGCCGCGGGCCCGCGCGTACCGCAGCAAACCCAAGTGCCGTCGTTGAACCACCCGCCACGGGTCGATGGGGTTGGGGCGGGTTCGGGCCCGCATCACCGCCACCGGCTGATGTGAGCCACACGATCGGCGGGGAAGGCGCGGATGGTCTGTCATGGTCGTCGACCTCGAAGTGGATTTGGCCTCGCCGCGTCCCGGGGAGCAAGAATGCCGGGCTCGACGGGACACCTTGGTCCCCATTGTTCGCCCTCGTGTCCGTCGATTCCATAGGCCGCGAGTGACAAAGCAACGAACTTTCGGCGCCCCCGAAGATCACCAGGCCCAGGCCGCCGGCGCTCTCACCGACCGCGCGCCCTACTCTGCCGTTGGGAACACCTTCGCGCACAGCCTTCACCTATTGACATTCGATAGATGACGACTGATAGTCGATCTGTGTTGACGGTCGATCGTGTGGGTGAGCCACTCCAGTGGGTCGAGCAGTAGGTCTCGATATGCGGCTCTGGGCGGTGGTGATCGTGATCGCGCTCGTCAGCGCGCTCTGCGGCGCCGGCGTCGTGACCGGTGGGATGGACGACGCACCGGGACTGCAGCTCTTGAGCCTGCTGGTGCTCGCCGCCGTCGTCGTGCTGGGCGTTCGGACGGTGCGACGCACCCGCTGACATCGCCGCCCGCGCAAGACCTGCGCCGCGACACACGGTGCGTGGTACGGATCGATCGTGATCTGATGCTGCCCCACTCGTGTCCGCCGCAACAATCCATGCCCAGCTCCGCAGAGCAGGGGATCGACTGTCTCGGCGGATCTGCGCAGGCCGGAGTTCATCGGTCACGATCACACCCTTGTCGCCGTACGCGAGAGGGGCTGACCGCTGGCCGCTATTCCGGCGGGACCGGTCTCGCCCGGTTCAGCACCTGGCTCATCTGGTCAGCCGTGGCGGAGTCGCGGAACCGGTTGAGCCGATGCGATCCGTCGCACAAGGGTTTGAGTCGCGATCTCCCGCACCGGCACAGGGCCACCACCCGACGATAGTGCTCCACGGCCTCACCGTCGACGCTCAACAGCTCGACAGGTCCGCGGACGAGCAGAGGCCCGTCCGGGCAGACGGTGATGCTCGCGACCGCGCCGGGCGTCGTCTTCTGTTCGACGTCGCGCTCGGGTGCAACCACCGGTTCGATGCTCACGCCCCGGCCCTCGCGGTTGGTCGCAGACTCGAGACACCGGCTCCCCAGCTGTCGAAGACGTGACGGGCGAAGGCGGCGTCGGCGTAGGCGGCGCAGCGGGCTCCGAAGACGATGTCGCCGGCCAGCTGCGGCTCGTGGTCCACCAGCCCGCCCGCGAGGTCGTGCAGGGCGATCTGGTCGTGCACGGCGTCCGCGACGACGTGCTCGTCGAAGAACTGCGCCGCTTCCTCGCCGCCGCCGAGGCGGCGGTGCCCACGGGCGTAGCGAGCGTTCGGCACCGACGACGTCATCTCGAACATGGCCAGGTGCCCGACCAGCGCACCCCGCCACCGTCGGTGCAGGCCGAACATCGAGATCAGATTGGTCGCCATCAGCGTCACCCCGGGCACCCGGTCGAGGTAGTGACCGTACGTGTCGTGCAGGTCCCAGTCCGACAGCAGCGACCGGAACAGCTGAGCATGCATCGCCGGCGTGGCTCCCCCGCCGTACTCGTCGGTCTGGATGGTCACCATCGCGGCCTTGACCGACCCGCTCAGACGCGGGATCGCCCAGCTGTGGGGGTCGGCTTCCTTGAGGTGGTAGAGCGACCGGTGGATGAGGAACTCGGCGAACTGGCTGGAGGTCGCTTCACGCATCAGGAACTTCGACAGGGAGGGACCCTCATCAGCGGACGCGAGCTCGTTCAGCACCACCTGAACCGTTGCTCGATCCGGCGAGGTCCCGATGCCACCCGCCGCGGTGTCGGCGGCCGTCTGATGGCGTAGTCCATCGAGCAGGTGCTGCTCCCAGCCACGGCGGGCCCGCACCAGCTCGGGATGCCACTCCCAGCGGTCGTCCACACCCGCCAAGCCGCGATAATGCTGCTCGTAGGCCAGCCACAGCGACAGCTGCAGATCGTCATCTGTGCTCGCGTCGGCTGGGTCACCGGCCCATCTCAACAACCGAAGGTCGACGGCGCCGGTGGGCTGACCAGACAGCGCGTCGATGAACGCTGCCGACACCGGGCCACGCGGCGGAGGAAGCGGTACGGGCGCATCGAACGACGAGCGGCTCGATGCTGAACGTGCGAACGCCGAGATCGGCACGTCTCCGCGATGAACCTGCTCCATCGGCGACTCGCCGGTGTGGTCACGTGTCTTGGTGATGACGACAGGGGCGACGGTGACGCTCGGGTCGAGCTGTCGTCGGTTCGTGGTGGAAGTCTCGGCCATGTCCAGCTCCTCGGGGGTCGCTCCGGGAGCGGCTGCCTTCTGAACCGCTGGTCACATCAGTATCTGCATGGTACTTCTCACGGACGGGCGCCGGCGGTTGCGCCGGACCCCGAGTCAGCCGGGTGCTCGTTCGAACGGTGCCACGCTGTCGGCCGGTACGCCGAAGGCGGAGATCACCGACTGCGCGACTTCGGTCACCGGTGTGTTGAGGCGTTGGGACTGCCGCTTGAGGGTGGCGAAGGCGACCTCGGCCGAGCACTGAGCGCGCTCCATCAACACCCCGACGGCCAGGTCGATGGTCCGCCGGGTGTTCATGGCCGTGGTCCTGTCGTCGAGCTCGTCCGCCTGCGCCGTCAGCGATCGAGCCAGCCCGATGCTGCCGGCCACTTCCCGGGCGTAGGCGATGGCGAGCTGTCGCTGCTCCGAGCTCAGTCCGTCGACCTCGGCCGCGTACACCTTGGTCACCGCCAGCACCTGACCCGCGCGTTTTACCGGGATCGACACGCAGCACCTGACTCCGAGAGCGGCCGCCGCTCGTCCGTACGCACCCCAGCGCTCGACGCCGAGATCAGGCACGTACGCGCCACCGTCACCGCGCAGCGCACGCAGGCAGGGTCCGAACCCGATCTCGAACTGCACCCGGTCGACGTCCCGGGCCAGCTCGGTGCTGGCCCCCACCGTGGTGGGACGTCCAGCCGCGGAGGCCATCGTCACGGCGACCCCGCTGACCTCACCGAGGCGCTGATGGGCGTTCCGGGCGAGCTCGTCGAGGTGGTCCGCCACCATGACGATGACCGCGTCCGATGACCGACCCATGATCGTCCCTCCCACATCCGGGTGCTGCGCTCGGGCCCACCCGAGTTCAGTGGAACGTTAGCCTGCGCGATCCTCACCCGGGCGCGGCGTTGCCGCTGAGGTGTCGGACCGACGGCTGAGCTCACGCGTTGCCATCGCGATGGTCGGCTCTCGAGTCGACAGCTCGGTCAACAGGCTGGACGGGATGCCGTCGGCTCCCGCACGGCGCCAGCAGCTCGTCCAGCGCAGCTCGGACGAACTCGTCGGGTGGTTCCGTGGTCATTGCTGGGTGCGGCTCCGGATGAGGCCCGGACCACACTCTCGATCAGGTGTGGTCGACAGACTTCGAGGTTCAAGGTCCTGGTGTCGAAGCACACCCGCAGCTCGTTGATGTCGCCGACGCGGCTAGCTCCATGGCCCGTACGTCCGGCATCGGGTCGCCGACGCGGAATAGCGGACGAATGACGGTGTTGTCGCGATCATGACAACCTTCGGCATCATCGGAGCAGGCCACATCGGCGGACAGGTCGCACGGGCGGCCATCGGCCAGGGATACGACGTCGTGATGGCGAACTCGCGCGGTCCGGAGACGCTCGCCGACCTGGTCGCCGAGCTCGGCCCCAAGGCGCGGGCCGCGACCGCAGCGGAGGCCGCCGAGGCCGCCGACATCGCGGTGGTGACGGTACCCCTGCGCGCCTACCGCGACGTCCCGGTCGAGCCGCTCGCCGGGAAGATCGTGCTCGACACCAACAACTACTACTGGGAGCGCGACGGGCACATCGACGCGCTCGACCGCGGCGAGGCGACGACCAGCGGGCTGTTGCAGGAGCACCTGCCGACGTCGAAGGTCGCCAAGGCGTTCAACCACATCATGTCCAGCGGCATCACGTCGGACGGAGCTCCGGCCGGCAGCCCGAATCGGCGTGCCCTGGCCACCGCCGGCGACCATCCCGAGGCGGTGGCGTTCGTCACCGACTTCTACGACCGGCTCGGCTTCGACACGGTGAACGTCGGACCACTGACTGAGTCCTGGCGGGTGGAGCGCGACCGACCGGCGTACGTGGTGCGACAGAACGCCGACGAGCTACGTGAGAACCTCGCGAAAGCGCCGCGCAGGATCTAGCGGGCGACGAGATCCGGCGGTGACACCCGGCGAGTCGTCGGGTGTCACCAGCGCCCTCAGGAGCACCAGCCGGGCGCCCGACCTACGTTGGTGACGTAGCGGGCCGAGACCCACCGGCCGTCGGTGAGGTAGTACCACCGGTTGTTGCCACCCACAGACTGACCGGGCAGCTTGCAGATGATGGACACCCGCGCACCAGCGGCCAGGCCGCCGGCGGTGGACGCGGCAGTGGTGGGAGCGACCCGCTTGGTCACGGCAGTCGTGGTCCGACCGATGAACCGTTCGTCGTCGCCGCACCACCCGGGAGCCGCCCCGACGTTGCGGACGTACCGGGCCGAGATCCACTCGTTCAGGGTCGGGGGTAGGAGATACCACAGGTTGTTGCCGTCCACGCTGCTGCCCCGGACCTTGCAGATGATGCTGACGGTGGTCCCGTTGGCCAGCTTTCCCTTCGACGTCGAGGCCGTGGTCGGCAGCTGCCGTACGGTCAGACCGCCGGCCGCCACGACCTTGCCGTCGGCATCGGCATCGGCAGCGGCGTCGGCCTGCGCCGGAAGCGTCGCGAAGAGTCCCAGAGCCACAGCCGCCGCAGACGCCACCGCTGCCGCTGCTGCCCGAATCGGACGACTGATCATGATCGAACCTCCATCGGTCTGGAGCCCAGGGCCGGACTCTCACACCATCTACGCCCGGCGGATCAGACCAGGTTGCGGACCCCCGCGTCACAACTCGATCAAGAACGGGCTCGACGACGGTTCACCCCGGTCGCGGCGCAGACCACGCAGCTCCGCGTCTCCGGTCGGGCCAGCATCCGCGCACTCGGGATCGTCTGGCCGCAGACCTCGCACACGTCGTAGCTGCCGGAGGCCAAGCGTTGTTGCGCCAGGGCGAGATCGGACAGCGTCCGCTCGGTCTGCTCCAACAACGCGACGTCGCGGGCCTGGTCCAGGGACGCGGTGGAGCCGTCGGGATCGTGCTCGTCGTCGGCGAACATGAGGCTGCGCGCTGCCCGGGTATCCTCGATGGCAGCCATCAGCGCGGCCCGCTGGGCTCGCGCCTGAACGACCCGCTGCACAAGTGCCGCCGCGTAGATCCTCTCCAGGTCCGACATCCCGCCATTCTGGGGCCACCCGCCGACACCGCCGGCGCCTCAGCTCCTTCCACTGGTGAGCAGCCGGGGCGGTTGACCTCCCGGCCCTCGCCGCGATCTCCGCTGCCGGGAGTGTTGCAGCCAGCCCTCGGCGATCAACAGATTCACCACCCAGCTCGCCCAGCTCGCGACGCCGACCGCCTGGGCGAGCTCCACCTGATCGACCGGTCCTTCGGACAGTGCGGAGGGAGCGAAGACGGCCAGGCAGATGATCGTCCACACGCGGTTCGCCACGATCGAGAAGCTGAGCGCGACACTCCGGATCATCCACTCCCGATGATCGGCGAACCGACGCTGTCGTACGGCGCGGTAGCCGAGAATCGTGAAGAGCAACCAGAGCACGCCGAGCGTGGTGTTGGCGAC
>DATDAP010000142.1:0-2007 GCA_036525335.1 Microlunatus sp. | reverse complement strand
GAAGAAGGTCGAGGTCGCCGACTTCGTGGCCGGTGACTCCGTGATGGTCGTGGACGGTCCGTTCGCCGGCGTGCACGCCACCATCACCGAGATCAACGCCAACGCCCAGCGGCTCAAGGCGCTGGTCGAGATCCTCGGTCGCGAGACCCCGGTCGACCTGACCTTCGCCCAGATCCAGAAGGTCTGAGCCCAGGTCTAGGACGGTCTGAACGGGGCCGGAGCGAGCACCGGTCCGTTTCACGTACCATTGACAGGTTGGGCAGCCCAGCCCGACACCGCACACCCGCCGGACGCCCGGCGCGAACCACAGAAGGACCCACACCGCAATGCCTCCCAAGAAGAAGGTCGCAGCGCTCGTCAAGGTGGCGCTGAACGCCGGCGCCGCCACCCCGGCCCCTCCGGTCGGCACGGCGCTCGGCCCGCACGGCGTGAACATCATGGAGTTCTGCAAGGCCTACAACGCGGCCACCGAACCCATGCGCGGCAACGTCATCCCCGTCGAGATCACCATCTACGAGGATCGGTCGTTCACCTTCATCACCAAGACCCCGCCGGCCGCGGAGCTGATCAAGAAGGCCGCCGGGATCCAGAAGGGATCCGGCGTCCCGCAGCGTGACAAGGTCGGCAAGATCAGCCGGGACCAGGTGCGCGAGATCGCCACCACCAAGCTTCCCGACCTGAACGCGAACGACGTCGACGCCGCCATGAAGATCGTGGAAGGCACGGCCCGCAGTATGGGCGTTACTGTTTCGGGTTGAGTCACCGGCATGGGTGGTGAGCCGAACTCGTCGGTGACCGCTGTGTTCGACTGACTCCGCTCCGCTCCGTCGCGATTTTCGCTCGAACCCGCCGATTTCGTCGCGTTCGGTGAAACGGAAAAGCGTGTTTCACCGAGCCGCTCCTCAACTCGGCGGCGCGAAAATCGGTTTCGGTGGAGTTGAGAACGGCTCCTCCGGAGCCACAACTGAAGAGTCCTAATTGATCCTGGGAGGGCCGCGCGCGGCTCGATGAACCAGAACTGGTGAAAGGAACCAGCAGCATGAAGCGCAGCAAGAACTACCGGTCCGCCGCAGAGAGCATCA
Source organism: Microlunatus sp. (assembly GCA_036525335.1). Lineage (GTDB taxonomy): Bacteria > Actinomycetota > Actinomycetes > Propionibacteriales > Propionibacteriaceae > Microlunatus. Next base: position 925 of record DATDAP010000142.1, on the reverse strand, counting down.
ACGAGGAGACGCTGTACTCCCCGGACGAGGCCCTGACGCTGGCGAAGAGCGGGACCAAGGCCAAGTTCGACGAGACCGTGGACGTCTCCTTCCGGCTGGGCGTCGACCCGCGCAAGGCAGACCAGATGGTCCGCGGCACGGTCAACCTCCCCAACGGCACCGGCAAGACGGCCAAGGTCGTCGTCTTCGCCACCGGTGACCGGGCGGCGGCCGCCGAGGCGGCCGGGGCCGACGAGGTCGGCTCCGACGACCTGATCGAGAAGGTGCTGGGCGGCTACCTCGACTTCGACGCCGTCGTCGCGACCCCCGACCTGATGGGCAAGGTCGGGCGCCTCGGACGTGTCCTCGGTCCGCGCGGCCTGATGCCGAACCCGAAGACCGGCACCGTGACCGTCGACGTGGCCAAGGCCGTGACCGACATCAAGGGCGGCAAGATCGAGTTCCGGGTCGACCGGCACGCCAACCTCCACTTCATCGTGGGCAAGGCGTCCTTCACCACCGAGCAGCTCTCGCAGAACTACTTCGCCGCGCTGGACGAGGTGCTGCGGCTCAAGCCGAGCGCTTCCAAGGGTCGCTACCTGAAGAAGGCCACCATCTCCACCACGATGGGTCCGGGCATCCCGGTCGACCCGAACCGGACCAAGCCCGAAGCCGAGTGAACTTCGAGCGTTAGAGCGGCTGCCCGGACCACCTCGTAGCCCAGGATCTCGATCGTGCTCTGGTTGAGCTGGATCGCCGCGATCATCGCGTGCCTGGCCTACGGGGTGGCGACCGTTCTGCAGTCGGTCGGTGCCCGCCGTGCCGCCACAGCCACCGGTGTGGGCGGGGTCGTCGGCATCGTCACCCAGGTGCCGTACGTCGCGGGCCTCGCGCTCGACGGTGTCGGTTTTCTCGGCAACGTCGTCGCGCTGCGGCAGCTGCCGCT
>DATDAP010000141.1:0-3165 GCA_036525335.1 Microlunatus sp. | reverse complement strand
GGCCTTCGCGTTCAAGCTCCAGGCGATCTTCCTGCTGCCGGTGCTGGTGGGCGTCATGATCGTCAACCGGCTGCGGCTGCAGGCGTTGGTGATGGTGCCGCTCACGTTCGTCGCGGCGCTGGTGCCCGCCTGGATCGCCGGTCGGAGTCTGCTGAGTCAGCTCGCGGTCTAACCGGCGCAGATCTCCGGCAGCTCGGGTGCCGGCGGCGGGGGAGCCCTGGGTGACCCTGCCGGCGGAGGACCCGGTGGGGATGGGCGGAGCGGCATCACGAGTGACGGCGGCATCCTGGGTCTGGGGGTGGCACCTGGAGCTCCGACACCGATCACGTGTTCACCTACAACGCACCGACCTGGTACGCGTGGCTGCCCGCCGACGCCGGCTCCGTGATGAAGTATCTCGGACTCGGGTTCACCGTCGCCGCCGTCGTGGCGATCGGAATGTGGCTGCTGAAGCGGGGCCGGGAGCTGGCGCAGGGCTACGTGCTCGTGCTGGCCGCGACGGCGATGTCGGTCATCCCGTTCCTGCTGCCCGAGATGCACGAGCGCTACTTCTACGTCGGTGAGGTGCTGGCGGTGCTGGCGATCGCGGTGGACCGCTGGTTCACCGGGGTGGCGGCCGCCATCCAGATCGCCTCGATCTCGACCTACGTCGGGTACCTCGCCAGCGCCGCGATCATGCCGCTGGAGCTCAGCGCGGTGTTCGCCGCGGTCGCGGTGGCGCTGTCCGTGGCGATCCTGATCCGTCGACTGCGCCGACCGACCGGCTCGTTGCCGCGCTGTTTGATCAAGGAGCGCTGCCCACTGCGGAGACGCGCAGTCCGCCGGTAACGGGATCGCGTCCGATGATCGGCAACCGGGGTTCGACGTACGTCGCAGCGGCGAGCTCGGTCGCCGGATAGGTGTGCTCGACGGCGAGCACCGTCGCCCCGGCGGCCCGTCCGGCCGCGATGCCGGCCGGGGCGTCCTCGATCACCAGGCAGTCCGCGGCGTCCACACCGAGAAGCGCCGCCGCTCGCAGATAGGGCTCCGGGTCAGGTTTGCCCACCGTGACGTCGTCACTGGTGATCATCACCGGCGGGCGGGTCATCCCTGCTTTGCGCATGCTGGACGTGGCCAACAGCCGGTTCCCGCTGGTCACCACCGCCCACGGCCGGCCGTCGAGAGCGTCGACGAGCTCACGAGCCCCCGGCAGCCAGCTGACCGGGGCGTCGGCGCGAGCCATGTCGGCCAGCACCTCCTCGGCCAGCTCCTCACGCTCTGGACCGACCACTTCGGGCAGGATCTCCCCGAGCACTTGGCGGGCCGGGACCCCGTGCATGAGGGGTCGGACGACAGCCTCGGCCACCCCCCGCCGGGCAGCGAGGCGAAGCCAGGCGGCTTCGACCGCCGCCGTGCTGTCGAGCAGCGTGCCGTCGAGGTCGAGCAGCAGGGCGGCGGGTGCCAGGTCGAAGACCACCGAGAGGACCTCCACGCAATAATGGTTAGGACTGTTAATCAATACTAGCAGTGTCCACCACGGGAGTCTCCTCGGGCAGCGTCGCCGCCCACGAGGCCAGGAACCGCAGCCCGTCGTCGGCGGAGCTACCGGGGGCGGCGCTGTAGACGACCAGAGACAGACCCGGGTCGGCCGGAAGATCCATGGCCTCGAAGTTGAGCTGCAGCTCGCCGACCACCGGGTGATGGATGCTCTTCAGTCCGCTGCGGTGGAAGCGGACGTTCTGGGCGGCCCAGAAGGTGGCGAACTCGTCACTGCGGGTCGACAACTCCCCGATCAGGTCACTGAGACCACGGTCATGCGGATTCCTGCCGGCCTCGATCCGCAGCGCGGCTACCAAGTCGCGGGCCGCGGTGCCCCAGTCCAGGAAGAAGGTACGAGCACGCGGGTCGAGGAAGACGAACCGGGCGACGTTGACGGGGCGCTCCGCGGTGTCGTACATGTCGCGGTAGAGGGCTCGGCCGAGCCGGTTGGTGGCCAGCAGATCGCGGCGTCCGTTGCGCAGGTAGGCGGGTGCCTCGGTCATGGCGTCGAGGATCCGTTGCAGCTCGGGTCGGACCCCGGCGGGGCGGGTCGCCCGGCGACGACGGCGCGGCCTCGCCTGGGACGCCCGCGCAAGGTTGTCCAGGTGGGCCCGTTCGGCCTCGTCGAGCTGGAGGGCCTTCGCGATGCCGTCCAGCACCGCGTCGGACGCACCGTCGAGACTGCCGCGCTCGAGCCGGGTGTAGTAGTCGATGCTGACGCCGGCCAGCAGCGCCACCTCCTCGCGCCGCAGTCCCGGAACCCGGCGGGTGCCACCCCAGGCGGGCAGCCCGGCCTGCTGGGGAGTGATCTTGGCCCGGCGGGAGGACAGGAACTCCCGGATCTCGCTGCGGTGGTCCATGGACCTCGACGCTACGGGCTATCGGGCGGGAGAGGGAGGCCCTGGCAGTACCACGCAGCGGCCCGTCCCTCGAGTGAGGGACGGGGCCGCTGTCGATCGACTGAGATCAGGCCAGATCTCGGGCCGCTGCCTCGTGATCGCCGACGTGGAGCTCGATCTTGTCGTGCAGCTTGGGCACGTCGGCCACCAGCTTCTTGGTGTAGTCGTGCTCGGGATGGAAGATCACCTTGTCCACGGTGCCCTGCTCGACCATGACACCGTGCTCCATCACCAGCACCTGATCTGCGACATAGCACGCCTGGCCGATGTCGTGGGTGATGAAGAGCACGGTCATGTCCAGCTCGTCGCGCAGGTCGGTGAGCACGTTGAGGATGTTCACCCGCAACGATGCGTCGAGCATGGCCGTAGCCTCGTCGGCCACCAGCAGGGTCGGCCGCAGCATCAGGGCCCGGGCGATCATCACCCGCTGTCGCTGACCACCCGACAGCTGGTGGGGGTAGCGGTCCAGCACCGACAGATCCATACCGACGTGACCGAGGGCCTCCTCGAGTCGGTCCTGACCGACGCTCTCGTTCAGCAACCGCATCGAGCGGTAGAGCAGCGTCTTCACGGTGAAGAACTGGTTGAACGCCGAGAACGGGTCCTGGAACACCGCCTGCACGTCCCGCCAGTACTTCGCTCGGTCATTGCCTTTCGGGTTGGTGACATCCTTGCCCTGGAAGGTCACGGTGCCCGAGGTGATCGGCAGCAGTCCGAGCACCATCCGCGCGATGGTCGACTTCCCCGA
>DATDAP010000140.1:0-3318 GCA_036525335.1 Microlunatus sp. | reverse complement strand
CGGGGCTTCCTGCCCTATCTCAGCGCCAACCTTCTGCTGCAGGTCCACATGTTCGATCGGTCTGACATCAGGACCTGGACACCGACGACCGAACGCCGAGCAGCACGCCACGCAGACCGGCCGGCCACCGACCTCGACCTCTCCCACCTGACGTACGAGCTGACCCTGGGCATCGACAGTGAGTCCGGTGTCTGGATGTACCTCGAGAACCAGGGCTTCACCATCACGGTGGAGGAGCTGACGCTCAACCCACCGGCGTCGAAGCTGTTCGATCTGCTCGACCAGGTGCCCGGCGTCGATCTGTCACCAAGAGTGCCGATCACGGAGGCAACAGAGACAGCTCTACGCCGCGTCCAGGACGCCTCGGGCCTTACGGTCGAGGTGATGACGTACGACGATCAGACCGAACTCTTCCAGCTCATCCTGCTGGACGCCGACGACGAGCCTAGGGGTCTGGTCACCCGCAGGCACGACTGGTCAACGCCGTGCCCCGTCTTCGGTGGGATCCAGCACCGCACCGAGTCGGCGGACTGGGTTCAGCACCTCGACACCACCAGCCACGACCCCCTCTGGATCGGTCGCATCGTCAAGGCTCTCGAGGGAGTGTGACCACCGGAGATCCGACGACGGCCCGGTCCGCAGCCCCTGCTCAGCCGAGCAGATCCACGGGTCGGGTGGGTCATGGGTCACGATCTCGTTGGAGCGGGCCCTCGTGCCCAGGCGGTAGCATTCGGTGTTGCTCGGGTCACCGGGCTCAGTTCTTGTCAGTCAACAAGCGCCCAGCGGTACGGGATCCCGGCCGCCTAGAGGGCACATCGAGAGGTTTTTCACTGTGGGTTCGGTCATCAAGAAGCGTCGCAAGCGGATGGCGAAGAAGAAGCATCGCAAGCTGCTCAAGAAAACGCGTATCCAGCGCCGCCGCGCGGGCAAGTAGCCGCGCTCTCCCAGGGGGTCGGCTCGATGTCGCGGGTCGTTCTGGTGACCGGGGTCTCGCGGGACCTCGGTGCACGGTTCGCCCGCGCCCTCGCGACCGACGAGACCCTCGAGGTCATCGGTGTCGACGTGAGCCCGCCGCGGCACGACCTCGGCAAGGTGTCCTTCGTCCGGGCTGACATCCGCAATCCCGTCATCGGCAAGGTGATCAAGAGTCGCGGGGTCGAGACCGTCGTCCACATGGCCATCGTGGCCAATCCGGGCACCGCCGGACGTTCCTCCATGAAGGAGATCAACGTCATCGGCACCATGCAGTTGCTGGCTGCCTGTCAGAAGGCGGACTCGTTCCGCAAGCTGGTGGTGCAGAGCTCGGTGTCGGTGTACGGCGCCTCACCGCGTGATCCGGTCAAGTTCACCGAGGACATGTCGCCGCGGGTTCAGCCACGGACGGGTTTCGCCAAGGACTCTTTGGAGATCGAGTCGTACGTGCGTGGGCTCGGTCGTCGGCGCCCCGACGTGGCCGTCACCACGCTTCGGCTCGGCAACCTGATGGGCGCCGGCGTCGACAGCCAGATGACGCGGTTCCTGTCCCTGCCGGTCGTGCCGCGGGTGATGGGCTTCGACGCGCGCCTGCAGTTCCTGCACCCGACAGATGCGGTCGGCGCCCTGCTCGCGGTCACCCGGGACGACCACCCCGGCACCTACAACGTCGGTGCGCCGGACATCGTCTCGCTCACCCAGGCGTTGCGGCTGATGGGACGGCCCACGGTGGGAGTGCCGTTGGAGCTGGCACCGGTGATCGCCGGGATGCTGCGGCAGGCCCGCCTCGGTGACTGGTCGTCGGACCAGATCGCCGCGCTCACGTACGGTCGGGCCATGGACACCACCCGGTTCGTGACGGCCACCGGTTTGAAGCCGCGCTTCACCAGCCGTGCGGCGCTGGAGGAGTTCGTCGGGGTGTCCAGTCCGGGTCTGCTCAGTCCCGAGCGGGTCGACCAGGTGCTGTCCGGAGTCACCGGTCTTCTCGACGGAGCCCGTCGTGGCTGAGGCGGAGATCATCCAGCTGGGCAGTCGCGGCAAGGCCGGTCGCGGCTCCGGCAAGGCGCCATCCGCTGCCGCTCGCGGGCTGGCCCCTAGTGCGGGGTCCCGGTCGCGGAGCCGTACGCGTACAGCGTCCGAAGCGGCGGAGGCGGTCGAACCCGTGGTGGACGTGATCCTCCCCGAGGACACCGCCCCCGAGCAGGTGGAGCCGGAGACGACCGCCCCCGAGGAGGTCGCGGAGACACCGGCACCCGACACCGAATCCCGGAGGGAACCGGTCGAGTCGGACAGCAGTGACGTCGGCAGCCCGGCCGCCACCGAGGACGCCATCGGCGACGACTTCGGCACTCCGGACATCGACGAGGCGTCCTGGGCGGCGGCGGGCGAGCACCACACCCCCGATGACGCCACCAGGGATCAGACCCAGGACACCACCAGCGGACGCACCGGACCGGTGCCGCCGCCGGTGAACCTGGCCGCCATGGTCTCCGAGCTCGCCGGCGTCCTCGGCGCCGCCCTGGGCAACCTGCGCAACCTGCCCGTCGAGCAGCTCAAGGACCTGGGTCGCGATCCACTCAAGACGGTGCTCCAGCTCGCCGAGAGTCTCGGAGTCGACTGGCAGGAGTCGGTGGAGGACGTCCTCGCCTTCACCCGGTCCCGGATGAGCGGCCAGTACGCCATCGACGAGTTCGGTTTCGACCCCGAGTTCACCACCAAGGTCTTCCTACCGATCCTGCGCCCGCTGGCCCAGAACTGGTTCCGGGTCGAGGTCCGCGGCATCGAGAACCTGCCGACCACCGGTTCGGCCCTGCTCGTCTCCAACCACGCCGGCACCATGCCGTTGGACGGCATGGTCCTGCAGTCGGTGGTCTACGACGAGATCGGCCGACACGTCCGGATGCTCGGCGCCGACCTGATCTTCAAGACCCCGTACTCCCACGACTTCGCCCGCCGGACCGGCACCACCCTGGCCTGTCAGGAGGACGCCGAGCGTTTGCTCGCCTCCGACCAGCTGGTGGCTGTGTTCCCGGAGGGCTTCAAGGGGCTCGGCAAGCCGTACGCCGACCGCTACAAGCTGCAGCGCTTCGGTCGGGGCGGCTTCGTCTCGGCCGCGGTGCGGGCCCAGGTCCCGCTGATCCCGGTCTCGATCGTCGGCTCGGAGGAGATCTACCCGCTGATCGCGAGCGCCCCCACGCTGGCCCGGGCGATGGGGGCGCCGTACTTCCCGATCACGCCGTTGTTCCCCTGGTTCGGGGTCTTCGGCCTCATCCCGCTGCCCAGCAAGTGGATCATCCAGTTCGGCGAGGCGATCACCACCGACGAGCTGTCGCCCGGTGCGGCCGA
>DATDAP010000139.1:0-3474 GCA_036525335.1 Microlunatus sp. | reverse complement strand
TGCGGCCGGAAGTTCGTCAAGGGACTCCGGTGTCCAGGTGCGTGCATCGCCAGGCCGACGAGGGAGGGATGCCGAGTCGCATCGCGACCGAGGAGAACGCAGCGAGGTGCGTGCCTGGGCGCCGGAGACCCCGACGAACTTCCGGCCGTGACCACTAGCGGGCCGGGCTGGTCAATCGGGCGGACGCGCGCTTCTGCACCGCCGCCACCTCCCGGGTCACGGGCAGGTGACCGTGCGCGTCAACGAGAACGCTGCCACTGCAGCTGTTCGAGCGAGCAGCAGCATCGACAGGTACCGTGACCAAGACTACTTCTCGGCGCGCAGGTCGCAGGGCCATCGTGCCCGTCCGGGCACGTGATGGAGCCGGTCGTCACCCCGAGCTGAGTCGCAGGGTAGTCGAACGACACCGGGGCCTTCTTTCCCCCGTAGTCCAGGTAGACCTGCTGGAAGAGCCCGGTCGCCGTGCTGTACTGCGTCTCGCGCAGGTCGAGTCCGTCCATGTTGGCCCCGGTGAAGTTCGCGCCCCGGAGGTCGGCCTTGTAGACGCTGGCCGGCGTGTGCGTCGTGTCGCTGGAAGGGGTCAGCTGAGTGGCGGTCGTCCCGTTGTCCTGAAAGCTCGCCGACACCAGCTGGGCGCCGGCGAACGAGGCTGCCGACAGCTGTGCCCCGTTGAAGACCGCCCCACCTCGTGGGCAGCATCGAACTTCGCGAAGTTCATGACGCCCCGACCGCGCTGGCGTGTGGGCTCGCGCTCAGCCCGGACGCGGTCACGTTGACGGCGAGCGAGACGCCGAAGTTCGGCCCACCGTCGACGAGGCTGATGTGGTACCCGGAGTCGTCTGCGGCGGCGAGTCCCACGGAGGCAGCCCGGTCGGCCATGTCGAGGTGCGCGACCCCCGGCAAACAGGTTCCACCGCGCGCATCAGCCCCTCCGGCCACCCACCGAGGCCAGGACCGCGTCGGCGTCCTCGGTCTTCATCCGCCGGGTCGTTCGGGCGGAGGAACCGTACTCGACGGTGACCGCGGCCCCGGCGAACGTGTGGTTGTACCAGGCGGTCATGGTCCCGTGGCACACGCCGCCACAATCGAGTTCCTTCAACGGCAGCTGGAGGTTCTTGGCCAGTCGCTTCGACAGAGCCAGGTCCTTCACCTTGTCGGTGTCCACGCCGCGCAGGGGCTGGTGCCAGCTGACCAGGAAGCGCGGCTGGGTCCGGGTGAGGAAATCCATGATCACCTTCGTCTCGCGCTCGGAGACCGACCGGGGGCCACTGTTGGCCCGCTTCACCCACGCGTACGGGAAGTTGCGGTTGAGGTCCACGTGTCCGTTCACCCAGCGCCTGTCGTGGGCCAACCCGTCCGGGTTCGCCACCGGCAGCACCCACAGGTCGATGCCCCTGATCGGGCGGCCCTCCAGCAGCCCGTACGTCACGTACTGGCCGAAGTCCTCCTCCCCGTGCATGGTCGCGATCACGACGACGACCGGCTTGCCCGGCTCACCGGCCCGGTACGCCGTGATCTTCCGGCCGCTCTGCGAACGACCGATGACCGCGGAGTGGTACCAGGTCCGCGGCTTCGTCATCGCGGCCACGGCCTTGGTCAGGGCCCGGTCGGTGGCCTTGGTCATCCGGCCCGTGGCCTTGAGGTCGTAGCGCCGTTGCAGGGCCTTGACGGCCTTCTTGGTGCGCGAACCGTAGTAGCCGGTCCGGTACTGGGCCCGCAGATAGCTGGCGTCGACCAACCGCTTCTGCAGAGCGCGTACGGCCTTGCCCCGCTTGCCGGGCTGCGGGAGAGCCGCCGCGGCCGCCGGCTCCGGTCCGACCCAACCCGTCCGGTCGGCGGGCGCGACCAGTCCGAGAGCGACGAACAGCGCGGCCGTCACCGCGGTGACGACGAGACGTCGGCTGAGATGAGCCACGATGGGATCCTCCGGATCGGGCCCGGCATGGTCACCGAGACCCCGTGAGTATCTCCCAGCCAGCTACCGGCCATGACCCCGATCCCGGGTCGAACCGGGAGACGCCGTAGGCAGGATCAGGTGCTGGTGAGGCCGAGTCGCTCGGCGATGGCGGCCGCGTGGACTCGGTTCGTGGCGTGGAGCTTGCGGAGGATCGCGGTGACGTGGACGCTGGCCGTCTTGGGGCTCATGTAGAGACGGCGACCGATGTCGGCGTTGCTGAGCGACCGCCCGGGGGGAAGTACAGGGCCGCTTCCGCGAACCCACTGACCTGCGTCGAGTACTCGGCGGCCGCGATCCGTACCGGCAGCTCCTCACGTTCCCGCCCGGCCCGACGCAGATGGTGCGCCGCCTCCGCAGCCAGGGACGGATCTGCCCGATCCAGCAGCAGGCCCGCGGCGGCCCCGTGCAGCTCGACCCGCTCGCCGACGAAGAGGGAGGCCTCGATCGCCTCGCCGAGCAACGCGTGGCGCAGGGTGCACAGTCCGTCCCCGGTCGGCCGGGCCAACGCGGCACCGACCAGCTCACCGAGCGCGCCCCGTACCCGCTCCGCACCATGTCCGGTCACGGTGCTCAGCTCGTCATCCGACAGGGGGCGGCCGACCACCGCCAACACCCGGAGAACCGCGTGGGCCGCAGGCGTCGCGGCGGCCGCTCGGCCACGCAGCAGCTCGGCAGCTCCTCGGACAGCATCGTCACCTCATCCGATGCTGCAGCTGTTCGATGAAGAACGGGTTGCCATCACTCCGCCTGACCAACGCGGCGATCTGGACCGTCGGCACTCAACGAGTCCGGCATCACCGAGGCACCCATCTCCTCGACCTCGCGCGGGGTGAGTGAGGTCAGGTGGAGCTGTTGCCACCGACCGGTCGAGACCAGTCCCCTCGACCACACCGCGGCCGCACCGTCGTCGGAAATGTCCCCGGGGCGGGACGTCAAGACCAGTGGCGCCGACCCCGTGCCGTACTGCGCCGACAAGTAGGTCAAGAAGTCGCGGGTCGTGCCGTCGGACCAGTGCAGGTCCTCGATGATGATCACGAGTGTCGCCGCAGGCGGACCGCCTCCCAGCACTGCAGCACAGCAGCGAACAGGCGCTGCCGTGACCCCTCCCCGAGAGCTGCCCCCGCCGTCACCGGGGTCAGCTCCGGCAGCACCCTGGCGAGGTCGGTACCGCACCGCAGGGAGCCGGTAGGGGCCATACCGCAAGTCACCCCTCATCCAGGCCTCGAACGTGTGCGCCGTCCCGTTCCGCACAGTGACGGTCAGCTCGACCACCGGGACGCCGAGCCGGCGCTCGGTCCAGACCTCGGTGACCTGGACCTCGATCCCGTGTCGCGGACCTCAGCGACGTCCGGCTGACCGGCGGGCGGCCGTAGCGTGCGGGCCCAGGACTGGCTAGGTTGCTGAGAGGCGCACAGCCGGCGCCCACCCGCGGAGCTCGACCTCACCGCGACGACGATCTGCTGCCGCGATGATCACTCGACGCCGCCGATCGAAGGGAACTGACCATCATGGCCAAT
>DATDAP010000138.1:0-10111 GCA_036525335.1 Microlunatus sp. | reverse complement strand
ACCGCGAGCCCTTCGTCGGCGGCATCCTGCAGCGTCTTGAGCTGGGACTCGCCGGCCCTGGCCCGCTCGAGCACCTGGTCGGCGGCCGTCGGGTCGGACTCGCGCAGCGCCGTGGCGGCCGCGCGCAGGGTCGCGGCCATCTCCTGCAGCAGCTGGGCCGCCAGGATGCCGGGTTTGCGGAGCGGAGCGCTCGGCGCGACGGTGGCCACGGCCAGGGCGAAGACACAGCCCACCACCGCATCCAGCCAGCGACCGAAGCCCTGGCCAGGATCGGGCAGCAGGGTGGTCACGATCACCGACTGCACCGCGGCCTGGATGGTCATCAGCTGCCCGGCTCCGACCAGGCTTGCCAGCGACATCGCCAACGCCACGACCACCATGATCTGCCACACCCCGGTGCCGAAGACGGCGACGAAGACGTCACCGACGAAGACCCCGAGCGCCACCCCTATCGCGACCTCGACACCGCGGCGCAGCCGGTTCCCGTACGTGACGTTCAAGACCAGGATCGCGGCCACCGGAGCGAAGAACGGGGCGCTGTGGTGGAGGAGCTCCCGAGCCAGCCACCACGCCAGGCCGGCGGTGATCGCGCACTGCGCGATCAGAAAGCCGCGGCTCCGCCACCGGGTCAGCCGACGCTGAGCCGACCGGTAGCCGATCCGGGTGGTCCGCTCGCTCAGGTCGAAGGCGCGCAGCCGGACCCGGTCGAGCGCCGAGCGGTCGTCAGACACTGGTGCATGATCGCAGCAATGAGTCGCCATCTGCTCGCTGGCCTTGGCAGACTGTTCCCTCGTGACTTCACCACATTCCATCCAGGACGCGGCACCGATCCGCGTCACCGTCTGGGGCGAGAACTTCCACGAGAACAGCGAGCGAGACCGCGAGATGATGGCGCGGTCGTATCCCGAGGGGATGCACGGGGCCATCGCCGCCGGACTGCGGGAGCTGCTGGGCGACCGCGTCGAGGTGCGCACCGCCACGCAGCAGGATCCCGAGCACGGGTTGACCGCGGACGTGCTCGACACCACGGACGTCCTCACCTGGTGGGGGCACGCCACCCATGGCTCGGTCGACGACGCCGTGGTCGACCGCGTCTACTCCCGGGTGCTGGGCGGCATGGGTCTGCTGCCCCTGCACTCGGCCCACTTCTCCAAGATCTTCATCAAGCTGATGGGCACCTCGTGCTCGCTGGCCTGGCGGAACTCCGCCGACACCGAGCTGGTCTGGACCGTGGCGCCGGGACACCCGATCACCGACGGGGTGCCGCAGCCGATCGTGATCGAGGAGCAGGAGATGTACGGCGAGTACTTCGACATCCCGCAACCCGACGAGCAGATCTTCCTGTCCAGCTTCACGGGCGGTGAGGTGTTCCGCTCCGGCTGCACCTGGCGGCGGGGCAAGGGACGCATCTTCTACTTCTCCCCGGGCGACCAGGAGTACCCGGTCTACCACCACCCGGCCATCAAACGGGTGCTGGCCAACGCTGTGCTGTGGGCGGCTCCGCAGCCCGGCATCGACTTCGCCTCCCCGGCCGTGGCGAACGAGCCGGCCGCGCTCGTCGCGGGTCGCCTTGTCGGATCGGCTGATGGGGTCGCCGCCGAGGAGGCGTCGGCATGAGCGAGACGATTCGCGCGGGCGTGGTCGGGCTCGGGTGGGCCGGTCGGCAGCACATGGAGGCGTACGCCTCCCAGCACGGGGTCGAGCTCGTGGCGCTGGCCGGGATGGAGGCCGACCAGCTGGCCCTGCTCGGGGACCAGTACGGCATCGCCACCGAGCACCGGTTCGCCGACTGGCAGGACCTGGTCGCCGCCGGCTGCGTGGACGTGCTCAGCATCGCCACCCCGACCACGTTGCACGCGCCCATCGCGGTGGCCGCGCTGGACGCCGGCATCCACGTGCTGTCGGAGAAGCCGATGGCCGAGAACGCGGTGGTCGGCCAGACGATGGTGGACGCCGCCCGGCGCAGCTCGCGGGTGCTGGAGGTGTCGTTCAACCACCGCCGCCGGGGCGACGTCCAGGCCCTGAAGAAGATCATCGACGCCGGTGTGCTGGGGGACATCTACTACGCCAAGGCCGGCTGGCTGCGGCGCGAGGGCATCCCGGGCATGGGCAGCTGGTTCACCCGGCAGGCCAAGTCCGGCGGTGGGCCGCTGATGGACATCGGCGTGCACATGCTCGACATGGCCCTGCACCTGCTCGGTGAGCCGCAGGTCACCTCGGCCACGGCGGCCACGTACGCGGAGTTCGGGCCGCGCGGGCGGGGTGCGTCGGCGTACGGGTTGGGTCGCAAGACCGACGTCACCGCCGACGACTTCGACGTCGAAGACCTGGCCACCGCGTTCCTGCGGCTCGATGGTGGCGGCACCCTGCTGCTGGAGTCCAGCTGGGCGCAGTGGATCCCGTACGACCAGTGCTACGTCACCGTGTACGGCTCCGAAGGGGGAGCCAGCATCGAGTGGGGCGGGGAGCCGGGGGAGCCGTACCGCAAGCTCGGCATCTGGACCGAGAAGGACGGCGTGCCGGCGGAGCTGACGCCGGTGGTGCCGCCCGACGGCCAGCACCTGGAGACCGTGATCGACTTCCTGGCCGCCGTCCGGTCGCAGACCCACGCGGAGCACGACGGCTCCGAGGCGCTCGTGCGGGCCGCGGTCGTCGACGCGTGCTACGCCTCCGCGTCACAGCGGACGGAGATCGCGCTCGGGGGATGAGATGAGGTGAACCTGTGACTGAGAGTTCGTCCCAATTTTCACTCTAGTCACAGAATTTTCTTCGGTAACACTGGCGTGTTCGGCTTGACGTCCTGCACTCTGGGGCCCTTGTGACCCCTGACGAATGGATGGCCATGTCTTCCAGGAGGCAACACGCCCCCGAGCTGTCGGTCCGCGGTGTCCGGCGGTGGGCCCGTCGCCTGATGGTGGCGGGTCTCACCCTCGGCCTGATCGGGGCGGCGTCCCTGACGGCGGTGCCGATGGCGTCGGCCGATCCGTCGACGTCGCCGCGCTCGGGGAACTTCTACGTCACGGGGGCGGGTTTCGGTCACGGCTGGGGGATGAGCCAGTACGGCGCCTACGGTGCGGCCCGCCAGGGTCTGACCTGGAAGCGGATCCTGGCGTTCTACTACCCCAAGACGGCGCGATCGGCGCTGCCGAGAACCGGCACCATCCGGGTCTGGGTGACGGCGGACTCCGACGGCAGCCTGTCCTTCAAGCCCGCCTCCGGGGCCAGGATCAGCGACGGGTCGAAGACCTACACCCTGCCGACCGGTTCGGCGTACGCGACCTGGCGGATCAGCCGCTCCGGCGCGGGCTACAAGCTGTCGTACAAGTCCTCCGGCGGGAGCTGGAGGACCCGCAGCAGCGGGTTGGGAACCGGCACCTGGACCGTGAGCAGCAGCGCGGGAGTCCTCCGGCTGGTGCTGCCGAGCGGCTCCACCCGTGGCTACCGGGGATCGCTGTCGTTGGTCAAGCGGGGCGGCAGCGGCCGCTCGGTCAACACGGTGTCGGTGGAGAACTACGTCCGGGCGGTGGTCCCGTCGGAGATGCCGACCTCCTGGCACCCCGAGGCCGTCAAGGCTCAGGCCGTGGCCGCCCGCACCTACGGAGCCTTCCTGCGGGACCGGTCCGCGAGCGCCGGCTACGACATCTGCGACACCACCAGCTGCCAGGTCTACCGGGGCATGGACAACGAGACGGCCAACGGTGACGTCGCCGTCCGGGCCACCGCGCACGTGATCATGGCCTTCGGCGGCAAGCCCGCCTACACCCAGTTCACCTCGTCCAACGGCGGTCAGATCACCACCGGCGACTACAGCTACCAGATCGCGCAGAAGGACCCGTACGACGGCTTGATCAAGTCCCAGTTCTGGAGCAAGACCATCTCCGCGTCCCGGTTGGGCAAGGCCTTCGGCGTCGGCACCGCGAAGCGGGTCCAGATCACCAAGCGGGACGGGTACGGCCGGTGGGGCGGTCGGGTCACCACGATCAAGATCACCGGGACGAAGGGGTCGGCCACGGTCAGCGGTACGACCTTCAAGGGCAAGTTCGGCATGCGGGGCAACTACTTCACGGTGAACGGCACGTCGTCGGCGGGCAAGCCCGAGCCCGCGAACCCGACGCCGACCCCGCAGCCCGTGGTGGTCAAGCCCGGGGCCAAGTACGCGGCCTTCCCGCGGTCGTACCGGTCGGGCAGCAAGGTCGACCTGTTGGTGATCACCGGCGCCGGTGGCCTGCGTCGCCACCCGGTCAGCACGAAGGCGCTCGGCGCCGGGCAGACCATCGACACCGGCTACGGCTCCTTCACCCACGTCATCAACGCGGGTGACTGGAACGGCGACGGGTACGCCGACGTCATCGCCCGCACCTCGCGCAAACGGCTGCTCCTCTACCGCGGCACCAGCACGGGCACCTTCGGTGCCGGGGTCGACCTCGGTGTGGTCTCGAAGCACCGCTATCTCACCGGCGTCGGCGACCTCAACGGAGACCGCTTCCCCGATCTGATGGTGATCGGTACCAACGGCAAGGCCTCGCTGCTCTACGGCAACGGTGCGACGGGTCTGAAGTCGACCGCCGCGGTCGCCGGGAGCTGGTCGAACGTCGACTGGCTGCGGGGGGCTGGGGACTTCAACGCCGACGGCCGCCTCGACGTGATCACCCGGACCGGCGACCGGCTCTACGTGCACCTGCGGACCAAGACCGGGTTCGCCGCCCGGAAGCTGATCGGCACCGGCTTCGGCAGCTACTCCTCGATCACCGCGGTGGGAGACGTGGACGGCGACAAGCGCAGTGACCTGGTGGCCCGGTCCAAGACCGGACGGCTGAAGCTGTTCCGCAGCACCGGCACCAAGCTGGCCGGCTCGACCTCGTACGCCGGGTCCTTCTCCGGCACCCGGTTCGCGATCTGATGATCGACGGCTTCGCCATCGGCCACCACACCGCCGACGGTGAGGGCTGGCTGACCGGCGGCACCGTCGTGCTGGCCGAGCACGGCGCCGTCGGCGGGGTGGACGTCCGGGGCGGCGCCCCGGGCACCCGGGAGACCGATCTGCTCGACCCACGGGCGCTGGTCGAGCAGGTCGATGCGGTGGCGCTCTGTGGTGGCAGTGCTTACGGACTGGCCGCGGCCGACGGGGTGATGGGCGCCCTTGCGGCCGATGGCCGCGGGCTGCCGGTGGGTCGAGAGCCGGGGGAGGTCGTGCCCATCGTGCCGGCGGCGGTGATCTTCGACCTGGGCCGGGGTGGGGTCTTCGCGCACCGACCGACGGCGGACTTCGGCGCCCGGGCGTACCGGGAGGCCAAGGCCGCGATCGGCCGGAGGACGGCCGACCCGGACCTGGGCTGCGTCGGGGCCGGAACCGGCGCGGTGGCCGGCGGACTGAAGGGTGGCTTCGGCTACGCGGAGACCACCCTGAGCCGGGGGGACGACGGGGTGGCCGGACGGGTCGGTGTGGCCGTCGTGGTCAATGCGGCCGGATCGCCGGTCGACCCGGACTCCGGCACGCTGTGGTCGGACCAGCATGGGCGCCTCGAACGGCCGGACAGCGTCGGCCGAGTGGCGCTCTCGGCCGAGCGTGGTCGGGCCGGGCGACCGTTCAACACCACGATCGGGGTGGTGCTCACCGATCTGACCCTCACCAAGGCGCAGGCGGGTAAGGTCGCCGCCGTCGCGCACGATGGGCTGGCCCGCTCGGTGCGACCCGCCCACGGGATGACCGACGGTGACACGTTCTTCGCCCTGGCCTCGGGCCGGCACCCGGCCCCGGCGGAGCCGATGGTCGCGCTGGGGCTGCTCAACCGGCTGCTCGAGTTGACGGCCGACACGGTGGTCGACGCCTGCTTCGCGGCCCTGACCGCGGCCCAGACCCGGGGTCGGCTGCGGGCGTATCGCGAGCTGGCCGGACTCCGCTGACCAGCCGCGGAGGACCGGCCCCGATTGGCCGCCGAACGGCGCGACACGCCGGGCCGAGGCCCAGTCGGGGCCACTTTTCCGCACCACGCGCCCCTCAATTCCGAGTCCGGTACAGCGGGGCGTGCCCGCGCTTGCCCGCCGGTTCGATCAGCTCCAGCAGCCGCAGGCAGAACGTGATCCGTTGGGCCAGCACCGTCGGCACGCCGACCAGGGCCCCGAGCTCCGCGGTGGTGAACGCCTCGGCGGGCATGGGAGCCCCGAGCAGACCGAGCACGTCATCGGGTTGCCGGATCTCGTACGACTCCAGGATCCCCAGGAGGTGCCGTACACCAGGATCGCGGCGGCGACGCCCCGTCCGCACCGGGGCGGCTGCCCGGACGTGCTCCTCCTCGCACAGCAGCACCTCGATCACCAGGTTCGGATGACCGATCAGCGTCGGGAACGCGACCAGCACGTCGAAGATCTCGGTCGGCCGCCCCGCCCGGGGAGACCTGCGTCGGGTCAGCACCGCACCGTCCGCGTCTGTCCGGACGACCCAACGACGGCCGGGTACGGGGTGCACGATCCGCATCCGGTGCTGGTCGAGCAGACCGTCGAGCTTGCGTCCGAGCGGACCGAACCCACCGGTCTGGATCTCGACCAGCTCACCGTCGCTGCGCACCAGGTCGACCACCCAGCGCTCGACCGGGACCTCGAACCGATCGTCCGGCTCACTGAGCTGCTGCTTCAGCGCGGCGTGCAGCGGACCCTCCGCCAGCTCGCCGATGCCCACGCCGTCACCGTAGTGTCTGAGGATCCGACCAGCTGAGACGGAATGCCCGGCCATCAGTGGTGTTCCTAGACTTGTCCGCTGGGCCAGGCGTGATTGCGCACGGTCCGCACTGCATCACCGACGAGGGAACCATGAGAGCGCTGCTGCTGGAGAACATCCACCCCGAGGCCGAACGGCTGCTCGGTGAGCGAGGGATCGAGGTCCGGACCGTCAAAGGCGCTCTGGACACCGACGAGCTCGTGGCCGCGCTGGACGGGGTCCAGCTGCTCGGCATCCGCTCCAAGACCACGGTCACCGACGAGGTGCTGGAGCGGGCCCCGAGTCTGTTGGCGGTCGGGGCGTTCTGCATCGGCACCAACCAGATCGATCTGACGGCGGCCTCGGAGCGCGGCCTCGCCGTGTTCAACGCGCCGTACTCCAACACCCGCAGCGTCGTCGAGCTGGCCATCGCCGAGATCATCTCGATGGCCAGGCACCTCACTGACAAGAACGCGAAGATGCACGACGGCGAGTGGGACAAGTCGGCCAAGGGCGCGCACGAGGTCCGGGGTCGGACCCTGGGCATCGTCGGCTACGGCAACATCGGCAGTCAGCTGTCGGTGGTGGCCGAGGCGCTGGGCATGCGGGTCTTGTTCTACGACGTCGCCGACAAGCTGGCCCTGGGCAACGCCCGCCGCTGCCACACCCTGGACGAGCTGCTGGTCGAGGCCGAGACGATCTCGCTGCACGTCGACGGACGTCCCGGCAACGCCGGTCTGTTCGGCCGCGATCAATTCGCCAAGATGCGTCCGCGGAGTCTGTTCCTGAACCTGTGTCGCGGTGTCGTGGTCGACCACGAGGCGCTGCGCGACCACCTGGTCAGCGGTCACCTCGCCGGCGCGGCCGTGGACGTGTTCCCCGAGGAGCCGAAGACGGTCGGCGACCCGTTCACCTCGTGCCTGCAAGGGATTCCCAACGTCATCCTCACCCCGCACATCGGCGGCTCGACCCAGGAGGCGCAGGAGGACATCGGTCGGTTCGTGGCCGGCAAGCTCCGCGACTACGTGGCAGCGGGCAACACCTCGATGTCGGTGAACCTGCCACCGGTGGCCACCGAGCGGGGAGACCGGACCCGGATCCTGCACGTGCATCAGAACGTGCCCGGGGTGCTGGCCACGGTCAACGGGGTGCTCGCCGACAGCCGGGTGAACATCGAGGGGCAGACGCTGTCCACCCGTGGCGAGCTGGGGTACGTGATCACCGACGTCGCCGGTCAGCTCGCCGAGGAGGCCGTCGCCAAGCTGCGCGACCTGCCCGAGACCGTGCGGCTGCGGGTCATCGCCGGCTGACGGCGTCCAGCAGCTCCTCGGCCGCGATCAACAGCGGTGGCAGCCAGGGTGCGCCGTTGTCGGCCGCCAGCAGCTCGGCGACCGTCCACCAGCCGACGGCGACCAGCTCATCGGGATCGGCGAGTCCGGGCTCGACCCCGGCCGGCAGCTCGGCCGCGTACGTGACCGTCAGCACCGGCTGGTCATCCGAGCCTCGATAGAGCTCACTGGACAGGTAGTGCAGCGTCACGTCCGTCAGGTCCAGCCCGGTCTCCTCGAGCGCTTCGCGCCGCACGGTCGTCTCGAAGGTGCCTTTGCCGACCACCGGCTCCACGTGCCCACCGACCATCCCGATCATCCCCGGCGCGTACGCCACGTGCGGGGCCCGGACGGTCAGCAACCACCGTCCCCGCCGGCGCAGCAGCACACAGACGTTCGCCTCGTACCGCGTACGCCCGGACACCCGAACGGGCTCAGCGCCGACGCAGCCAGCCGATGACCAGCACCAGCACCGCCAGCCCGCCGACCGCGCCACCCACCCACGGCAGCCAGGTCCGGGCGATGTCCGGTAGCACCTGCAGGTGCGGGGCCGATTCAGAGGGGTTCGGGGGCCGGTACGCGTACTGCGATGGCCGTGAGCCGGGCGCCGCCAGTGGCGAAGCCGTCTGGTCCGGTTCTCCAGCGGCGACCGTCGACGCTGACCCTTCGGCGACCGAGCCCACCGATTCAGGCGACTCCACCGGCTCGTCCGCGACGAGGCCGGCCGCCAGCTTGGCGCTGATGCAGCCGACGAACTGGTCGGCGAGCCGGTCGCTGACCGAGGAGATGGTCCCGGAACCGAGCTGTGCCGGGCGGCCGGTCAGATCGAGATCGGTGGCGACCTCCGCCCAGGTGCGGTCCGAGCCCTTCGCGCTGAAGGTCGCCGTGACGGTCGCCGCCCCGGCCGCTGCTCCACGCCGGTCCCGTGCGTTGGCCTTGACCACCAGGCGGCGGTCCGCCAGATCGGCTCGGACCACCCGGGCGGTGCCCTCGAAAACCAGCGGGAACGGTCCGAGCTTGATCTTGACCGCACCGTGGTAGACCTCACCGTCGCGGCCCCACACCGACGCCCCCGGAAAGCAGGGCGCCAGCAGGTCGAGTCGACCGAAGACGTCGAAGACCTGATCGACGGGCGCGGCGATCTCGAAGGTGTGGGTCAGCTGCATGGCGTCATTCTGCACTGGCGCCTCCGGACCCGGGACCGGGGCTACAGTCGACCTGAAGCTAGCTCATGACTGCTCGTCGGCGAGCGCGAGCTGCTCCAGGACGACGTCGTGCAGCCGTCCGTTGGTAGCGACGGCGTTGGCTCCGCGCGGTCCGGGGATGCCGTCCAGGTCCGTGAACTTGCCGCCCGCCTCGGTGACCACGATCGAGCAGGCGGCCATGTCGTGCAGAGCCAGCTCGGGTTCGCAGGCGATGTCCACCCCGCCCTCGGCGAGCAGCATGTAGGACCAGAAGTCCCCGTACGCCCGGCTCCGCCAGCAGCCCCGCATCAGATCCACGAACTGCTGACCGCGACCAGACTCGACCCAGCCCGGGATCGAGGAGTAGCTCAGCGACGCGTCCTCGATGGCGGCGACATCGGACACCCGGCACGGGGTCGCCGACATCAGCGACTTCCCGGCGTACGCCCCGCCCCCCAGGCTCGCCCACCAGCGTCGGCCCAGGGCGGGCGCGGAGACGACCCCGACGGCCACCTCGTCGTTGATCATCAGCGCGATCAGGGTGGCCCAGACCGGCACTCCGCGGACGAAGTTCTTGGTTCCGTCGATGGGGTCGATCACCCAGCGCCGGGGACCCCAACCGGTGTCCTCCATCTCCTCCCCGTGAACAGCGTCCCGCGGCCGGGCGCGGCCGAGCGTGCGCCGCAGAGCCTCCTCGACCGCGGTGTCCGCGTCGGAGACGGGCGTCAGATCGGGCTTGGCGACCACGTGCAGATCGAGGGCCCTGAACCGGTTCGTGGTGATCGAGTCGGCGTCATCGGCGAGCAGGTGCGCCAGCCGGAGGTCGTCGGTCAGATTGCGGAACGCCGGATCGGTCAGCGCAGGGGAAGGAGGTCCGGACATGCCCCGTACGCTACTGGCCCGAC
>DATDAP010000137.1:0-5272 GCA_036525335.1 Microlunatus sp. | reverse complement strand
CTGGGCGAGCTCCGCGGCCCCGTGCGGGCTGACGCTGCCGCAGGAGTGGATATTCGGGTCGATCTCGGCCGCCAGCAGCCGCGGCGCCTGCAGCACCGGATCCAGGTCGAGTCGGATCTCGGACAGGAACGACAGGTCCGGCCGGAAGCCGGTCAACACCACCACCTGGTCGGCCCGCTCGAGGGACCGCCCGTCCTCGGCCACCAGCACCACGCCACCGTCACGCTGCTCGACCGTCTCGACGCGGAAGCCGCTGACCAGCTCGACCAGCCCTTCGTCGACCGCGGCTCTCGCGCGCAGGCCGAGCGCGCCGCGCTGGGGCAGCTCGTCGGAGGCGCCGCCACCGAAGGTGTCGCCGCTCAGTCCGCGGCGCAGCACCCACGTCAGTCGGCTGCCCGGCTCACGCCGTACCGTCTCGGCCAGGTCGATGATCGCGGTCATCGCCGAGTGACCGCCGCCCACCACCACCAGATGCCGACCCGCGGCCGCCGCCAGCTGGTCGGTGGTCGGCGGCAGGTAGGTCACCAGCCCGTCGGCGGCGGCAGCGCGCTCACCGGTCGCCGGCAGCCCGTCGGCCCCGGCCGGGCCGGGCTGCCGCCACGTCCCCGACGCGTCCACCACCGCGCGGGCGTGCAACCGCGACTCATCGCCGTCCGGGCTGACGACATGGACGACGAACGGCTGCTCGTCGCGCCCGGAGCTCACCAGCCGGTCCCGGCCCGTCCGCGACACCCCGGTCACGCGGGCGCCGTAACGGACGACCTCGCCCAGGGCGTCGGCCAGCGGGGCGAGGTACCGCTCGATCCACTCACCGCCGGTTGGGTACCCCGGCGTCGGCGCCTGCCAGCCACTCGACGCCAGGAGCCGCGCCGCCGCCGGGTCCACCAGCTCGGTCCACGGCGAGAACAACCGCACATGAGCCCACTGCGCCACCGCGGCCGCCGGCCCGTCGCCGGCCTCGAGCACCACTGGCCGCAGCCCACGCTCGCGCAGCTGCGCCGCAGCTGCCAGACCCTGGGGTCCGGCGCCGATCACCACCACCGGAAGATCAGTCATCATCCCACCTCGTTAGATTGAAGTTCCTCGATACGTACTCTAGCCGTCCATCGACGAATGTCAATGGGTGTGGCAGACTGGATCCATGTCAGTCACCACCGCGCCGCTGCTCGTCTCCGACCTGACCGCCTGCTGCGCGCCGGTCACCGGTGGGGTCCTCGACGACGACACCGCCGCCCGGCTGGCCCATATGTTCAAAGCACTCGCCGACCCCACCCGGGTCAAGCTGGTGTCCCTCATCGCCGCCGCCGACGGCGGCGAAGCCTGCGTCTGTGACCTCATCGAGCCGGTCCAGCTGTCCCAGCCCACCGTGTCCCACCACATGAAACTGCTCGTCGACGCCGGACTCATCACCCGCGAGCAACGCGGCAAATGGGCCTACTACCGCATCGCCCCCACCACGCTGGCCGCGATGGCCAGGGCGCTCACCCCAGCCTGACCTTTCATCTCCACCGTCGCCTGGCGGGCTGGCAGACGGATCGGGCGATATCGACGATGGTTCCGGGCGGCGAGACTCCTGCCTCTGTGAGCTGCGAGCTCATCTCCGGCCGTCTGCTGAGTCGCTGAGCGTGGCGAGCAGCGCCGACACACCGTGACCTGACCAATGCCACGGACAAACCCTGTCACGGCGCCGACTTGGACACTGACACTTGTCAACGGCCCGGCTCCCCAGTCCACGGGTCAGGCGGTGTCGGCTGGGTCTGGTTGCGCTGGTGGCCGCGCTCGGATCAGGTCGGCGGCGCGTTCGGCGATCATGACGGTGGGCGCGTGGGTGTGGCCGCGGGTGATCCGCGGCATCACCGAGGCGTCCACCACCCGCAACCCGTCCAGACCGTGGACTCGCAGTTGACAGTCGACGACTGCGGCGTCGTCGCTGCCCATCCGACAGGTGCCGACCGGGTGGTATGCCGTCTGGGCGTGTTCCCGGACGTACGTGGCCAGCTTCGCATCGTCGACCGTGCCCGGCCAGGGTGCCATGGGCGCGCCAATGTAGGGGCTCAGCGCGACGGTGTCGCAGAGCCGCTCGGCGATGCGGAGACCGGCAACAAGACCATGCAGGTCCGACTCGACCGTGAGGTAGCCAGGGTTGATGATCGGCGGCTCGCCCGGGTTGGCACTGGCCAGACGGACCTCACCGTGGCTGTCCGGTTGCAGAAGCTCCACACCCATGGTCAGCCCGTGGCCGGGCGGTGGGGTCAGGCCCTCGCCCAGCACTGGCACCGGAAGCCAGACTAGCTCCAGATCGGGGGCGGCTAGAGCTGGGTCGCTGCGGATGAAGGCGACCGCCTCGTTCACGCTGGAGGTGAGCATCCCGCGACGCGCGAGGAGGAATCGGGCGAGCTGGGCCGGGGAGTCGGCCCCGAACAGTGTGATCGGCTTCGGGCAGTGCACGATGACCGCGCAGGCCAGGTGGTCCTGCAGGTTCGCGCCAACACCCACCAGGTCATGGCGTGGCTCTACGCCCGCGTCGCGCAACTGGTCAGCATCTCCGATACCTGACAGCATCAGCAGCTGGGGTGAGTTGATGCTGCCGGCGCAGAGGATCACCTCGCGGGTGGCGGTCACTTGCTGAGTCACGCAGGCCGCATCCCGGTACTCCACACCGGTGGCACGGGCACCGTCGAGCAGAATTCGTTGGGCGTGCGCCGCGGTGAGGACGGTCAGGTTGCGTCGCCGCCTGGCGGGACGCAGGTAGGCGTCTGCGGCGCTGTGCCGCAGCCCGCGCCGCTGGGTCACCGCAGTGGGCGAGAACCCGGTGTTGTCAGGTTCGTTGAGTTCGTCGAGTCGGCGTAGGCCCAGCTCAGCGCATCCGGCCAGGAACGCCAATGTGGTGGGGTTGGGATCGCGCAGCTCGGAGATGACCTGCGGACCCGAAGTGCCGTACACCCCGCCGACGTTGCTGCCCACCCGATGCTCGGCCCGGCGGAAGTACGGCAGCACCTCCTCATAGGACCAGCCCGGGCAGCTTTCCGCCCAGCCCTCGTAGTCGAGGCGGTGCCCACGTGTCCACGCCTGCCCATTTATCGCGGACGACCCGCCGAGGGTCTTGCCACGCGGCCAGTACAGCTGCCGTCCAGTCAGCTGCGGCTGATTGCTGGTGCGGTAGTTCCAGTCGTAGCCGGTCTGCAGCAGCTTCGTGAACGCCGCCGGGATGCGGACCTCCCGCGGCCGGTCCGACCCGCCCGCCTCCAACAGAGCAACCCGGTACCCAGGGTCGGCCGACAGCCGGGCAGCCAGAACGCAGCCCGCCGACCCGGCGCCCACGATGACGTAGTGATAATCAACGGCAGTCATCGCATCTCCCTAGGTGGGTTCCAGAGCACGAGCGAGCAGAGCGGCTGCGCAGGCACTTCACAACCGCTCGGGATCGACCTACACGACGACGGCACCCCAACACTTCGACCATCATCGGCGCCAAACTGGCCTCAGCCACCGGCGCCTTCAGGCGCCAGGCTCCGTCGACGGGGGAGTGTCGCAAACGCATCCGCCGCCTTCCCGCGCCTGGTAGTCGATCAGTCCACCCCGACGGTCGAGGTGGATGTCGCAGCAGTCGGTGAACTGGTCCCGCAGCTGGTTGCGGGCCCGCTGGACGCGCGACTTCATGCCCGACGTCGACAGACCGAGCCGGGCACCGGCCTCGGCCTGGGTCAGGCCGTCGAGGTCGGTCAGCTGCAGCGCCTCCCGGGACGTCGGTGACAGCCGGGCCAGGAGCGGTTCCAGACAGCCGGTGAGCTCCCCCCGCCGCAGCCCCGGTTCAAGCATGTCGACCGCGTCGGGCTCGTCGACCGGGGTGGGGTTGTCGACCGGCAGTTCCCGGCGGGCCGCCGCCCGGTAGTAGTCGGTGATCGCGTTGCGGCTGATCGTGTGCATCCAGCCGCTGACCGAGTTGACGTGGCGGATCTCGTCGGCGTGACGGTGCAGCCGCAGCATCACCTCCTGCAGGATGTCTTCGGCGCTGGCCCGGTCCGGCACCCGTCGGGTGATGAACCGCAGCAGCGGATCGTGCAGGTCCCGCCACACCGACTCCACCGCCGCATCCGGCTGGTCGGGCACCGTCGGGCTCAGCGACATCCGCAGCCCACCGCCTCGGTGCAGCAGCCAGCCTTGTCCTCTGCCGCACAGCACGAGTCCTGTTCAACGGGTGAACAGCACGCAGGCTCGGCGACCGGAACCGGCGGGTCGCTCTCCTCCGCGGCGACCGGGTCAGTGGCGAAGAAGCGCTGCAGGTTGTCCGGCAGCTCATAGGGCCGGTCCTCGACCGGGGCGCTGGGCTGGCCATACACCTGCCGAAGAATCGCGTCGACGATCAGCTCCACCGGAGGCTCGGTGTATGCACGCCCGCCGAACACCCAGACGCGACAGTCGATGTGGTCGCCGCAGCCGTCAACGCAGACCTCGGAGCCACACGAGCTCTCCCGCAACTCGACGGCAATGTCGACGCCGTTGATCCGCACCGTCGGGGACGACACGAACCGCCACGCACGAGCCTCAGCTGCGGACCGGATGTGCACCTTACGGACCTCGACCTCCACTCCGGCGGCCCTTAGGACGTCCCCCACCGCGGCCAGTCCGGCCTCCAGATTCCGGTCTGTGCCACGACACCGCGTGCACGTGGTCAGGTCCAGATAAAGGAAGTCGATGATCAGCTTCTCCGCCGACGTCGCGGTCAGCTCGCTCATCACACTGCTGACGATGGTCATCTGTCAAGCCCTTCGGTTGGTTCCACTCTGCCACCCCTGACGACGAAGCACCCCGGCAAAGGACGCACCACACCGCGGACTCTGCGTCCATCCCGGTTCCGTCCCGTCATCCCCGATGAACGCAGCCCCGAGACCCATGCAGGAGCCACCATGACCACCGCCGCGGCAGCACCCGCCGAGCAGACCCGGGCGGCCTGGGAGCAGACCGCTGCCCACTGTGACGACCACGTCGCCGCGACCCTCTCGTCATCGCCCACCGGGGTCTGACGTGTTCGGGCAGGAGGCAGCTGCCATGAGACGAGACCGTGGCGACGCCGCTGTCGTCCTCGGCGGCAGCATCGCCGGGCTGCTCGCCGCGCACGTGCTGCGGAGCGTTTCGGCACCGTCGTCGTGGTTGAGCGCGACCGGCTGCCGGATGCTGCCGAGCCGCGTCGCGGCGTTCCGCAAGGCCGGCACATTCACGGGCTGCTGGCCGGCGGGCAGCAGGCGTTCGAGCAGCTGCTGCCCGGCCTTAC
>DATDAP010000136.1:0-8296 GCA_036525335.1 Microlunatus sp. | reverse complement strand
TCCGGTTGACCAGATCGCCCCGCTCGTACGGCAACAGCACCCGCACCTCCCGCTCGGGATGCGGCAGTCGGGACTCGACGACCGCCCGCAGCTCCTCGATCCCCTCGCCGGTGCGGGCCGAGGTGACCACCGCGCCGGGAGCCGCGGTCCGCAGCGTGGTGATGGCCTCCGCGCTGGCCCGGTCGGCCTTGTTCAGCACCACCAGCTCCGGCACGTCGCCGGCCCCGATGTCGGCCAGCACACCGCGCACGGCCCTGATCTGACCGATCGGGTCCGGATCGGACGCGTCGACCACGTGCACCAGCAGGTCGGCCTGCGCCGACTCCTCCAGCGTCGAGGAGAACGCCTCGACCAGGTCGTGCGGCAGATGCCGGACGAAGCCGACGGTGTCGGTCAGCGTGAAGACCCGACCATCGCTGGTCTGCGTGCGTCGGGTGGTCGGATCCAGCGTGGCGAACAGAGCGTCCTCGACCAGCACGCCGGCCCCGGTGAGTCGGTTCAGCACGCTGGACTTGCCCGCGTTGGTGTAGCCGACGATCGCCACGGACGGCACCTGGTGCCGGCGGCGCTCGGCCCGCTTGAGCTGCCGGTTGGCGTCGAGCTCGCGCAGCGTGGCCCGCAGCTTCGCGATCCGGCTGTGGATCCGGCGGCGGTCGGTCTCCAGCTTCGTCTCGCCGGGACCACGGCCGCCGATGCCGGCCCCGCCGCTCGCGCGACCACCCGCCTGCCGGGAGAGGTTGCCACCCCAGCCGCGGAGCCGCTGCTTGAGGTACTGCAGCTGGGCCAGCTCGACCTGGGCCTGCCCCTCGGCGCTCTTGGCGTGCGAGGCGAAGATGTCGAGGATCAGCGAGGTCCGGTCGATGACCTTGACCTTGACCTTGTCCTCCAGGTTGCGCAGCTGCGCGGGCGCGAGCTCGCCGTCGCAGATGACCGTGTCGGCGCCGGTGGCGACCACGATCTCGCGCAGCTCCTCCACCTTGCCGCGGCCGATGTAGGTGGCCGGATCGGGGCGCTGCCGCCGCTGCACGACACCCTCCAGGACCTCCGAGCCGGCGGTCTCGGCGAGCAGCTTCAGCTCCGCCATGGCGTTCTCGGCGTCGACCTCGCTGCCCGTCGTCCAGACGCTCACCAGCACCACCCGCTCCAGCAGGAGCTGGCGGTACTCGACCTCGGTGATGTCGGTGAGCTCGGTCGACATGCCGGCCACGCGGCGGAGCGACTGGCGCTCCTCGCGGTCCAGCTGTTGACCGTCGTAGTCGGTGCGCTCGGACGGCTCGTACGCCTCGGTCTCGGACGGCCGATCGGCGGCGTCCGAGGCGATGGACTCGTCGGCGTCCACGGCGGAAGAAGACAGGTACTCGGATTCAGGCAAACTCATCGTGGGACAAGAATCGCACGTACCACCAACAGTCGGCGAGCCGTTTCCCGCTCGTGAGCAGGCATCGGCGCTCAGCCGACCGTGATCGGGACGGCGAAAGACGAGGGAATCAGCAGCTCCCCCCGAGCCACCACGACGGCCGGCCCGGTGAGGAACGTCTGCTCCCCCAGCTCGACCTCGACCGTCCCGCCCGGGACGTCGACCCGGTAGCGGACGCCCTCTCTCGGAGCACCGTCGACCGCTCCGTGCGGACCTTGGCGGTGGTGCCAGGCCGCCGCCGCGGCCACCGTGCCGGTGCCGCAGGAACGGGTCTCTCCGGAGCCGCGCTCGTAGACCCGCATCACCAGGTGGCGTGGCCCGAGGCTGCCGACGAACTCGGCGTTGACGCCGTCCGGGAAGGCGTCGCCCGGCTGCCAGCTGGGCGCGTCCCGCAGGTCGATCGCCGCTGGGTCGGCGCAGAAGCTGACGGCGTGCGGGTTGCCGACGTCGACCGGAACAGCGGGAAACTCCTGTCGATCGGCGGTCCGCACGCGGACTTCGTCGACCGACACGCGAGCCGGCCCCATGGCGACCCGGATCCGGCCGTCCGCGAGCACCTCGGTGGTGCGCAGCCCGGCCCGGGTGCCCACCGGCACCGTCGGTCCGTCGGCCAGCCCTTCGTCCACCAGGTGTCGGACGAAGACCCGCACGCCGTTGCCGCACATCTCGGCGATGGAGCCGTCGGCGTTGCGGTAGTCCATGAACCAGATGTCCGGATCGCCGGACCACTCCGGGATGTGACGACCGGCGACGGCGCGCAGGATCCCATCGGCGCCGACGCCGGCCCGACGGTCGCAGATCCAGCGGACCTGGTCGTCGGTCAGCGGCTCCCGGGCGTCGCGGTCCACCAGCAGGACGAAGTCGTTCTCCGTCCCATGGCCCTTCGCGAACGTCCGGCTGTGCACAGTGTCAGTCTTCCACTTCAGCGGCTGCGAGGGCCGCGGCGACCAGGTCCGGCCGGTCGTACGCCAGCCAGGCGATCCGGGGGTCCAGCCGGAACCAGGAGTCCTGGCGTCGGGCGAACCGGCGGGTGGCGACGACCGTACGCCGTTGCGCCTCCGCCTCGTCGACCTCGCCGTCGAGCAGCTCGAGCACCTGCCGGTAGCCGAGGGCCCGCGAGGCCGTCACCCCCTCCCGCAACCCGTGTCGTGCCAGCTGGGCGACCTCGTCGACCAGCCCGGCGGCCCACATGGCGGCGATCCGTTGTTCGATCCGTACGTCCAGGACCGGACGCTCCAGCCTCAGAGCGAGCTGGACCACCCCGGGCAGCAGATACCGCCGCTCGGGCAGCTGCGCGGGGTACGGCTGTCCGCTCAGCTCGATGACCTCGAGGGCCCGGACGACCCGACGACCGTTCGCCGGCTCGATGGCGGCGGCGGCCGCCGGATCGACAAGAGCCAGCCGCTCGTGCAGCGCGGGCGAGCCGAGCTCGGCGAGCTCGGCCTCCCACCGAGCGCGGACGGCCGGATCCGTACCGGGGAACACGAAGTCGTCGATGATCGCCCGGATGTAGAGGGCCGATCCGCCGACCACGATCGGCACCACCGCGCGGGCCCGGCAGTCGGCGATCGCCTTTCGGGCCCGGGTCTGGAACTGGGCGACCGTGGCCGTCTCGGTCACCTCGAGCACGTCCACCAGATGGTGCACCACCCGCTGCCGCTCGTCCGCCGAGGGCTTCGCCGTGCCGATGTCCATCCCGCGATAGACCAGCATCGAGTCGGCGTTGACGATCTCGGCCGGCCGGCCGTCGGCGATCAACCGCTCGGCCAGGGCGATGGCCAGGCCCGACTTGCCGGAGGCGGTGGGGCCGACCACCACGACCGTACGGTCGACGTCGGGGTCCGCGCACGACGGTGGGGGCTGCAGGGTAGACATGAGGTCACCGAACCTACCGGCGAGAGGAACTCCTCATGGGCATCTTCGACAAGGCCAAGGACCTGCTCAACGAGCACAACGACAAGGTCGATCAGGGGATCGACAAGGCGGCGGAGCTGATCGACCAGAAGACGGGCGGCCAGCACACCGAACAGATCGATCAGGCCGCCGAGCAGGCCAAGCAGACGATGGACAACGCCGGTGGTCAGCCACCGGCCTGACCAGTCGAGCTGACCGGCCGAGCCAGTCGACCTTGCAGGTCGGCAGCCTCACCGGTCAGCTGCACGAGCGCCGCCGAGCGTTTCTGCTCGGCAGCGTCGGCTCGCTCGGTCGCTTCCAGCACCTGCTGCCGAAACCGCTGGACCGCCTCGTGCCCGGCCTGACGGGTGGACCGCCGGGCCCGCACCTGCCGGAGCGTGCCGATGATCCCGCTGACCAGGCCGATGGCGAACAGCCAGGCCCAACCGCTGCCCACGACGGCCAGCACGAGGGCCAGGATCGCCGCGATGCCGGCGCCGGCGCCCCATCCGATCAGCCGGGTGTTCGTCACCTGGTGCGCCGCTTCCAGGCGCGTGATGCTGGCGGCCACCGCCGCGGGGTCGGCTCCCACCGCCGTCACCACGATGTGGCCGCCGCCACCGCGGAGGGCCTCCTGCGCCGGCGGCGCACTCGTGGCCGTCGCCACCAGCTGGTCGACCACTGCCGTGAGCGGGGCCGACACCCACGACAGCAGCGTGGTCCGGACCGACTCCGACGTCGAGGGCAGCAGCAGCGCCCGACGCACCTCCGCGACCACGGTCGCCGGGGTCGCCTCCGCAGCAGCGCGCCCACCGGCAGTGGGCCGCTCGATCAGAGCGCGCAGCTCGCGTGAACGTTGCCGCAGGTGGGCCTCGGCCGGCATGCCCCGACCGATCAGCTCGGTGGCCACGGTGCGCAGCTCGACGGTCGGGACGATCTCAGCAGAGCCGGCGTCGGCATCGGTCTGCCGCGCGGGCAGCTGACCCAGCGGGGTGTCTGCTGCGCTGCGGACCGGCTCGGCGATATACGCCGCTGGTGTCACCAGGCCATGCAGCCACGCGATCCCGGCTGGGGGCGACGATCCGTGGGCGGTCACCCAGGACGCCCAGTCCCCCACCGGCTCGCGGTCCATTACCGGGCACCAGACCTCGCCCAGGTCGCCACCCAGGTCTCCGAACACACCAGTCGCCGCGGCCCGCCAGATCCGGCGTTGCTGCTCGGTCAGCACGGTGTCGCCGACCAGCACCACCGGTAGCAGGTCGGCGACCAGGGTGCCGTGGCCCAGAGCACCGCACACCGCGGCGACGAACGTGTCCGCCTCCGGTGACAACGATCGGGCCTGGTCCAGGGCCGTGGGATCAGGCCGACCCTCCACGAGTCCGATGACGGCATTCATCGCGTACGGGAGCCAGTAGTCCAGTCCGCGGGGATCCACCGCGGACGCCGGACGCCCACCGGCCAGCGCATCGATCGCCGCCATCACCGAGCGACGCACGGTTGCCGGCTCTTCGTACGCCGACAGCTCCTCGCGCACGTCGCCCAGCTCGACGTAGGCGTCGAAGGCCGCCGACAGAGCGTTCAGCCGGCTCTCGATGGAGCCGGACAGGGTCGCGAGCTGACTGCTCAGTCGATGGGTCTGCGAGCTGGCGCTCGAGAGCCGAGCGTGCAGTCCCTCGACCTCGTCGCGGAGGATCCGGTCCCGCCCGCCCTCGCCCGCCCAGAACCACTGCCAGTCATCGGTCATGAGCGGCGTCCGTTCCCGTCATGATTGCCATCTGATCATGCGTGAGGTTCGCGGATCGATCGCGCGTCGAACGATGTGAGGCTTGGCTCACCTAACTGCTATCGTCGCTTCGTGGCCGTACGACCCAAGAAGAAGTGCTGCGAGGACAAGCCTCGGTGCAAGCGGTGTCCGATCCGGCTGCTGGCCGAGGGCAAGCTCGCGCCGGAGGATGCCCGGAACCTCTTCGCCAACGCCCGCAACAAGAAGGCCCTGAAGAGGGCCAAGCTGCAGAAGACCGCCGCCAAGCTCGAGTCCGCGGCCTGACGCCACGTAGCATCCGCCGACATAGGCGTCGTCGGTGGCTGGTGGCGCCGGCCCTGCTCTTGGCCCTGCTCGTCTCGACCCTCGCGTGCGGCCCCGGCGCTGACCCGGAGCCGGCGAATCCGTTGACGGGCTCGCAGCTGTGGATCGATCCCGAGTCCGCCGCCGCTCAGGCCGAGTTCCAGCTGCGGAGCGACGGTGACTCGACCACGGCCGACGGTCTGACCGCCATCAGCTCGCAGGCGGTCGCCACCTGGTTGGTGAACGACGACCCCGTCGCGTTGACGCAGCGAGTCACCCAGACGGCCGCGATGACCGGTCAGCTGCCGGTGCTCGTCCTCTACCACCGGCCCGGCCGGGACTGCGGTTCCTACTCCGGCGGAGGTGCCGCCGAGCAGTCGAGCTACCTGACCTGGGTCGGTGCGGTCGCCGACGCCATCGAGGATCAGCGCGCGCTCGTCGTCGTCGAGCCCGACGCCATTCCGCAGGCGCTGAGTGGGAAGTGCGCCCAGGACGGCAACCCGGCGACGACGTACGCGATGCTCGCGTCGGCGGTCGAGACCCTCGGCCGGCACGAGAACACGCTCGTCTACCTCGACGCGGGCCATCCGGGCTGGATCGCCGACGCGCGGGCCCTCGCGGACGCGCTGCGCGACAGTGGGTCCGAGCAGGCGGACGGCTTCAGTCTGAACGTCTCCAACTTCGCCAGCACGGCGGACAACCAGGCGTACGGGGACGAGCTGTCGGCAGCCCTGGGCGACATGCCGTACGTCATCGACGTCTCCCGCAACGGCCGCGGAGCGCCGGAGGCGGACCCCGCGAGCATCGACGCCTGGTGCAACCCGCCGAGTGTCGCCCTCGGAGGGAACCCACGGATCGGAGCCGACCGGGCCCGCGCGGTCGCATACCTGTGGATCAAGGAGCCGGGCGCCTCCGACGGGAACTGTCGCGAGGGCGAGCCACCGGCCGGGCAGTTCTGGCCCGAGTACGCAGAGCGGCTGATCCGGCAACGGCCCTGACCCGGCTCGACGGCGGCGGCGCCCTGTCGTGGTGGCCCGGGGCGTAGCACCTAGCCGGAGTCGGCCGGTTGTCGTCCGGCCGCTCGGAGGACGGCCGCCGCGAACTCGTTGAGCAGGACGTTACGACCGCCGCGACCCCAGTCGACGGCGGCTGGTTGCCGTCTCGACGACCAGCTCCGGCCGGCGAAGCGGCCGTCTCCGTGGTGGGCACCCTGGAGCACGTCGAGGGCGCTCGTCGCGCGCGGATCGCCGACTCGACCGACGGCGACCAGCAGGCGCAGCCCGATCAGGATGTCGTAATGCCAGTACGACGGATAGTGCAGCACCGTCCACGACGGATGGATCGGCTCACCCGTGGCGGCGGACCGGAACAGCTGGTGCTCCAGCAGCAGCTCGGCCGTGCGCTCGGCCGCGTGACGAGCGGTCGAGCTGCCGGTCACCTCGGCGTAGGCGGCGAGACCCAGAGCGGGAATGGCCGACTCGTGGAACGACGAGCGCCAGGCGTCTCGGTGCCGGTCGCAGTTCCAACCGCCATCAGGCCACTGCCAGTCGATCAAGGCCTCGGTCAGCTGAGCGGTGCGCGCCTCGTCGGCGTAGCCGAGACGGGACAGGGCGTACACCGCGTTGCCCTCGATGGAGCCATGGCGGCGGGCCAGCCCGCCGACCCGCAGGACCCGACTCGGAACCACACCCGGGATGAGCCAGCCGAGCTCCGACTCGACCGCGTCCGCAAGGCGGGTCTTCGGGACGGGCACGCCGGAGTCGGCGATCTCGACCAGCCGCCAATGGGTCCCTGTCCACTTCGCGTACGGGTGCCCGGCGGGGAAGTCGAGCAGGAGCTCGACCACGTCCTCCTTCGACGTCACCGTCCCATCCTGCCCCGGGCCCGCGATGGGAGCCAGGTCGTGGGTGGTCAGCCCGCGGCGCAGGCCGGGGCCGGCGGCAACGGCGCCGGTAGGCCGAGACCCGGCATTCCGAGACCGACCGAGCCGGGGGCGACCGAGCCGGGGGCGACCAGGGACTCGACACTGGCCCGACGTGCCTGCCAGGCGTCCCCGCCGCGGGTCCGCCGCAGGGACAGCAGCCCGGCGTCCGCGGTCAGGTGGTGCGGAGCGGCGTAGGTGATCTCGACCTCGGCCAGGTCGCCGGGCCGTGGTCGCAGCGCCTCGTCCTGAGGCACCGCGACGTGGACCAGCCGGTTGTCCTTCGCGCGCCCCGACGAGCGCGCCGTCGCGGCATCCTTGCGACCCTCGCCGTCGGCGAACATCACCTCGACCGTGCGGCCCACCTGCGCCAGGTTCTCCGACCAGGAGATCTCCCCGACAAGCTCGACCAGTCGCTCGTAACGTTCCTGGACGACGGCCTTGGGCACCTGGTGCGGCATGGTCGCCGCCGGGGTTCCGGCCCGGATCGAGTACTGGAAGGTGAAGGCCGAGGCGAACCGCGACTCCCGCACTACGTCGAGGGTGGCCGTGAAGTCGGCCTCGGTCTCCCCCGGGAAGCCGACGATGATGTCGGTGGTGATGGCGGCGTGTGGCATCGCGGCCCGGACGTTCTCGATGATCGACAGGTAGCGACTGCTCCTGTACGAGCGGCGCATCGCCTTGAGCACGCTGTCCGACCCCGACTGCAGCGGCATGTGCAGCTGGGGCATCACG
The DNA here is from genome assembly GCA_036525335.1 of Microlunatus sp. Lineage (GTDB taxonomy): Bacteria > Actinomycetota > Actinomycetes > Propionibacteriales > Propionibacteriaceae > Microlunatus. The sequence goes on along the minus strand of DATDAP010000136.1, from coordinate 265 downwards.
TTGGCGGTCTCGGCCATGGCCGCGATCACGTCGTCGGTGAAGTCCTTGGGGTGCGGCGAGGTGAACCGGACCCGCTCCAGCCCGTCGATCTCCCCGCAGGCCCGGAGCAGCTTGGCGAAGGCCTGCCGGTCGCCGAACTCGACTCCGTACGCGTTCACGTTCTGGCCGAGCAGGGTGATCTCCTGCACGCCCTCGGCCACCAGCGCCTCGACCTCGGCCAGGATGTCTCCGGGCCGCCGGTCGGTCTCACGCCCGCGCAGGCTGG
>DATDAP010000135.1:0-2366 GCA_036525335.1 Microlunatus sp. | reverse complement strand
GACCGCCCACGCCTACGCGCTGATCGACAGCTACGTCTACGGCTTCGCGCTGCAGGAGGCCGCACTCCCCTTCGACGGCCCCGACACCGTCACCGAGGTGGCGGCACCGATGATGGAACAGTTCGCCGACGGGCAGTACCCACAACTCGTCGAACTGGCAGTCGAACACATTCTCCAACCTGGCTACGACTTCGGCGACGAGTTCGACTTCGGGCTGGATCTCATCCTCGACGCCCTTGCCACGTCGCTGCCGCATGATCTTGTCCTCGAGACGGCTGCTGATCGAGACGCACACTCGGCGCCGTGACGTGATCGCGATCGAATGTCAGGGCAGTGGCGCGGAGATGTCTCCGCGGAAGTGGTGGCGGTAGTCGCCGGGGGTCGTGTTCAGCCGCCGTCGGAAGGTTCGGTGCATGGTTTCGGGGGTGCCGAAGCCACAGGTTCTGGCGATCTGCTCGATGGTCCGGTTCGTCGTCTCGAGCAGGCGGCAGGCCGAGTCGACGCGGACGGCCTCGACGTGATCTGCTGCGGTGACACCGACCTCGGACTTGAACACCCGCGTGAACTGACGTTCGGAGAGGTTTGATCTGACGGGCGAGTGCCGGCACGGAGAGGTCGTCGGTGAGGCGGTCCCGCAGCCACCCCAGCAGGTCGCGTACGGGCGCGGTGTCGGCGGCCTGGCTGGCCAGCAGTGCAGAGAACTGAGCCTGCCCGCCAGAGCGCTGCAGGTAGACGACCAGCTGACGCGCGACGGATGCAGCAGCATTGCGTCCGTGGTCGTCGGCGACGAGGGCCAGGGCGCGGTCGATGCCGGCAGTGACTTCGGCAAAAGCTCGCCGGCGATCGCACCACCAGCCCGAGGGCTCCCATCGGCGCAGTTCTGGCCGGTTCGTTGGCCACCGGCATCGTCGCCGCTCTGCTCCTTGTTGCCGCCCCCTTCATCCCCGCCGACGAGAGCGCGGTCACCGGCGCCGTCCTGTGTGGATTCGCGCTGGGTTGGGCCATGGTGGCCGCGCTCTCGGTGCGGGTCACCGACCAGCCACAGCGATGGGCCGTCGCCCCTGCCCTGTTCCTCGGAGTGGGCGGTGTTCTGCTGCTGATCTTCGGCTCAACGATCCAGGACGTGCTCGGCTGGGTCTGGCCGCCGGCACTGGTGGTGTTGGTGATCTGGATGGTCGTCCGCGCCCGTCGACAGCTTCGGAGCAGCAGCCGACGCCTGCTGCTCTACCCCGTCGTGGCCATGCTGGCCCTGTCATCCATCGGCGGTGGCTACGAGACCGTCGGCGAGGCGGCGGATGCGAAGGCGTACCCAATGCCCGGTCGGCTGATCGACGTCGGCGGCCACCGCCTGCACCTGCACCGGTACGGGCAGTCCCACGGTCGTGCTCGAACCCGGCGCCGGCGGGACCTCCTCCGATCTCGGGTGGCTAGCGCCCGCGCTCGCCCACGACACGCGCGTCTGTGTCTACGACCGAACAGGCCGGGATGGAGCGAGCCCGCTGACCCACCCCAGGACGCCGCTCAGATCGCGACCGACCTCCACACGTTGCTGCACCGCGGAAACGTTCCCGGACCCTACGTCCTGGCGGACCACTCCTTCGGCGGCCTCTATGCGCTGACGTTCGCCGATCACTATCCCGACGAGGTCGACGGAATGGTGCTGGTGGACTCCACCGCACCGGCACCGCCGGCAACCATTCCGACGCCCGGCGACGCATGCTGCCACGCCGTCATGAGCCGTGTCGCCATACTGCTCTCGACCTCAGGTCGCCTCGGTCTGAGTCGCGTGGCCGGTCTGACCGACTACGCCACCCTGCCGCCGCACTCCCGGGACGAGGCACGCGCCCACGCCGCGACCTCACACCAAGTCCGCAGCACGATCGAGGAGTACATCCAGGGTGGAGCCTCGGTCCAGGAAGCCGCATCCCTACGCGACTTCGGCGACTAGTGGTTGCGGCCGGAAGTTCGTCAAGGGACTCCGGTGTCCAGGTGCGTGCATCGCCAGGCCGACGAGGGAGGGATGCCGAGTCGCATCGCGACCGAGGAGAACGCAGCGAGGTGCGTGCCTGGACACCGGAGACCCCGACGAACTTGTGGCCGTGACCACTAGTCGTCACTCGCTACTCACTGCGCGCTGAGGGCTCGCAGCGCTAGTCCTCACTCGCTGTTCGCTGCGCTCCACCGACTCCGTCTTCCCGACTCGTTCGCAAACGGTGAAGCGTATCTGCTCTCTCCCCGGTCCAGACGGAGTCCGTCGCTACGCTCACGGCCGCTCGCGAGGGGAGTCCACTCCCTGCCCGTCGAGATCAGCTCTCAGAGTTCCGGGCCCTGGGAGCGGAGCTTGTCGACCTCCGACATGGCGTCGC
>DATDAP010000134.1:0-11202 GCA_036525335.1 Microlunatus sp. | reverse complement strand
GTCTCGATCGCGTCCTCGGCGTCGGTGAGCTCGACCCCGTACGCCTCCGCCAACGTCTGGTACAGCGATCCGCGCCGGGCCAGCTCGGCGGCCAGCCGCGGATAGGAACCGGCGAGGTACGCGACCTCGTGGGCGATCGGCTCGTCGCTGACGATCCGCAGCCGCTCCACCCTCTGCACCTTGGTGCCTACGGCCACGTCGAGCGCTCGGGCCACCTCCGCGTCTGAGGCCATCCGGGAGATGTCCAGCACCTCGCTGCGTGCATCTGTGCGCCGGTCGCCGATGTCCTCGGTGAACGAGCTCAGCTGGCGGAGCTGGATCAGCTTGGGCTCGGACACGTACGTGCCGCTGCCCTGCGTCCGCTCCAACCGGCCCTCGACCACGAGCTCGGCGATCGCCTGCCGAACCGTGGTCCGCGACACCGCGAACCGCTCGGCCAGGTCACGTTCGGTCGGCAGCAACGTGCCCACCGCAGCTCCCTCGATCAAGCGAAGCAGCTCGCCCTTCAGCTGGTAGTACTTCGGCACCCGTACGGCGTTCGCCACGATCCCCCCATGTCCGAACTTGACGACCGTGATTGGTCTATGCCAATCTTACGCCTACACATTTGGTCTAAACCAATCTCCCCTCCCCTCGAGACGAAGGAGTCAGGCGTGAGCCTCATCCACGATCTCCGCGCCACGCCCCGCCTGGGCGTCCTGGTCGCGGTCGCCGCCGCGACGGTCGGCATCATCTACGGCTACGACTCGTCGAACATCGCCGGCGCGTTGCTCTTCATCACCGACGAGTTCGGCCTGTCCACCGGTCAACAGCAGCTGGTCACCACGGCCGTCGTCATCGGCGAGGTGCTCGGCGCCGTCGGCGGCGGCGCCCTGGCCAATCGGATCGGCCGCCGGCGGTCGATGCTGCTGGTCGCAGCCACGTTCGCCGCGTTCTCCCTGCTGTCCGCCCTGGCCTTCTCGGTGCCCACCCTGATCGGCGCCCGCTTCCTGCTGGGCCTCACGATCGGCATCTCCGTGGTGGTAGTGCCCGTGTTCGTGGCCGAGTCCGCCGCCCCGAAGGTCCGCGGCGCCATGCTCGTGCTCTACCAGGTCGCCACGGTGATCGGCATCATCGGCGGCTACCTCGTCGCCTGGGCCCTGGCCGACACCGGCAGCTGGCGCTGGATGCTCGGACTCGCCGCCGTACCCGGCGTGGTGATCTTCCTGTTGCTGCTCCGACTGCCCGACACCGCCCGGTGGTACATGATGCGGGGCCGCCGCGCCGATGCCGCATCCGTCCTCTCCCGGGTCGATCCCGCCGCCGATGTCGTCGCCGAGCTGGACGACATCGAGGCCGCGCTGGCCGAGGAGCAGGACGGCGGCACCGGCACGTTCGCCAATCTGCGCGAGATGGTCCGCAAACCGTTCCTGCGCGCCACCCTCTTCGTGGTCGGTCTCGGCTTCTTCGTGCAGATCACCGGCATCAACGCGATCGTCTACTACAGCCCGCGGATCTTCCAGGCCATGGGCTTCGAGGGCAACTTCGCGCTGCTGGGGCTGCCGGCCCTGGTGCAGGTGGCCGGACTGGCCGCGGTGTTCGTGTCGATGTTCCTGGTCGACCGGCTCGGTCGGCGGCCGATCCTGTTGACCGGTATCGGCATCATGATCATCGCCAACATCCTGCTGGTCGCCGTCTTCACCGTCGGCTCCGACTTCGGCGGTGCCCTGACCGCCCTCGGGTTCCTCGGTCTGCTGCTGTTCACCGTCGGCTTCACCTTCGGCTTCGGCGCCCTGGTCTGGGTATACGCCGGGGAGAGCTTCCCGGCCCGGCTCCGGTCCCTCGGCTCAAGCGCCATGCTGACCTCCGACCTGGTGGCCAACGTCGCGGTCGCCGCGGTGTTCCTGACCCTGCTCACCCGGGTCGGCGGCGCCGGCACCTTCGTGATCTTCGGTCTGCTCGCCGTGGCCGCCTTCTTCTTCGTCTTCAAGCTCGCCCCGGAGACCAAGGGCCGTCCGCTGGACGACATCCGGCACTTCTGGGAGAACGGCGGCACCTGGCCGGAGCCGACCGGGGCCGATCAGTCCGCACCCGCGACCACCGGACCCAGCGCCCTCACCGAGGTATCGAAATGATCATGGACAGCTATCAGCTCGGCTTGGACATCGGCGGGTCGAAGACCCAGGCGCTGGTCGCCGGTCACGGCGTCATCGTCGCTGACGTGCGCGGCCCCAGCGCCAACCCGGCATCGGTCGGCCTGACCGAAGCGGCACGTCGGATACGCCACCTGCTGGCCGATCTCACCGATCCGGCCGGCCACCGCATCGATCCGAGGGCGATCTCGTCGGTCTGCGCGGGTGCCGCCGGGGTCGACACCCCGGAGCAGGAGGCCCGGATCGCCGCCGTGCTGACCGAAGCTCTCCCGGGCGCGACGGTCACCGTCGTCCACGACACCGAGCTGCTGCTGGCCGCAGCCGGAACGCCGACCGGGATCGCTCTGATCGCCGGGACCGGGTCGGTCGCCTGGGGCAGCAGTCTCGACGGTCGTCAGGCCCGGGCCGGCGGCTGGGGCTACCTGCTTGGCGACGACGGCAGTGGGTACGGCATCGCCCGGGCCGCGGTCCGGCACGCGCTCAGCCGCCTCGACGTCGCACTCGGGCCCGACCCGCTGTCCGCGCACCTTGCCACCGCGTGCGGGGTGGAGCGCCCCGGACTGCTCCTCGATCACTTCTACGCCGTCGGCGAGCGACGCTACTGGGCCGAGCGGTCCCGTGCCGTCTTCGAGCTCGCCGAGGCCGACGACCCGGCGGCGTACGGCATCGTCGTCGAAGCGGCCGACGCTCTCGCCACTCTGGTCGAGCTGGTCTCGCTTCGGCTCGCGATCGCCGGTCCGGTGATCCTGGCCGGCGGCGTGCTGGTCCATCAACCGCTCATCCGTCGGCTGCTGGCCGACCGGCTCGCCGCGATCGGTGTCACCGACCTCCGACTCCTGGACGCCGCCCCGGCCCTCGGTGCCGTACGTCTGGCCGAGACCCGCGATCTACTTCCCCTCTGACCCCCGAATTCACGACACACAAGGAGAACAACGACAATGACCCAGCCCGGAGCTTTGATGGCCACCGAGATCATCGAGCAGCCTGACGTCTGGCGCCGGCTGCTCACCGGCGGCCGTGACCAGTTCGACACCGTCGCCCGGCGGATCGCCGACTTCGATCCGACCATGGCGCTGTTCGTGGCCCGCGGCACCAGCGACCACGCCGCCCTCTACGGCAAGTACCTCACCGAGATCGTGGCCCAACGGCCCGCCGGTCTGGTCTCGCCCTCCACCATGACCGCGTACGCCGCCCGCCCCAAGCTCGATCGGGTGCTGATGATCGGGGTCAGCCAGTCCGGCGGATCGCCGGATCTCGTGCAGTCGCTCGAGGTGGCTCGCCAGCAGGGCGCCCTCACCCTCGCGATCACCAACCAGCCGGGATCCCCGCTCGCCCAGGCCGCCGAGCTCGAGATCGACGTGATGGCCGGCAAGGAGCGCGCCGTGGCCGCCACCAAGTCCTACACGGCCCAGCTGCTCGCGCTCTATCTGATCATCGACCGGCTGCGGGGCGGCGACGGTTCCTCTGCCGAGGGTCTGCCTGCGCTGGCCGAGCAGGTGATCGCGAACGACACCCACGTCCGCGAGCTGGCCCAGCGCTACCGGTTCGCGTCCCGGCTGGTCACCACTGCCCGCGGCTACTCGTACGCGACCGCCCGCGAAGCCGCCCTCAAGCTGATGGAGACCTCCTACCTCGGCGCGCAGGCATTCTCCGGTGCCGATCTGCTGCACGGCCCACTGGCCATGATCGACCCGCAGGTACCGGTGCTGACCGTCGTCGCACCGGGTGTCGGCGGTGAAGCCATGCACCAGGTGCTGCCGCGCCTGGCCGAGGTGGGAGCCGACGTCTTCTGCGTCGGGTCGCCCGCCGCGGTGGCGGCGGCCTCGGTGGGGGTCGCCCTGCCGACCGGCGTCAGCGAGGAGCTCTCCCCACTGCTGGAGATCATCCCGTTCCAGCAGCTGGCCCTGCACCTGGCCGTGGCCCGCGGCGGCGACCCGGATGCCCCGCGCGGATTGAAGAAGGTCACCGAGACGCTCTGAACGTCCGACTTCTGGAGCATCAGCATCCACAATCGTGGACGCCGGCACAAAAGTGGGTTCAGGGGCGCAGCTTGAAGGCTAGCTCGGTCTCCCAGTCGTTCAGGTCCGGGACCTCGACCGGATCGGAGTAGTACCACTCGGTTCGGCTGGCCCAGGCGTGACCCTCGGGGGCGTCCCACTGGTCGAACTCCAGACCCTCGCTCTCCGCCCAGGCCAGCAGGTCGGCGGTGGCTTGCATCAGAGAGTCGGGGTGCCCGTGGTGGCGGACGGTCACGTAGCGCCCGGCCGGCAGCTCACCGGTCTGGACGTCGTCGTCGCCGGCCACGGTCTGGGCGATCGGGACGCCGGCCTCCAAGTGCATCGGACCGGGCATGGTGATCACGTTGTACTTGAAGAAGACCGGTCCGACGGGCTCGATGCCGCGCTGGCCGAGCCAGGCGAACACCTCCCCGAACCGATCGGCGATGACGTCGAACCTGTCCATGTAGACGCTGTCGTCGCTCACGTACGCGTACGGCTGGGCCGCTCGCTCCTCCACCTGATAGCAGGCCGACTCGGTGCTCATGGTCAGTGCGACCGCTCCGGCACCGGAAACTCATCGGCACCGGCGCGGCCCGTGGTCAGCACGTCCAGCAGCAGGCCGGTGATCAGCTCCCGGTACGCCGCGGGCTCTCCCCCTCGACCCGGACGAGACGGTCCCACAGCTCGACCGAACCGATCGCCCCGCCCTCCCGACGAGCTCGTCCACCGGAAGATCCTGCCGGAGCCAACCGTGCACCCACCACTGCTCGAGCGCGATCCTTGTCTGACCAGCGATCTCCGCGGTCAGCCGACGCAGCTCCGCGGTCAGCTGATCGTCGTTGCGCGAAGCCTCGGCGAAGGCCATCCACACCCCGTGGGAACGCTCGTTCACTCCGGCCAGCACCTCCGCACCGCGTCGGGCCGCCTCCGCCGCGCTGGTGGCCCCAGCATCCGCCGCCCCTGCTCGGTGTCGGCGACGGCCGCGCCGGGCCCGGCGCCGAAGGAGACCGGTCGATGGCCGCGCGCAGCAGCTCGACCTTGGGTCCGTGGCTCTGCGCCGTCTCGGTCGACACCCCGGCCCGTCGACCGATCGCCGGGAGGGTGGTCCCGGCGCCACCCACGTCGCGCTGCCGGCCGAGGCCGACTTCGACGACCGCGACGTCGCCGCTCGCTTCCCCGAGCGCGGTCGCCGCTCGCCGCTCGCCGCTATCGCGTTCGACGTCGAGCACATCTACGTCCGACCGGGCGAGGGCGAGTACGGCCGCTGTCCAGGACCTGCTCGCCGCAGAGCGGCCGACGCCGTGATCGTGGATCCGCTGTCCTGGCCGGAGCACTACTGGCCGAGCTGCCCACGGGTGCCGGTGGTGGTCGAAGACCATCCGCAGCAGGCGACCGACCGGGCAACCCCGGTGCAGCACGAGGTCGCATAGGCTCACCACTAGCCCGCCACACCTCGATAACGCACGCCCCACGGACGGTGCGGTCGGGCCCTGCCCGTGCACCGTCGACGTGGAGGTTCCACTGTGAGTGATGAGGCCCAGTCTTCCCAGGACACCCGGTCTTCCCAGGACACGCTGTCCAACCTGTCGCACGAGGACCGGCGGGTCCCGCCGCCGGAGGACCTGGCCGCATCGGCCAACGTGACGGCGGCGACGTACGAGCAGGCGGCGGCCGACCCGGAAGCCTTCTGGGCCGAGCAGGCGAAGCGGGTCAGCTGGGAGACCGAGCCGACGGAGGTGCTCGACTGGAGCAACCCGCCCTTCGCGAAGTGGTTCGCCGACGGCACCCTGAACGCGGCGTACAACGCCTGCGACCGGCACGTCGAAGCCGGCCACGGCGATCGCGTCGCCTTCTACTTCGAGGGCGAGCCCGGTGACACCCGGGAGATCACGTACGCGCAGCTGACCACCGAGGTCAAGCAAGCCGCCAACGCGTTGATCGAGCTGGGCGTGAGGACCGGGGACCGGGTGGCGATCTACCTGCCGATGATCCCCGAGGCGGTGGTGGCGATGCTGGCCTGCGCCCGGATCGGCGCCCCCCACACGGTCGTCTTCGGCGGCTTCTCCTCCGACGCGCTGGCCTCGCGGATCCAGGACTGTGGCGTCGAGGTGGTGATCACTGCCGACGGTGGCTATCGCCGGGGCGCCGCGTCGGGTCTCAAGCCCGCGGTGGACGAGGCCCTGACCAAGTGCCCGGACGTACGCCACGTGCTGGTCATCCGGCGGACCGGCCAGGAGGTCGAGCTGACCGAGGGCCGGGATCTGTGGTGGCACGAGTTCGTCGGGAAGCAGTCCGAGGAGCACACCCCGGAGGCGTTCCCCGCCGAGCACCCGCTCTACATCATGTACACCTCCGGCAGCACCGGGAAGCCGAAGGGCATCCTGCACACCACCGGCGGCTACCTGGTCGGCACCTCGTACACGCACTGGGCGACCTTCGACCTCAAGCCGGAGACGGACGTGTTCTGGACCGCGGCCGACATCGGCTGGGTGACCGGGCACTCCTACCTCGTGTACGGACCACTGGTGAACGGCGCCACCTCGGTGATGTACGAGGGCACCCCGGACACCCCGCACAAGGGACGCTGGTGGGAGCTCATCGAGAAGTACCGGGTGACCATCCTCTACTGCGCGCCGACCGCGATCCGCACGTTCATGAAGTGGGGCGCGGAGTTCCCGGAGCAGTTTGACCTGTCGTCCCTGCGGATCCTCGGCTCCGTCGGCGAGCCGATCAACCCGGAGGCGTACGTGTGGTACCGCCACGTGATCGGTGACGACCGGACCCCCGTGGTCGACACCTGGTGGCAGACCGAGACCGGCATGCACATGATCTCCCCCATGCCGGGCGTGACCTCGGGGAAGCCGGGCGCCGCCATGGCAGCCGTACCCGGGATCAGCGTGGACGTGGTCAATGACGAGGCGCAGTCGGTGCCCAACGGCTCGGGCGGCTACCTGGTGATCACCCAGCCCTGGCCGGCGATGCTGCGGACGCTGTGGGGAGACGACCAGCGGTTCGTGGACACGTACTGGTCCCGGTTCGAGGGTCTCTACTTCGCCGGCGACGGGGCCAAGAAGGACGACGACGGCGACATCTGGTTCCTCGGCCGGGTGGATGACGTGATGAACGTGTCCGGCCACCGGATGTCGACCACCGAGATCGAGTCGGCCCTGGTCTCGCACCCCAAGGTCGCCGAGGCGGCCGTGGTCGGGGCCACCGACCCGACCACCGGCCAGGCGATCGTGGCGTTCGTGATCTTGCGCTCCGAAGCCGGAGACGGTGGACCCGATGTGGTCGCCGAGCTCAGATCCCATGTGGCCAAGGAGATCGGGGCGATCGCCAAGCCGCGTCAGATCATGGTCGTGGAGGAGCTGCCCAAGACCCGCTCCGGCAAGATCATGCGGCGGCTGCTCCGTGACATCGCCGAGCACCGCGAGGTCGGTGACGTCACCACCCTGACCGACTCCTCGGTGATGAGCTTGATCAAGGACAACATGGACAAGCCGGGAGCGTCGTCCGAGTAGGTCGGCACCCACCCACCACGGACGGACGGCCACAGGCTCCTCCTCGCTCGGGATTGTGCTTCTCGCGCTAGCTGGAGCTAGCGCGAGAAGCACGAACCCGAGCGAACGCAAGGCGATCAGAGGAGTCACCATGGCCACGGACCGCCCCCGCGTCGTCCTGTTCGCCCGCCCGGCCGACGACGCCGACACCATCGCCGTCGCCGACGTGCTGCGGATGGAGACCGTCGGTGGGGCCCTGATGCTGGCCGCAGCCGTCGTCGCGGTGCTCTGGGCCAACCTCGGACCTGTCAGCTACCAGGAGTTGCTGCATCTGCCGCTGGGGCCACTCGACCTGGAGCACTGGGCCGCCGACGGGTTGCTGGCGATCTTCTTCTTCGTGGCCGGCCTCGAGCTCAAGCGGGAGCTGACCGTCGGCGCCCTGAGCAAGCCCGCCGAGGCCCTGGTACCGATCGTCGCGGCCCTGTGCGGCATGGTCGTCCCCGCCCTGATCTACGTCGGCATCAACCTCGTGCTGCCCGACGGTCGGACGCAGGGCTGGGCCATCCCGATGGCCACCGACATCGCCTTCGCTCTGGCCATCCTGGGTCTCGTTGGCTCCAAGCTGCCCACCGCGCTGCGGGCATTCCTGCTGACCCTGGCCATCGTCGACGACCTCGGATCGATCACCGTTATCGCGATCTTCTTCTCCCACGGGTTCTCCGCCCTCTGGTTCCTCGGAGCGCTGGCCTGCGCCGCCCTGTGGGCGCTGCTGCAGAGACGACGGATCTCCGGCTGGTACCTCTACCTGCCGTTGGGCGTGCTGTGCTGGTGGTGCATGTTCAGCAGCGGCATCCACGCCACCGTCGCCGGGGTGCTGCTCGGTCTGCTGACGTCGTCGGCCATGACCGAGGGACCCTCGTTCGTGGACCGCTGGGAACACCGGTGGCGTCCCGTCTCGGCCGGCTTCGCCGTCCCGGTCTTCGCCCTCTTCGCCGCCGGTGTGCCCGTGTCCCTGGAGAAGCTCGGGGCCGTGTTCACCGAACCGGTCGGGTTGGGGGTGGTTCTCGGCCTGGTGGTGGGCAAGGTCCTCGGCATCCTCGGTGGCTCCTGGTTGACGGCCCGCCTCACCCGGGCGGAGCTGGCCGGCGACCTGCGCTGGAGCGAGATCGCCTCCGTTTCGATCCTGGCCGGCGTCGGTTTCACCGTCGCGCTGTTGATCGGAGACCTCGCCTTCGAGGGTGACGAGGCGGCGCAGGAGGTGGCCAAGACCGCCGTCCTGGTCGGCTCGGTGATCGCCGCCGTGCTCGCGGCGGTGTCTTTGCGGCGGCGCTCGCGGGCCCGGCTCCGCACCTGAAGTCGACCCGACTGCACGGGGCACACTCCCCCGACCGTTAGGCTCGGGTCCGGAGCGAGAGGAGATCGTCGTGGCGGACCGCAAGATCGCAGACCTGATCACAGACATCCGGGGTGACGCCCAGCTGCTGATCAACGACCAGGTGGAGCTGGCCAAGGCCGAGTTGACCCCGGCCGCCAAGAATGCCGGCATCGGCGGCGGGCTGTTCGGGGCGGCCGGCTACTTCGGCATCAACGCCGCGACGCTCATCTACGTGGCCGCCGCCTTCGGGCTCGCGGCCCTCGGTCTTCCCTACTGGGCCGCCTTCCTGATCGTGGCCGGCGTGCTGCTCGTGCTGGCCGCGATCACCGGGCTGATCGGCTACACCCGGATCAAGAAGGTCAAGGCGCCGGAGAAGACGATCGCCAACGCGCAGGCACTGGTCGCCGAGCTCAGCACCGCCGTCAACCGGGCCACCGCCGCGGCCAGCGCACCGCGAATCGAGGGAACGGTCGTCAACGACCGGAAGGCCCTGCGTTGACCGGTGCGTTCGCAAGCGAACACAGGTTGACCGGCGCGTTCGTGAGCGAACACAGGTTGACCGGCGCGTTCGTGAGCGAACACAGGTCGACAGGCGTTCCGCGGGTGACCGCGGTCTGATCGACGCCCGATGCGTCGCCGCGGACGACCAGCCGCCCCGGACGACTCCGTTCGCGCCGTCCTGATCGAGGGTCCCTGGCGGCACCGCGAGCTGACGGCCAACGGCATCCGGTTCCATCTCGCCACGGGCGAGCGGTTCACCCGGGACCGTCCGCTGGTGCTGCTGCTGCACGGCTTCGGTGAGTTCTGGTGGGCTTGGCGCCATCAGCTCCCGGTCCTCGACGCAGCCGGGGTGAGTGTCGCCGCCCTGGATCTGCGGGGCTACGGCGCGACCGACAAGACCCCCCGCGGCTACCGCCAGTCGGTCACCGGCACCGACGTCTCGGCCGTCATCCGCAGCCTCGGCTTCTCCTCCGCGTACGTCATCGGGCACGACTGGGGTGGGGTGGCCGCCTGGTCCACGTACGCGTACGCACCGGATCAGGTCAGCGCCCTCGCGACCGTCGCCGCCCCGCATCCGCTGCGGTTTCCGTGGCGCTCGATGGGTGCCGGTCTGGCCTGGTTCCAGCTGCCCATCCTGCCCGAGCGGGTGATCATGGGCCGCGACGGGGAGTACGTCGAGTGGCTGCTGCGGCGCCGGGCCGCGGAAGGGTCGGCGTTCCTGTCGACCGACGAAGCCCGGAACTACCGCCAGGCGCTGCGCTTGTGGCCCAGCCCACACTGCGCCCTGGAGTATCTGCGGATGTTCGGCCGGGACCAGCTGCGGGCCGCGGGCCGCGACTATCGGTGTGCTCTGTCGACACCCGTACGGGTGCCCGTGCTGACCGTCCGCGGTACCGCGGATCGGCTGCTGCCGGCGGCGTCGATGCTCCCGCCCGATCCTCATGCGCCCAGCGATCATCGGCACGTGGAGATCCCCGGCGCCGGGCACCTGCCGCACGAGGAGACCCCGGAGGCGTTGTCGGCGGCGCTCCTCGACTGGCTGCCCGGCTGACGGGCGGGCCCCGCGGGGCCACTATCTGTCCCGCAGATCAGGACCGCGGACCGGGCACGGTGCCGATCTCGTCCGCGGAGATCCCGGCGGCGCGCATCTCGGCCACCAGCTGACGGCACTCGGCGACCAGGTTGAACCGAGCTCGGGCGTTCAGGGCCCGACCTTTCGGGGTGTTGAACAGGTCCCGACCGGACAGGTCGCGCAGCACCCGGAACCGGCCGCGGACGAAGTCCAGCCGGGGTACCGCGGCGTACTCCTCGGTGACCTGCGCGACGTAGCGCGCGTACGCCTCCGGCGGGGATCCGAGGACGGCCAGGTCGGCGTCGCAGAGCAGCTCACCGTTGGGGTCGCGCGAGCCGGGCACGTGGGTGGCGGTCAACCGGACGAGCCGGGAGACCTCGTTCAGGTCCTCCACCTCCAGCCCGGTACGGCTCAGCTCGCGCACGCTGAGGCGGGCCGACCCTTCCTCGTTGGTGAGCTCGCGGAACGGGATGTCGTAGATGGCGTCGTGGTAGAACGCGGCGAGCCGGACCAGGAACAGATCGTGGGCGTCCGTCGCGAACTCGTCGATGTGGGTCAACACGGAGGCCAGGTGCTCGGTGCCGTGGTAGCGACGGTGCGGCTCGGCGTACCGGGCGATCAC
>DATDAP010000133.1:0-3642 GCA_036525335.1 Microlunatus sp. | reverse complement strand
GACATCGCTGACCTGGGTCCGCTGCCGGCGAATGCCCGGGTCGAGGGCTGGTGGCCGCAGCAGGAGGTGCTCGCGCGGGCCGCCGTCGTGCTGGGTCACGGCGGGTTCGGCACCACGATGGGAGCGGTGGCGGCCGGCGTGCCGCAGGTGGTGGTGCCGATCTTCAGTTCAGACCAGGTCGTCAACGCCCGCCACGTGGCGGGCGTGGGCGTGGGCCGGGCCGTGGATCCCGGTCCGGAGGCGGTCACCGCGGCCTGTGCGGAGGTTCTCGCCGTGGCGGCCGACCCCGCCTACCTCGAGCGCGAGCGGTCGGTGGCTGCAGCGGTCGCCGCGTTACCCCCGGCCGCCGAAAGCGATCTCCGTGGTGGAGCGTGCGGCGCGGTGACAGTGGGCCGGCTCTCGCCTGCCGGGCAGATCACGACAGGGTGTCGCGGTCGTCAACCGAACTCGGCCCAGCCGCGTCGGTTTCTCGACCTCATGTGCGGTGGTGCCCAGCCCGCATCCAGCACAGGGCGCGGAAGGAGCCGGACCTGGCCCTTCTATCGCGGGCTGGATTGCCCAGCCAGACGACCGCTCAGACCGCTGAGCAGGCCCTCGACGTCCGGTAGCTGCTCGAACCGGGCGAACGTCCCGGCCTCCGCGATCTCTCCGGCCGCCTCCAGCCACCCTCGCCAAGCGCTGCGAGCCAGCGTGCCACCCACACTGATTCGCCGCACGCCGACCCGTGCCGCCTCGGCAACTGTCGTGAACGGTGCATTGATCAGCAGGTTCACGGGTTTCGGCGCCACCGCCCCCACGATGGCCACCACGTGATCGAGATCGTCGATCCGCGGAGCGTACAGGCAGTCGGCTCCCGCCTCCGCGTAGGCGCGCAGCCTGCGGATCGTCTCGTCGATGTCGGGGCGTCCGCACACGAAACCTTCTGATCGGCCGGTGAGAACGACACCCGTGCCACTCTCGTCGATCGCCGCTCGTGCCGCCCGAATGCGTTCGACGGCCAGCTCGAACTCGAAGAGAGGATCCGCCTGATCGCCACTCGAGTCCTCGATCGACAAGCCTGCGATCCCCGTGGCCACGGCGGAGCTCACGTTCGCCTTGACGTCCTCCGGTGCGACCGCGTACCCGCCTCTGAAGTCCGCATTCACCGGCACCGCAACGGCAACCACGACGACGCGCAGGTGTTCCAGCGTCTGATCGAGGGTGACCTGGTCGTCCGGGCACCCCAGAGTCCAGGCCAGGCCCGCACTCGTGGTGGCCAGTGCCTGGAAGCCCATCTGTTCCAGCGCCTTCGCACTGCCGGCATCCCACGGGTTCGGCATGACGAAGCAACCGGACGAGTGCAGGCGACGGAACGTGGCAACCCGATCATCCTGTGCAGTCATGGCACACCTCTTTTTGGTTGGTCGAGATCCGGTGTTCGGACCATATCGCTCCTCCGTGGTCGGGGGACCCCATTCGCCTGACCAGAGGCACCCGGCGCGCAGTGGAGCAGCGAGCGACGACAACCCCGTCGCGAGCGCCCGCGAACAGAGCGCCGGTTCTGACTGGACCGAGGAGGGAGCAGACACGCTTTTCGTCTGCGAGTGACGAGGGAAGTCAGAACCCTCAGCGCGGCGTGAGCAGCGAGCGACGACAACACTGTCAGACCCCTTGCGCATACTGGATGTCAGTCGTACGGTATCTACATCTAGTAGTTACACCCGTGTGTTTCATCCACAAGTAGTGGTCGGTTACGCACAGCAGTCCACAGCGTCACCCACAAGCTATCCCCAGATCCATCCCCAGGTCGGTCGCCGAGAGGAGTCGAGATGCATTGTCCGTACTGTCGGCACAACGACTCCAAGGTGCTCGATTCGCGGGTGGCTGATGAGGGTGCGAGCATCCGGCGGCGGCGTCAGTGCCCGGTGTGCGAGCGCCGCTTCACCACGACCGAACAGATGCAGCTGGTGGTGGTCAAGCGCAGCGGTGTGGTGGAGCCCTTCAACCGCGACAAGGCGGTGTCCGGGGTCCGGAAGGCCTGCAAGGGCCGGCCGGTGAGCGAGGACCAGCTGGCTCGACTCGGCCAGCTCGTCGAGGACTCGATCCGCGCCTCGGGCCAGCCGGAGATCCCGGCCGACGAGGTGGGTGTGGCGATCCTCGGACCGTTGCGTGACCTCGACCAGGTCGCTTATCTGCGTTTCGCCAGCGTCTACCGGCAGTACGACTCGGTCGACGACTTCGAAGCCGAGATCGCGCTGCTGCGAGCCGAGTCCGAACCGCTCGGCATCGAGCCTCTGGTGCCCGACCGGGTCGGTGACAGCCGGGTCAGCACCTTCGTCCCCCACAAGCGGAGTCCCGGTCGGGTCTCCCCGCCCTGACCCGCACCACCCGAGAGCTGTTCCCCTCCTCAGTTCTCAGACCCCCACAGACCCCGGGACGGGGACCGCGCAGCAGGGGAAGGCTCGCGCGGACCTCGTCCCGGCTCCAGCCGGAATGTCAGAAAGGCAGTCAATGACCGAGACCACCCGCGCCACCAACGGCCGCTCCGAGAAGCGGAACGGCCGTGGCCGCAGTGCGCTGCGCCTTGCGCCCGTGTTCAGCACCCCCGGCGTCCATCCGTACGACGAGGTGACCTGGGAGCGGCGCGACGTCGTCCAGACCAACTGGAAGACCGGCGAGGTCGTCTTCGAGCAGAAGGCTGTGGAGTTCCCGAGCTCCTGGAGCGTGAACGCGTCCACCATCGTCACCACGAAGTACTTCCGTGGTGCGCTGGGCACGGATGTCCGCGAGACCAGCCTGCGTCAGCTCATCGACCGGGTGGTGAAGACCTACCGCACCGCGGGTGAGGACTTCGGCTACTTCGTCGACGGCGAGACCGCGGAGGTGTTCGAGCACGAGCTGACCTGGATGCTGCTGCACCAGTACTTCTCCTTCAACTCTCCGGTCTGGTTCAACGTCGGCACCCAGTCGCCGCAGCAGGTCAGCGCCTGCTTCATCCTGAGCGTCGACGACTCGATGGACTCCATCTTGAACTGGTACAAGGAGGAGGGCTTCATCTTCAAGGGCGGCTCCGGCGCCGGCCTGAACCTGTCCCGGATCCGCTCGTCCAAGGAGCTGCTCAGCTCCGGGGGCACCGCCTCCGGCCCGGTCTCCTTCATGCGCGGCGCCGATGCCAGCGCCGGGACGATCAAGTCCGGTGGAGCAACCCGACGCGCGGCCAAGATGGTCGTGCTCGACGTTGACCACCCCGACATCGAGGAGTTCGTCGAGACCAAGGCGCGCGAGGAGAACAAGATCCGCGCGCTGCGCGACGCCGGCTTCGACATGGACCTCGGCGGTCGCGACATCACCTCGGTGCAGTACCAGAACGCCAACAACTCGGTCCGGGTGAGCGACACCTTCATGCGGGCCGTCGAGGACGACAGCAGCTTCGACCTGCGGGCCCGCAACGACAACCGGGTCGTCGAGACGGTCCAGGCGAAGGAGCTGTTCGGCAAGATCGCCCAAGCGGCCTGGGCCTGCGCCGACCCCGGCATCCAGTACGACGACACGATCAACGACTGGCACACCAACCCCGAGACCGGCCGGATCACCGCGTCCAACCCGTGCTCGGAGTACATGAGCCTGGACAACAGCTCCTGCAACCTGGCCAGCCTCAACCTG
>DATDAP010000132.1:0-27433 GCA_036525335.1 Microlunatus sp. | reverse complement strand
AGGGTTCTCTCGGCCGCTGTTGTTCGGCCCGGTACCTGGAGTCAACGGCCTGACCGGTGGACCGGTCGAACACTTGCCACCTGTTGCCAAGTTGCCGTCGCTGGCCACCGAGCGCGATCCGTCTGCTCAGCCCGGGCGGGGACCGGTAGAGCCGCGCAGCACCAGACGTGCCGGCAACAGCACCGGCTCCCGCGTCTCCGTCTCCAGGCTCCGCCGGGTCGCGAGATAGGCGACGGCCGCCGATCCCAGACTGACCAACGGCGCCGCGATCGTGGTGAGTCCGGGGTCCACCAGGCCCGCATCCACGATGTTGTCGAAACCGATCACGCTCACGTCCTCCGGCACCCGATGGCCACCCGCGATCACCGTCTGCAGGAAACCGATCGCCATCAGGTCGTTGTAGGCGATCACGGCCGTGGTCGGTCGCTGCTGCCATCGTCCGGCGGCGTCCGCACCGCCCCGGATCGTCGGCAGGAACGGTCCGATCCGGCGGACCTGGAGATCGAGCTCGTGCCCGGCCTCCTTCAGCCCACGCCACCGCATCCCGTTGGCGAAGGAGGCCTCCGGCCCGCCGAGGTAGCAGATCGAGGCATGCCGTAGTCCGATCAGGTGCTCGGTCGCCTTCTTGATCGCCTGCACGTTGTCGCTGAGCACCGAGGCGACCTCCCCGACCGTACGGTTCAGCACCACCACCGACTTGCGCTTCGCCAAGGCCCGGATCATCTGATCCGGCAGGCGCGAGGAGGCCAGGATGAAACCGTCTACCGTCGCCTCCAGACGTGCGATGGCGCGTTCCTCTCCCTCCTGCGACTCCTGGGTCTCCACGATCGCCAACGTCAGGCTGTGCTGCGAAGCCTCTCGTTCCGCGCCCCGGATCATGCCGACGAACACCGGGTTGGCGATGTCGGCCACGATCAACGCCAGCACCCCGGTGCCACGGGTGGAGATCGGCAGCTCCATCCGCCCCGACCGGTAGCCGAGCTCGGCCGCGACTCGGCGAACGTGCTCAGCAGTACGAAAGCTCACCCGCCCCGGCTTGGACAGCGCCCGAGAGACGGTGGACGACGCCACCCCCGCGGCGCGGGCCACGTCGTAGATCGTCGGCTCCGACCGCCCGCCGTCACCCATGTCAGCCTCCCAGCCCGAAACTAACAACGTGTGCCAGCACCTCGTACGCCGCCCGGCCCGGCGGGGTCGAGCAACCTTCGATGACGACACCGAAGATCCCGATAGGCTGCGCTCAGTTCACGGGTCGCTCGGGAGGCAGTCGTGACCGTCACCTCGTCGTCGCTGAGGTTCGCTCTGCTGATCACCGGGTCCGGTGGATTCCTCGACGCGTACACGGTGCTGGCCCGTGGCGGCGTGTTCGCCACGGCGCAGACCGGCAACGTGGTGTTCCTCGCACTGAATCTCGCCCACGGCGAGTGGCGACAGGCGTCGGCCCACCTGTGGCCGATCGTCGCGTTCATCCTCGGGGTGGCGATCGCCACCCACGTGAAGCAGGGGCGCTTGGACCACGTGCTGCCGTTCGCTCTCCGCTGGACCATCGCGCTCCAAGCCGTCGTGTTGGCTGTCGTCGGCTTCATCCCGGCCACGGTGCCCCCGTCGCTGGTCACCATTCCGGTCGCCTTCGTCGCCGCCCTGCAGATCGAGCTGTTCCGCAACATCGGCGACCTCAACTACATCGCCGTGGCGACCACGGGCAACCTGATGCGCTGGGTCGAGGCTGGGTACGGTCGAATCGTGACCGGCGACCCGGCGTCGGGCACGGCCTTCCGCACGTACTCGCTCGTGATCACCACCTTCGCGACCGGTGCCCTGGTGGGCGCCATCGCGACCCGGGGACTCGGCGTGCACGCCAGCTGGGTTCCGGCGGCCCTGATCGCCGGCACCCTGCTGCTGTTCGTGCTCGACGATCGCGCCGAGTCGAGCGAGTGACCTCGCCGGGCAACCTCGGGCGGCGATCGATCCGGACCCGCGACGCTGCGCCCGCGCGTGACGATCAGCTCTGACCGCCGGGCCGCGCTCTGATCGGCCTGCCCGTTCGGGCCGTCGGGGTTGCCCGAAAGTCCGGACCGGCTGACTTGCCCTCCGTGTCCGTTCGCGGTCCGATGGTCGGATGGCGACGGGGCGCCCCACCAGGATGCGTGACGGTCGGGGCGACCGCGGCCGCCGCCGTCCTCCACCAGTTCTCGAGGACTCCGCCGTCGAGACAGGCCCGATCGTGCGCCCTCGGGAAGCGCTGACGCCCCGGTCAACCCTCGCGCTGCAGCGCCAGGCGGGCAACTCGGCGGTCAGCACCCTGCTGGAGCTCGACGGCACCGTCACACCGACGAGCGGGGACCAGAGCCGGCACGAGCACCAGCCACCCCTGCAGCGGGACCCACTCGACCCGACCGCCGCTCCGCCCGACTACACGAAGCAGGGCGGAGTCCAGGTGGAGAAGACCGGGATGACCCGCGTCCAGGTGAACGGGCTCGCCTACGGCGTCAAGGGGGGCCATCAGGACTCCTACCTCAATTGGCGGGGTACCAGGGTTCCGAGCTCGGAGAAGTCCATGACGGCGCAGAGCCCCGACAACATGGCCGTCGTCATCATGCCCGACAAGCTGGACCCGAACCGGCCGACCCAGGTGATCCTGCACTTCCACGGTTGGGGGTTCCGGAACATCGATCCGTACGCGGGCTATGCGGTAGCGGCCGGAGGTCGTGCCGGGCAGGGGGCGAAGGGCACCGTGAGGGACGTCGACCAGGAGCACTGGGCCCAGCAGATGGGCGCCGTCAGCAAGGAACGCGCGGCGAAACCCCAGGATCCTGCGTCGGTCGCCGGCCCACAGATCGTGGCCGTCCTGGCCCAGGGGCGCGGCATGTCCGACTTCGGCAACGTCCCCACCTTCGACTACGTGAAAGACGTTTTCACCAAGGCCGGTGGAACGTTGGCGGCGATCACCAGCTACCACGTCATCCTGTCGGCGCACAGCGGTGGCGGTGACAAGCAGATCGCGAAGAAGGTGAACGCCGGCGACGCGGTCGGCACCGACCCCAGCAGGCTGCGGCCGTCGGCGGCCGGACGGGCCTCCCAGCAGGCATCTGATCTGGTGATCCTCTTCGATGCGGAGGGCTCGGACTCGACGATGGACTGGATCGCCGGCGAGGTACGGAGGCTGGCGGCCGCAGTGAAAGCCGCGCCCGATCCGACGACGGCCCAGGCCGCGATCCTGGCGGCACCGAAGTTCCGCGGGTACTTCGCCACCCGGGGCTCCTACTGGGCGGCGTTCCATGCCGCCAGCCAGCGCTTGGAGGTGGCGTTGTCGGCCGTGCCCGCGCAGTGGCGCAACGTGGATCCCGCGAATCCGACCTCGGTGAAAGTCAGAGACCTGTTCCGGTTCATCGAGGTCTCGAGTCCGGGTGGGGTCAACCACGAGCACGTGATCAGCGGCGGGATCGGTGGGCCGCCGGAGGCCGGGGCGCTGGCGGACGCCCTGCGGGCCTCGCTCGATCCGACGATCGACCGGTTGAAGGCGTACGACCCGGCGAAGAGCTCCGACCGGCTCGCGAAGTGGGTGGCCGAGGTCAAGGCCGCGCAGGCGAAGAAGGCTGCGGAGAAGGCGGCCAGAACCAAAGCCGCGGCGGACAAGGCGGCGGCCGACAAGGGCGCCGGAGCCAAGGCACCGTCGGTGCAGCCGACAGTCCAGCGGGACGATCCGACGACCACGCCGCCACCGCCGAAACCGGCGCCGAAATCGACCTGGAAAGCCAGTGACGCCGCGAGCGAGTTCACGCTGACCGAGGCCGACAAGACCCTTCTGGCCGGCAAGACCGCCGAGGGGCGCGCCACGGACCAGGCTCTCTTGACCGCAACCGCGCTGAGTCGACTGAAAGCCCTGACCAAGGCGGAGGAGCGCCAGAAGCTGAAGCCCGGCGAGGACATCGAGCTCGCCGGGCTGCGTGCCCTGAAAGACCGCGTCGAGACGACCAACCGGGCGCTGAAGCGCAAAGACGTCGAGCAGATCATCGACGCGTCCGGGCAGGGAACGGTCGCCGCCTGGTTCGGAGACATCAAGAAGGGCACGTTCCTCGGCATCGAGCTGCGGGTGCACAAGACGCTGGGTGAGCGGTTGACCAAGGCCGAGAACGCCCTCGTGAACGACGTCAAGATCAACCCGGACAAGAAGTCCGCCAAGGACCTCGGCGTCACCCTGAAGATGTACGCGTCCACCAGTGACCTGCGCGAACCGGCGAAGGCGGTCGGTGGCAGCAGCCTGAGCATGCACACGTTCGGGCTCGCGGTCGATCTCAACTACAAGGGGAACCCGTTCATCGGCAACGCGGGAGCGGCTGCGCCCAACGCGATCCGGCGGGCCACCAGTCTGGTGCTCGGCACGGCGACGAACGTCACGACGGACCTGGGGGATGCGCAGGCATCGTTCACCACCCTGAAGGGCGCGTCCGATGCCCTGAAGACGTACTTCTCGTTTCGCGATGCGGCGAACCTCGCAGCCCTGACAGCGGCGGTCAGCGGCCACAGGGCCGTCACCGGCGAGCCCGCGGATCTCGCGGGCTGGCAGGCCCAGATCGCCGCTGACTACGAAGCACTGAACGGAAAGGGCGATTTCAAGAAGCACAATCCGCCCGAGGAGGGATTCCTCGATCTCGACGAGTCGGTCGTGCTCGCGCTCACCGGGGCGGGTCTCACCTGGGGCGGGACGTACCCGGCCGAGAAGGACATCATGCACTTCGACCTGCGGGAGGCCGAGGGCGCCAAGATCAACGCCGCGCGGAAAGCGCACGTGGCGAATCTCTGATTCACCACGGCTGCGACGCGATCCGCCCGTCGAGGCGGCGTGACGTCGTAGAATCGAGCATGCGCACCAAGGCGCAGGTGCTGGAGCGCCCCGGTCGGCGCCTGCCGTCGCCGCGCGTCCAGCCGAGGCTCGCGGAGCATGCGGAACCGAAGGTCCCGGAACATCCCGTTCTCACCCTCCAGCGGCAGGTCGGCAACAAGGCCGTCGCGGACCTGCTCGAGGGCGCAGGACTGTTGTGGAACCGGCTGTCCACGGCACTGTTCGGCGACGACCAGGACCCCGGTGGTGCGGCGGCGGGCAAGACCCCGTTCCAAGCGTCGTTCGCCGGCAAGGAGTTCGAGATCGACGACGCGGCCGCGCAGGTTCGTAACGCCGACGGCACGGCGCGAACGTACGCCGCTGGCGACACGATCCCCGCCGGCAAGAAGGCCGGCGATCCGGTGGTGATCCCCAAGGGCACGAAGGTGAAGATCTCGGCAACCAAGGGCGAGGGCGACGCCAACCGCGTCGTCAACGTGGACGGTTGGGGCTGGACCAAGGCCACGAACCTGCAGGGTGACTTCCACGGCGAAACGCTCGCCAGGGTCGACGCGGCGTTCCTCTCCCAGGAAGCGACCCACAAGACCGTCGGAAATCCCAAAGCCACCATCCGCACCAGAGGCACGAGCTATCCGGGGGTCAAACCGGCGGCGGTGATCCCCAAGGGGACGGTCGTCAAGGTCACCGCAACGGGTGCGGACGCGACGGTCGTCCGGCTGTCGTCGCTGGACGGCACCGACCTCGGCTGGACCAAGAAGGCGAACCTCACGGCCGGGTCCGACGGGACGTTCACGGTCAACACCACTCGGGCGGCCAAGCGCGCCGAGACCATCGGCTACAGCGCCACCAAGACCACGATCCCGATCGGCACCCTGGTGATCGTCGAGGAAGTCTCCTCCGACAGTGACCCGAAGGGTGCGTACGTCCGCGTCGCCGCCTCCAAGCAGGAAGGCGGCAAACGGGTCAAGGGCGGCGAGCTGGGGTGGACCGCCGCTACCAACCTGGTCGACGGTTGGACCGAGGACATCCACAGTGCGACGTCGACCTGGGAGGGTGGCGCGTTCACCGGACAGATCGACGTCGTCGACATCGTCGACGAGGGCGGGGACACCGAACGCGCCTCGGAGGCCGGCATGTCACCGTTCCGGCTCCTGCAACAAGCCGCGGCCGCCGCGGGTCACGACCTCCAGATCGAGAGTGGCTTCCGCACGTACGAGGAGCAGAAGGCCCTCCGCGCGAAGTACCTCGCCGGCACCGGCAACAAGGCAGCCGAGGCCGGACGAAGCAACCACCAGAACGGCATCGCCCTCGACCTCAACACCAAGGGCTTCGGCACCGCGATCTATGAGTGGATGACGCAGCACGCCCCGACCTACGGCTACATCCGTACGGTCGACAAGGAGCACTGGCACTGGGAGCACCACCCGGCCGAGGCGGCCGAGATGGCCAAGACGGGGAAGTTCAAGCGGGCCGGAGTCAACCCCTGAACCGGATGGGCAACTGAGGATCTTCGAAGCTCAGACTGCGCGGCCCCCTGGGGTCCGTCCTCCGGGGGGCGGGCCACGGCACCGCATTGAGCACACTGACGGCATGGCCCGAGAGGGCGGCACGAGTGGAGAATCACCATGAGCAGCAGCGGAGCGAGCGGCAGCGGCCGCACGACCCAGGCCCGGTCGGCGACCCGAGTGGTGGTGGTCGATGACCACCCCTTCTTCCGGGACGGTCTGAGCCGGGGTCTGCGTCAGAGCGGATACCTGGAGGTCATCGGCGAGGCCGCGACCGGCCGGGAGGGCCTGGAACTGATCCGCTCCACGCGACCCGACGTCGCCGTGCTGGACTACCAGATGCCCGACCTGGATGGACTGGATGTGGTGCACGCCGTCGTTCGGGACAAGCTGCCGACCCGCACCCTCATCCTGTCGGCTCTCACCGACAGCGCCGTGGTCTTCCGAGCCTTGCAGGAGGGGGCCAACGGCTACCTGTCCAAGGAGGCCAGGCGGTCCGAGATCGTCGCGGCCGTGATCGAGGTCGCCCAGGGTGGCACCGTCGTCCCGCCGGAGCTGACGGCCGGTCTCGCCGAACAGATCCGACTCCGGGGTCGGGTCGACGCGCCGGTCCTGAGTCCACGGGAGCTCCAGGTCCTGCAGGGTTTCGCCCGGGGACTGTCGATCCCGGCGCTGGCCGCCGAGCTCTACCTCGGGACGAGCACGGTGAAGACGCACACGCAACGGCTGTACGAGAAGATCGGCGTCTCCGACCGGGCGGCGGCGGTCGCCGAGGGCATGCGTCGAGGACTGCTGGAGTGAGCGTTCCCCAGTCACTGCTGACCGAGCACGTCAATCGGGGCGCTGACCTCCGGCGGCTGCTGCGCCTGCTACTGGTGATCTTCCTCGTGGCGGTGCTGATCACCGAGCCACCGGCCGAGCACCTCCCGTTGTGCTGGTTGGTGGTGGGCTGCTATCTGGTCTGGAGTCTGGCGACCTACGCGTTGGGCACCGGCGACAGGACCCGACGATTCCTCTGGCTGGCGTTGTTCGTCGACGTTGCGGTGCTGGCGTCGCTGACCTTGATCACCGACGCGACGGCAGCGGTGTCCTGGACGCCGTACCTGATCATCAACGGCTTCTTCCTGATCCCGGTGATTGCCGCCGCCCAGCTCAGCCCGGCGATCTGCGCGGCGGTGGTGATCCCCACGGTCGCGGTCTACCTGGTCTCCGGGCTGATCACCCGGGACGCCGGACAGGAGCCGATGTCGTACACGTTGCTGCGCACGCTGATGCTCGCGACCGTTGGTCTCGGCGCGATCTTGTTGTCCCGTCTCCAGCGCTCGCGCGTGCAGATGATCGCCGGTCTGCTCGCAGACCGCACCGCCCTGCTGTCGCAGATGATCACGATCGAGCAGCGTGAGCAGCGCCACCTGGCCGAGGCACTCCACGACGGGGCGCTGCAGTACGTGCTCGGGGCTCGGCAGGAGCTCGACGATCTCGCCGACGGTGACCCCGACGCGGCCCACCGCATCGACGTGGCCCTGACCGAATCCGCCCGGTTGCTCCGCACCAGCATGTCCCAGCTGCATCCCGCGGTCATCGAGGCGACCGGTTTGCTGCCGGCGCTGCGGGACCTGGTGGAGGCCACCCGGGCCCGTGGCCGGTTCGCCATCACGCTGACCGGTGACGGCTGGAGCGACGGCGACCGGACCAGCGCCGACGAGCTCCTGCTGACCACCAGTCGGGAACTCCTCATCAACGTCGTCAAGCACGCCGGGGCCACCACGGTCCTCGTCGAGCTCAGCCGCGATCCCGGGACCGCCCACCTCAAGGTCACCGATGACGGCCGTGGCCTCGGTGACGTCGACCTCTCCAGCCGGCTCGCCGAAGGGCACCTCGGGCTGGCGTCGCGTCGGATCCGGATCGAGGCGGTCGGCGGCACCCTGTCGATCCGGCCGGCCGAACCGCACGGAACGGTGGTCGACGTCACCGTCCCCCTGATCCGGCCACCGTCCCAGAGGGATGTGCGGCTTGCGCCCGAACGGGCACCCGAGGATCGAGACACCAGGTGATCGACGCGACGAGTGGGGCTTCGTCAGCGGTCGACTGCGCGAAGATGCACACGCTGTTCGGTTGGACCCCGAGCCACAGCTGGCGCGACCGGTGACCAGCACGACGGCGTCGAAGGTCCCCGGACCGCGTGGGTTCGAGCGCGAGCAGGGGTACCGCCGGGTGAGAGGATGCCGCCGTGACGGTGTGGATCCGTGTCTCGCGCGAGGCTGATCATGATCAGCTGCTGACGATCTGGCGCGCGGCCGTGGAATCGAGTCACAGCTTTCTCACCGTGGCGGACATCGACCACTACGAGAAGGTGGTGAGCCGCTACCTCCCGCAGCTGCGAGACGTCAGAGTTGCCGTGACCGGTGACGACGAGCTCGTCGGCTTCATCGCCCAGGACGCCGGTGAGATCCACATGCTCTTCGTCGCTCCGTCCGCCCAGGGTGGCGGCGTGGGCAGTGCGTTGCTCGATGACGTCGCCCGAGGGCAGGCGGTTCTGCAGCTCGACGTGAACGAGCAGAACCCCATGGCCCGTGCTTTCTATGCGTCCAAGGGGTTCGAGCAGGTCGGACGATCCGAGCTCGACACCGAGGGTCGACCGTTCCCCCTCCTGCACCTGCGACGGATCCGCCCACTCCGCTGACAGACCGATCCGCTCCTCGCCTGCGGGCCGGAGCGAGCGGCACATCCGGACACACCTACGCCGGTGTCGCACGCCTCGATCTACGGTGGGTTCATGCAACTGGAGAACCTCGTCATCGACGCCGCCGAGCCGCAGCGGTTGGGCCGGTTCTGGGAAACGGTGGTCGGCGGCGAGCGTCTGACCGACGAGCCTGACGGCTTCGAGACTCGGCTCACGATCCGAGGAGGTCCGGTGCTCGACCTGTGCTTCCAGCGCGTCGCCGAGCCACCGGTCGATCCGCCGCGGCTCCATCTGGACCTCCTTGGCGGGTCCCGCCAGGCCGAGGAGGTCGAACGGCTGCTCGGGCTGGGCGCCCGGCACCTCGACATCGGTCAGGGCGACGTGCCCTGGGTGGTGCTCGCCGACCCGGAGGGCAATCCCTGCTGCGTGCTACCGGATCGCGCGGCGTACACCGACACCGGCCCCCTGGCGTCGCTACCGCTCGACTCGGCCGACCCGGACAGGGACGCGGCGTTCTGGTCCCGACTGACCGGCTGGGTCGCTGTGGCCGGGGTGGCGCCACGCTCCTTGCGCCACCCCTCGCTCCGGGGTCCCCTCCTCGAGCTGTGTCCGGAGCCGGCACCCAAGGGCGCGGCCAAGAACCGACTGCACCTCGATCTCCGGCTCGAGGCCGACGACGATCCGGACGCCGTGGCGGCAGACATCACCGATCAGGGTGGACACGAGCTCCATCCGGCGTGGGGCGAGCTGCCGTGGCGACACTACGCAGACCCGTCGGGCAACGAATTCTGCGTGCTACCAGCGCACTCGTGAGTCACGGTCGACCGCGACCACAGGCACATCGAGCGGGTGGCACCGGTCATCGCGCTGGACCCGGTCTGCGCATCCTCGTCGGCCGCCTCCAAACGGCTGATGGCGGTTCCCGCGGGCACGATGCCGCCCCCGGAGCGATCATCCCCGTACGCGCCCGCTTGCCGCCAGGCGTTGACTCGAGTGCGCAGGGCTGAGAGCGTTGACGCAGGCGGTGGGATGACGGTGAAGATGGCTGAAGTACGAGTCGCGCGACGTAGGAACGAGCCGCCCGGGCGTGACGATCCCGAACGGATCGCAGGCGTTGTGCCCGTGGCGCTAGCCCGGACCCCGGCGATGATCGTCGGGCTCCAGCGCAGTGCCGGCAATGCAGCTGTCGCAGGCTGGCTCGCCGATTCCTTCGTGGGGCAAGGCCCCCACCAGCCGGCGATGGAGCTCACCGGCAGCGGACGCGAGCACGTGGCGATCGAAGGAGTGGATACCGAGCAGCCCGCGACCCGGCCCGAGGCCACGGAGACACCGCGGCCCACGGTCGTCTCGGCCACGTTCAGCGACGCCAGCGCGAGCTTCGATCGGCGCGAGGGCCAGCTGAGCGACGCGTCGAAGTCGGCCAAGCACGAGGTCACGCCTGCGGGCACCACCACTTACGACGGAGCTGCGACCGGCTCGGATTGCCTGCCCGCCGATATCCTTCCCGCCGACGTCGACTGGGACGTCGTCGACCAGGGCAAGCACTGGGGCGTCAAGGTGACGGCGATGCGCACCAGCGCGCAGATCAACGTCAACCCGACGCCGAGCCTGCCATCCACCATGACCACGCCCAATACCGCGAATCCCGTCGACAGCGGCAACATCGAGGACAGCCCCGGAAGCAACAACCACTGGAAGTTCGCGATCAGCGAGATGAAGGGCTACCACAAGCCCAGCGGTGGTCGCAGCCAACACTGGCACTCGACCGCAGCCAGCGACGCGCATGAGTTCGCGCACTGGAACACCGACTGGCTGAAGAAGGTCCTCGGCGGCCTGTGGCCGAAAGCCAACCGCGACATCGACAAGATCACCATCCCCAAGGCCTCCGCGGTCGACGCGGCGGCAGCCCAGCCGTTGCTCAAGACCAAGGTGGACGCCCGCATCGCCACGGCCAACGCCAAGAGCACCCGTGACTGGAACGCGGTCCCCGACTCACCCGGCATGTCCGGTGCCAACGGATACAAGGCCGGCCAGCGCGTGCTCGACGGACTGATCACCAGCGTGCGCGACTATGCGAGAAGGAAGAAATGGAAGTAGGCGACGAGGCCGCGCGGGCGATGAGCTTGGCCGCCGACGTCCTCGACGGGCTGGGCCGGCGCCCCGAGGATCTTCGGATCGTCCTGGTGGAGAACCTGCTCAGCGGCCCCGACGCCTCGCCGGCGCGCTGGCGCGTCACCTTGAAGGCCCGCGATCTCCTACCCGCGGGCCAAGGCAAGATCGGCAAGGGCGGCGAGCTCGTGATCGAGGTCGACCTGACCACGGGTGACGCCCATCAGGGCCGCGGCGGGGATTGATCTCGGTCGAGGACGGCAGCCGCGGGTCTGGTGGACGCCACCACGTCGGATTCGTTCGCATACTCACTGCGCGGCGTCCTCTTTAGGACATGTCCACAACCGGCTATGGTGAACCGCGCACAGCGAGCCTGGGTCGCCTAGTCTCGTCATCACGAGCACGATCCCCCTCACGGCTCGAACCACCTCAGGTCCCCACCTGAGGTCAGCACCGCATCTCCCCCGAATTGCGGTGCCGATGGACGATACGAAGTCCGCGGCCAGTTCCCCCGAGCCTGGCCGCGGACTTCGTCGTGTTGTCACGCCCGTGCGTGTCGCAGGAGACGATTCGACGTGCCCTCGGCGCAGATCGCCTGTGGGGTGACGAGACGGCGTGGCCATCCCCAGGCGTGGCCACCGGCCATCCCTCGAGCGTCTGCAGGGCGATGTCCAGGCGATAGGTTGGGCTCCCGCCTCCTGCAGCACCGCACCGCTTCGACGCTCGACGCTCCGCCAGGGTTCAGGTGCGGGACGAAGCATGCTCTGCGACTTGATAACACAACGGGGCGACAACACGAACCTGCCCGGCACCGGTGGGCAGCACCTGGTGGGGGACGACGCCACCCAGCAGGATGACCGTGTCACCCGCGGCGACTTGCAGGTCGACCGCCCCAGCGGGGCGTTCTCGGATGTGCTCGAGAGCTTCGTGTGCTCGTGTTGGCCAGACACGAAGGGTGCCGAGGTTGGCCGACCCTTTGACATTCACCACGCAAGTGATGACCGCCAGATCGCAGACGGCAAGATCGCGGTGAACTCCAAGGTGATGCCCAGCACGTCGATAGTACGACCAGCTGCCCGGTCCAGCCGGCTCCCAGTCGACGCCCGTGACCCGTCTCAATGTGTCAATGACCGCATCCGATCGTGCAAAATCCTGCTGAGCGGCTCCACCTGGCGCGGATTCCAGCCATCGATCGGGGTCGCCCCTCTGGCCCGAGCTGTCTGGTTTGTCCACTTTCACTTCGACAGCCTGGGAGTGCGCTTGGGTGGCGTCGGAGCCGAGCCGGAGCAGATCGGCAGGGCCGGCCAGTCTGCCGACCAGCACGCCGCCGCGCTGCACAAGGAGACTCTCCGCCAACAGTCGGCGGACCGGCGCCAACCGTCGGCGTTGGGAGCCTTCGTCGTCGAGCCTCACGGATTCCCTGGGCCGAACGCTGGTGGCTCGGTCACGGTGACGGCGTCAACGAGCTGATGGATCTCCGGTCCGACGTGATCCAGGGGAAGCTCCGGCCCTTCGAAGCGACTCGACTGGGGATCAACGCCGAACGTGCGCTCGAAGACACTCCTGTCCGCGGTGATGGCGAAGGAGATCCCGACGCACGGGCCCACCTGGAATCCCCGTGCGGCGAAGGCGTTGGTGACTTGGTCCACGATGTGGCGGGGCGGGGGGACTTCGCTCGCTCGCTGACCGGCCGAGGTCACAGGTCCGGGGTGCAGCACCACGAGGGCCGATCTGGGCTTTTCAGTCATGGAGGACACGCAGCAGTCTAGGCGCCGGGTGATCCTCGGCCCAGCGTGGTGGCGTGTGGACCGCAAGTCCCAGCCAGCGGTTGCCGGTGTGGACGACGAGCTGTTGGGCTTCGCAGGCGTTCAAGAATCCGGCCAGTTCGGCCGGCGAGACGCCATCGGTGTCTGCCTGCCGCTCGAGTACGGATGCGGTGGTGATCGAGTCCAGTGTTCTCAGGACCCGCAGCTGCCACGGCTCCAGCGCAAAGCCTTGCGATGTCCCAGTCCTGGTGTCGATGACGAGCCCTGCGCCGTCGGAGCCGGTCTGCAGCAGCAGGTTGCCCTGCCGCCCGGCTCGCTGCCAGGCCTTGACTTGATCAAGAGCCGGCGTCACGTAACCCAGGTCGCGTCCGTCGGCATAGCTGTAATCGAAGTAGTAGGCGATCTGCATCAACGCAGCTGAGTCAGCGTCGTACAGGTATCGGCACGGCCGCGCTGGGCGGACGTCGGTCATGCCGAGACCTTCGGGATCGCCGTGGTACGGACTGAATCGGTCGAGGCGGACGGGGCCGTAGCCGCTCGGCGGGGTGAGGTGGGCGAGGGAGCCGATCAACTCGGCCATGACGGTGTACTCGTTTGGATCCTCGTCCGGAAAGCCGTAGAGGAAGTTCCATTCCGGGATCACCCCGTACTCGCTGCACCACTTGAGGAACTGGATGTTCTGCAAGGCGGTCGTGCCCTTGCGCATCAAGGCGAGGATCGAGTCGCTGAGGCTCTCGATGCCGGGCTGCACGTGGCGGACACCGGCCAGCGCGAGGAGGCAGATCTGATGCCGTGCCAGGTTGGCTTTGACCTCATAGAACAGTTCAACCGGGGCACCGCGTCGGGCCAGCTCAGGCAGCAAGGTGGCGAAGTACCGCATATCCAGGATGTTGTCGACGACGGCTAGCGACCCGGGCTGGTGGACGAGCAGACCTTCGATCTCAGCAAGAACACGCTGTGGAGACTTGCTGCGGAACTGCATCGTTCCACCATTGAGGCCGCAGAACGTGCAGTGGTGTTTTGCACCCCACCAGCAGCCGCGTGAGGTCTCCAGCAGCAACGTCGGCAGCACTCCCTGGGCACCCGTGCTCTGCTCCAGCTGATCAAGGTAGTCGTCATAGCGCGGGACCGGCAGGTGATCCAGATCGCGCACGACGGCCGCACGGCCGGTGGACAGAGTCGCTCCGCCAACACCGCGGATGACAAGCCCGGGGACACCGCCTAGGCCGCCACCACCGGCGAACGCTCTGAGCAGACTCGGAAAGGTGTCGTCCGCCTCGCCGCTGACCACGACATCGACGAAGCCGAAACGTCGATGGAGCGCCTCCCCCATCTCGCCTTCCCAGTTGGCTCCCCCGAAGATGATCAAGGGATGCTGGGGCCGTGAGGCCAGCCGCTGGGCGAGCGCCAGGGAGGCGATGTTCTGTTCGAACGTCGACGTGAAGCCCACGATGTCGTAGTCGTCGGCGACGCTCCGCTCACAGTGCTCGAGGAACGGCCAGAGCCGCGCCCTGATCCGCCGCAGCCGAGTCACATCCTCTCGGGACCGCTGCCACTGCTCGACGAGTACCTCCTCGATGTAGGCCTCGTCGAGTTCTGGACGTTCGCCGTAGAGCAGCGGTGTGAACAGCCAGTCCCCGGCGAAGGCCGTGTAGGGCAGCTCGCTGTGCACCCACAGATAGTCCTCGAGGCCGATCGAGTCGACCAGGTCGAATCCGAGGTAGCGGATCTCACAGTGATGACCGTCCAGCACGGCTCCCGCCCTGAGCAGGCTGAGTCCAAGTGCCGGGCGATCGAGCGCATGCCACGGCATGCTGAGCAGCAGGATCCGCAATGGCCCGCCGTGATCGGATTCGCCGACACGTCGATCAGAGACTGAGATCGTCCCCACCGGTGCCACGAACGATCTCTTCGAGCTGAGCGACGTCCTCGGAGCTGAGTGGTACGCCCTGGAACTCGACCGGCGGCGGCGCATCGACGTCGGCCACAACGGGCCCAGGATTCACCACCGGAGCGATCGGGCGGATGGGTCCGACCGGGCCGACCGGTCCAACGGGGGCGATGGGCAGGATCGGCCTGATGGGCGTGACCGGGGTGATGGGAGTGATCGGGATCGGGGTGATCGGGGTGATCGGGACCGGTCCGATCGGACGGCACCGGAGCTTGGCGATCAGCACCGCCCGGGCCGCGTCGACGAGACCGGCACCGGTCGCCAGATCGTCACCCGGGCCGGCCGGATTGTTCATCCGCGGATGGCATCGGCCTGCCGTCACGTCGCGGGCGGTCGACCGCAACACACTGCGCACGTCCGCGGGTGTGAGGCGAGGACAGGCCTGCCGGACCAGGGCGGCCGCTCCCGCCAGCTGCGGAGCCGCAGCGGAGGTTCCGCTGATGGCTGACCATCCGTCATTCGCGGCGGTCTCGTCTCCGTCGGGATGCGACTGACCGTTGCCGAGGTCACGATCGATATCGTCGTTCGGCTCCACGGGCAGCATGATGTACGCCGCCCGCGGCCGCATGCCGACCAAGCCACTCAGGTCGGGCGCATTGCGCCCGGGATAGATGCTGCTGGCGAACCCGCTGGAGTAGTCCGAAGCCTGCAGCGCACCGGCCCCGTCCATGAAGACTCCGCCGGCCGAGATCACGTCGGGATGCTGACCTGGGAACCCGAAATGGCCGTTCCCGGCAGAGAAGACCACGACAATCCCACTGGCAACTGCCGCCGCGATCGCGGCCGCGAGGGCATTGTCGGCTGCACTCAGCGGCGGGTTCTGTTTGTCCGACCCCCACGAGCAGCTGATGACGTGGGGGCTCAGCGCAACAGCGGCGTTGAACGATCCGATGGAGTTCACGAACGACATCTTGACCATGGTGAAGTCGACGTCCGGAGCCAACGCGAAGATGTTCGCGGACTCAGCTGTCCCATGGCCGGATTCGTCGGCAGCCGCATTCGCTGCGCCGGGTCCCAGCACGACGGGACCGACTCGATATCCGCGGGCAGCAAAATAGGGATGGGCGAAGTGGCCGCTGTCGACCATGACCACCGTGACTCCGCGGCCGGTGGTCAGCCCTCGGTGCGCCTTGTCAGCATTGCAACCCAGGGAGACGTCACCTGGCACGTCGAGGTGCCAGTAGTCGACCGGAGGCGGGTAGGGTGATGCCGCCATGAAGTAGCGCGGTTCCTCCAGCGCGACGCCCTCCAGAAGGTTGGCGAACGGGGTACCGTCGGTGTCGATCAGACCCGGCATGTCGGTGTCTGGGCATTCGACGAACGTTGCCGTGTCTTCGCGTGCCCCTTCCTTGATCACCGGACGCTCTTCTGTGGTGAGAGTGCAGTCGAAGGCGGAGCGGAACAGGCTGGCCGGTCCAGCGATGTTGATTGTGGTGTTGGACACCCTGAGCACTTGGAACCCGGCACCCTGCAGCTGCTGGCTGGCCGCGATCACGATCTCTGGCTCGGACATGGCCTCCAACGCGCGATCGGCGGTCAGGGGACCCAGCTGGAACAGGGATCGACCTCCGATCGACCGCGGAGACGCCTGAGCGAACACCGTCCCGGGGAGGCCCTCGGAGTCGCGCGGAATCTTGCCCTGAGTGACCGTCTTCGGCTTCGCCGGCGTACGTTTCCTGCTTGTCGACTGCCGACCTGACTGCGCCATGAGAACGCCTCCTGCGACCGTGAGGGAGTGTCGAGACCCGACTTCACGATAGCGACTTGCGCCCTCGACCGGCAATACTCGATCAGTCGACAATTGCTTATGTTGCTCGGCAAACAAAGCCGCACCGTTCGCGAGGAAACTCCACAAAATCGAAGATCCGCGAAGGTTTTCGCCATAACCTGTGCCCACCGCCGACTCCCCTGGGCACGGACAAGTCGCCGCATACCTACGCGAACACCACCACCGCTCTCGATCGCTACGCTCTGGCCTTACGGGACTGCCAATGCGGTGAGAACCCCGGATCGTTCTGTTGCCCTGGCTGTGATCTTCGGACAGGTGGTGCACCGCAAGCAGCTCCGCGCGCCGAGATCCGACGCTTTCGGCGGATTCGATCGTGGTCCGGACGAGGTCTCCAGATACTGAGTGCCTTTTACCGTCCACCGTTCAGCACACGGCTCGGGGTCCGCGATGTCAGCATACCCTGCGCTTTCCACCGGATGGCCTCAATGGGTCCCTGCCCCGAACTTTCCATCGAGTACGACAACCGACGTTTACTCAACCAGTCCAGGAAACCATGCGTCGCACCAGCCGCGTCGGTGCGGATCAGCACCCTCCGTCCCGGCCGGATTCCCGGCCGATGACCGGGCAGCTGCTGCAGGGCCTTCCGGGTGACGGCGATGTGGTCGGCGGCGGTGTTGGAGCAGGTATTGCCGGGGCGCAGAATCAGCGGCAGCGGTTCCCGGGCCCGGCCTGGCCATGGTCGACGAACGACTGCTTGCCGTGTCGGTGCGGCGACTCGGTGCAGCGGATGCCGATGGTGGGGTTGGGACCACCGGCATCCGCCGAGCTGATTCGAGCTACGCCGGCGCCGGGCCGGCGTCGAGCCCGGCGATCTCGATGTCCTCCGGGGACTCCGGCGCGGTCATCCCGCCGGCCTGCGCGATGGCGTCGACCAGCCAGTCCGGTGGTGTCCCGCCGTCGGACACGTCGATGCCCGAGGAGGGAGCTGCTGTCGGGGACCCAGCCCGTGGAGCCGACCCGGCGTCGATCGACTCGATCTCCGGTTGGTCCGGGACCGCCGTCCGCACCGCTGAGCGGAGTGGCACGACGGCCAGAGCGGCGTCCTCGATCGTGATCCTGGTCTTCATCGTCCAGCCCCTCAGTTCAGTACCGCGTAGCGGCCATCGAAGTTGATCGGCACCCCGCTGAGATTGTGGACGGTCAGCCAGTAGGTCACCCGGGTGGCGTCCGCGCGCTCGACCTCCACCTCCCACTCGACCTCGGGGGCGCCGATCGCCGGGGTGACCGGCATCACGTGCCACACCACGTGCCAGTCGGCGGGCCAGCCGAACGTGAACCACCGCCGGGTCTGCCCGGCGTTGAGCTGTCCGGTGAACTGTGTTCCGATGCGCATGTCTGTTCCTCTCACCAACCGAGCACCGCGAAGCGGCCCTCGATGTCGACGGGTCGGTCGGTCAGGTTGACCGCCGAGATCCAATACGTTGCGTAGTAGTCAGTTGCCCGCTCCACCCGCGTCCGGAACCTGATCTGTGGTGCACCGACCTGCGGGCTGGTCGGCATCACGGTCCAGAGCACGTGCCAGTGGGCCGGCCAGCGGAAGGTGAACCACTGCTTGGTCGCGCGCGGTCCGATCTGGCCGCGGAACTGCACCCCGGTCCACTGGGCGTTGCCCAGCGCGGCCGGGATCAGGGCTCGCAGGTTGGGCCGGTTGCCGATCCGCTGGGTGGTGGGGCGGCCCGGCGCGGCCTGCTGGGGGGAGCCAGTGCTCCGCAGCAGCTCGCGGGCCCTGGCCGGCGAAAGGGGCGGCCGGGCGTTCGCGCGGAGCACCCCCTGGGTGCAGGCGAGTGCGCCGACCACGATCGGCGACGCGCTGGAGGTGCCGCTGAAGCTGTTCGTGTACCACAGGTCGACGTTCGTGCCGCCCTGCAGGTTGCCGTACCCGGTGGACGTGACCTCGCGCCCCCAGCCCTGGGCATCCACGCACGCTCCGTGGTTGGAGAAGTCGAGCCTCGACCGGTCAGGGCCGGAGTTCCCCGACGGCGGCGCGCCGGCCCCGACGATCACCGCGCCCGAGTCCAAGGCCGTACGCCGGAACGGGTTGCGCCACCAGGACGGGAACCCGGGCCGCGCCGTGTCGTAGACGGCGTCGTCGAGGTTCTGCGAGCCGTTGCCGGCCGCCTCCACCACGACGATGCCCTTCGTCACCGCGTATCGGATGGCCAGGTAGTCGTCCGGCCACCACTCGATCGCGATGAAGCCGAACTGGGTGTCGCCACCGGGATAGTTCGGACCGCCACGATGGATCTCCAGCAGGATGATGTCGCCCTGGCCGAGGCGGTCGGCGGCGCTGCGGATGGCCGTCGAGCTTGCCACCGAGAACGCCGAGGCGCTGATCACGGCGTTGGGCGAGATGCCTGTCACGCCGATGCCGTTCATGTCGCCGCTGATCTCCCCGAGCACCGCGGTGCCGTGGTTGGTCGACCGGCTGTCCGGAGTCGGGTCGGCGGTGCCGGCGATCACGCCGCCCTGGTTCTGGCCGAGGTCCTCATGGGTGAACCGCCAGCCCCACTCGCAGTCCACGATCCGTACGCCGTCGCCGCGACCACCCGCCTGGGTCCACGCCCACCGCGCGTCCACGCCGCCGGGCGCCGCGTCGAGATATCCCTGCCGGGACGTGAAGTCCGGCGTCGCGGGCGGTGCGTCCTCACCGGCCGGCGCCATCTCGTTGAGCCGCTCCAGCGTCGCCGACCGAACCGGCAGGTCGGCCGGCGGCTTGATGTAGGCGCCCGCCACCGACGGGCTGGCCCGGAGCTGCTCGGCGAGCTCGTCGAGACGGTCGTCGGGGGCTTCGACGTGATAGAAGCGCGCCATCTCCGCAGCTAGCGTCGGCCCGGTCCCGTCGGCTCCGACCGGTACGCCGGCGGTCTCAGCCGTCTCCGCGGCGAGCACGCGTTCCTCGCTCGCCCCGAACAGGGGCCGGATCACCACGGCTGGATCGGCGGCGATCTCGGCGAGATCGCCGAGCTCGGCCCCCGTCAGCGATCGTGCACTGGTCGGGGATACCCGTAGCTCTGCGTCCGGTTCGCCGACCATGATCAGCTCCCGCCGTCCGGGTCCGGTCGGCGGTGCCGGTTCGGAGCGTCCGTCGCCCCCGCCGGTTCTGGCTCTTGCCATGTTCCCTCCTACGCTCAGGTGTGGCAGTTGGGAGGCTGAGCATCGAGCGCCAGGGTCTGATACCGGGGTTGAGGAACAACGGGACAGTGGTTGGCGGTGAGAATTAGCAACGGAGCAGATCTGGTCCCGACCCGCTCATTTGTGGAGCCTGAACGCGCCACACTCAACCAAACAGCAACCCAAAGGTGACGCTGGGTGCTCCTCGTCGGACCGCCGGCGCTACGGGCCGCGGGCCAAGCTTCCGTACATTGCCAGCATGGGCCGTTGGAGGTTTACGATCAAGGACATGCGCGCCCTGGCGCTTGTGCTCGGTCTGTTCCTGCTGGTGGTGACCGGCTGCACGTGGACCGAGACCGAGTCGGGTCTTTTGGGTAGGCATGAACCGAGTTCGTCACCACCATCCGTCATCGCAGCCAACCACCACCTGCCAATTGCGGGCGAGACGGTCTGGACGAGCGCCGAAGGCCTGCAGGTGACGAGCCGAATTGCCGTCCACGCTGTCCGTCGCGCCACCGGTATGACGGTCCTCGACTGGTCGGTCACGCCACTCAGCGCGCCCAACCTCCAAGTGGGGGAGGAAGTGCCGCCCGCATTCGATCTCGGACTCGGTCGGGGCAGTCTTGGCAACGGGATCAGTGTTGTGCTCATCGACGCCGCCCACCAGCGAGCCTACCGACCGCTTGGCCACATCAACCGCAAGTTTTATCACCGCTGCCTGTGCACCCCGCTGTGGGCTGCGCTGGAGACCCTGCATCTTGGCGAGACGCGGCTCCTGCAGGTCGCCTACCCGTCGCTGCCGGCCTCGGTACGTCAGGTCGATGTCTTCGCCTCCACCGTGCCTGTCTTTCCCCGAGTTCCGGTGACCGATGCGGGTTGGGTGCCTGATTCCACCGGGCTTGTCGACCTTGCTCGTCCGCCCGAGCCGAGACGGCCGCTGACCGCGCCGACTATTGTCTCGACCAGCAGCGGCAAGCCGCTGCGTACTGCCAGCCTCCAGGTCGAGGAGGTCGTCGGCGGGGCCGGCGTCACCACGGTGCGCTGGACCATTCGCTCGGTCACTGATCAGGTGGCGATCTGGTTGGTGCCGCTCAGGCCACCGCTGGCGGCCGACGTGCCCGATGGCGTCGACGTGATGACACCGAGTGCGCCCAGCGGTCCACTGCTCGTCGCCGACGGCTCGCGTCGGCTGCCCGCCCGCTGGATCACAGGACAACATGAAGGCCGCACCTTCCTGGAGTGCCTGTGCAGCAACTTCGACACCTGGGCACAAGGTCTGTACGAGGCCGGGTCCTCAGCGGAACTGGTCACCGCCTACCCCGCCCTACCCACCGGCGTTGATCGTGTCGATGTCATCTTGCCCGGTGTGGCCAAGCTCCGGAGGCTACCGGTTACCCCAGCACCCGACGACGACAACAACAAACTTGCGCCGCCGGTGCGGGCCGAGGTCGGCCTGTGGACCTACGACGACGCGGATCCGCCGCACGGCTGGTCGAGTGACCAGTGGCCAACGGCTGTGCCTGAGCCCGGCCAGCTGCGCGATTACGAGACATCGGTTGACAACATCACGACGCTTACCTCCTGACCACGGCGTCCCCCGCGGGGGGTGATCACTTCGGCGTGGTGGACGAGTCGGTCCATCATGGCGGCGGCGACCACGTCGTCGCCGAACACCTCGCCCCGGCGACCGAACGCCTTGTTGCTGGTCACGATCAGGCTGGCGCGTTCGTAGCGGGAGGAGACGAGCGGTCAGCGTTGTGGACAACCGCTTGTGGCGTTCAGGCTGGCAAGGAGGACCTTGCCGTTGGCCAGCAGGACTATCGCGCAACTCGTGGCCGACGCCAGAATACGGACATGGCCAGCGACGACGCCTTCATCGGGCGGTCTGGCGAACTAGCGGCCCTGAACCAAGAACTGGCCCGCGTCCGATCCGGACGACCGCGTCTGGTGTGGCTCACGGGAGAGGCCGGGATCGGCAAGACGTCGCTTCTGCACCGCTTCGTGGATCGCGTGACCGGGGTGCGGCTGCTGTGGGGCAGCGGCGACGAGAACGAGGCGGACCTTCCGTACGGAGTGTTCTCCCAGTTGGTGGCTGGGTTGCGGCCCGCCGCGCGACCGGCATGGTCAGACGGGCTGCGCCCGGACGTGGATCCGCTGGCGGTCGGGGCGGATCTGCTTGCCGAGCTCGGGGACTTGCAGGCGAGCGGACCGGTCGTGGTGGTCGTCGACGATGCGCACTGGGCCGACACTCGCTCGGCGCAGGCGCTGATATTCGTTCTGCGCCGTCTGCGAAACGATCACGTGCTGGTTCTGCTCAGTGCACGGTCCGAAGCCACGATGGCCGCGGAAACCTGGGACCGCGCTGTGGCGCTGACCCAGTTGACCCGGAAGCTGTTCCTCGGCGGGCTGAGCGCCGAAGACCTGCGCCGGTTGTCTCCGGCGGTCGATGGGGAACAGCTCTCACCCGTCGCCAGCCGCCGGTTGCATGCGCACACCGGCGGTCACCCGCTGTATGCCCGGGCCTTGCTGGAGGAATTGCCCCGCGCGGCGTTCCTGGAGACCACGGGCGTGCTGCCGGCCCCGCGCTCGCTCTCCTCGCTGGTCCTCGTGCGGCTGGCCAAGGTGAGTTCCGCAGCCCAGACTCTCGTCCTCGCCGTCGCCGTCATCGGCTCCCGGTGTGCCTTGTCCGACGCGGTGTTGGTCGCCGACGTCACCGATCCGATCGTCGCGCTCGACGAGGCCGTACGGGCCGGCCTGTTGGTCGAAGCCCCGGCGGGGCACCCGCGCGACATCGCGTTCCCCCACGTGCTGTACCGGGGGGCGGTTTACGCCGATCTGTCGCCCGCGCTCCGCCGTGGCTTGCACCGTCGGGCTGCGGCGGTACTCGGCGGTCCGCCCGCGTTGGCCCACCGCATCGCGGCGGCGGCCGGACCGGATGGCGACCTGGCCGATGAGCTCGTCGCCCTGGCCGCCGAGGAGCAACGCCTGCAGAACTGGCGATCCGCCGCCGATCACCTGCTGGCCGCCGCCGACCTCAGCACCACGGCAGCCGGTCGTGGCGGGCGTGTGATCGCCGCTGTCGCGGCGATGTTGGCCGGCGGTGACATCGCCGGCGCGACGCGGTTCGAGCCGGCCGTGCGATCCGCTCCAGGTGGCGCCGACCGCAGTCTGGTGCTAGGACAGATCGCGGTGTTCACCGGCCGGTTCTCGACAGGTCGGGAAGAGCTCACGGCCGCGCTCGAGCTCTCGGCCGAAAGCAGTGGAACCGGTCAGCGTGCCGTGGTCTCGGCGTACCTCGGCCTCGCGTATTTCGTGGAGGGCGATACCCGACGAGCGGTCGAGCTGGCCACCGAAGCGATCGGCGCCGATCTCGACGGCTACGCCACCCCACTCGCCGGCTTCGTACTGGTGAGCGGGCTGGCGAGTTCGGGGCGTCAGCAGGAGGCGCTCGATTTTCTCGGTGTCGCCAGCGACCACAGCTCCGGCAAGGCTCCCGTCCAAGCACAGCTGCTGCGTGGCCTGCTTGCCCTGTGGTCTGGTGAGGACGAGCAGGCAGCGGCCATTCTGGGGGACGTGGTTCGTGAGAATCCCCCCAGCACGGTGCTGGCGGGCCAGGTCGAACCCTTGATCGGCTTGGCCGAATCGCTCTACCGCCTCGGCGACTGGGACGGCGCCAGCACCTACGCCGACCTGGCCCTCTCGCTCACCCAGGACGCCGGAATCGTGATCGGTGAGGGTACGACGCACGCTGCCGCCAGCTACGTGGCCGCTGGGCGCGGTTCGTGGGCGACAGCCGACGCACTCGTCGTGGTCGCCGTTCGGGCCGCTCAGAAGCTCCCGTGGTGGGGCAACCGTGCCTACGCCGCGGCGGCCCAAGCTACGTTGGCTCAGGCCCGCGGCGATCATGCCGCCATGCTGGCGGCGTTGAGTCCGATGCAAGAAGAAGCCTTGGTCTCACTCCTCGACGGGCTCGGCACGCTCGGCTGGCGCTGTCTGCTGACGGAGTCGCTTCTCGGTCTCGGCCGGTTGGACGAGGCGACGGCAGCGTTGGAGGTCTTGGAGCAGCGGGTCGGTGCAGGCGCCGGCAGCTGGGCGACGTCAGAGGCGGCGCGACTGCGCGCCTGGCTGACGGACCTGGGTGACGATCCCGAGCAGGCACGCACGGAGTACGAGCGAGCCATGGCGCTGACCCAGGACAGCTTGGCTCCGCTGAGCCGGGCGAGACTGGAAACCGCATACGGGCGCTTCCTGCTCGCTCGAGGCGAGCGCCGCACCGCCTTGGACGTCCTGCGCGCCGCCCACGACCGACTCGAGCGGCTGCGGGCCAAGCCCTTCCTCACGATCTGCGACAAGCTGCTGCACTCTGCAGGTTTGCGGCCGTCCTCGCGGGGAGACCCGCTGGATCTGACCTCCCAAGAGGTGGCCGTCGCCCGGCTGGTGGCCGGTGGACGCACGAATTCTGAAGCCGGTCTCGAGTTGTTCATCACCAGCCGTACGGTCGCATTCCACTTGACCAACATCTACGCCAAGGCCGGCATCACCTCCCGTCGAGAACTGGCCGAGCGGCTTCCCCAGTTGCTGCCCTGATCCGACCGGACTGGAAGGTTTGCTGGAAGGACTGTCAGCGACACCGCGACCCGGATCCGCGAGGGTGGCCTGATGAGGGTGATCGTCGAGCTGTTCCGCGATCAGGACGGGCGCCTGGAAGGCACCCTGCAGACGCCGGACGGAGCGCGCGACGCATTCTCCAGCACCCTCGACCTCTTGCGGGTCCTCGAGGGTCTGGATCTCTCTCGCGCCGGCGCGGCAGCCGAGCTCGGATCCGAGACTGACGAGGAAGATACTCATGGCTGAACCGCTGGCCGACGCCCCCGTCGGCCGGACGCAACGATCACGTGGGTCGGACACCGTGAGATACGCGAGATTGTCCAGCCTGACCGGCATCATCTTCGCGGCCCTCCTCACCGCGGCCCTGCTCTTCGTCCATTCGGCGCCGAACCTGAAGGCCTCCGACGCGGACTTCGCCGCCTTCTATGCCGGCGGCAGCACCGTCCTCGTCACGGTCGGGCTCTACCTGGTGCCGTTCGCGGGCATCGCCTTCCTCTGGCACCTGAACACCGTCCGGTTGCTGGTCCGGACACGCACGCCCGCGCCCTCACCCATTCCGGACGGACTCCAGCTGATGGCCGGCATCTTGTTCGTTGCGCTGCTGTTCGCCGGCACGGCAGCCTCGGGCGGTGTGGCGCTGCTCAAGGATATTGGAGCGGGACCGTTGCCGTCCATGGACGTGGCCCGCGGGCTCCTCGCCGTCGGCTACAGCATGGTGTTCGTCTACTCCGTGCGCTGCGCCGGCACGTACGCGCTGACCACCACCACCCTGCTGGCGAACGCTGGGATCCTGCCGCGCTGGCTCGCCGTCGTCGGTTACGTGCTCGCCGCGTTTCTCTTGATCAGCACGACCATGAACCCCGTGGTCATGCTGCTGCTCCCCGGCTGGGCCGTCCTCGTCGGCCTCGTCATCCTCGTTCGCACCCGACATCTCGCCGAACTCCCACCGACCCAGGAGAAGACAGTATGACGACCACGGCCCCGACCGGGCGCAGCATCGACGACATTCCCGGTCCGAAAGGCGTACCTGTCCTCGGCAACATGTTCGACATTCCGGCCGAGCGCACGATCCAGACGTTGATGGAACTTGCCCGCCAGTTCGGTCCGATGTTCCGGGTGCGTACGCCGGGCGGTGACGTGTTCGTAGCGTCCGGGTTGGAGATGATCGACGATCTGTGCGACGACGAACGGTTCGACAAGCTGGTCGGTGGCGGTCAGAAGGCGATCCGATCGCTCGGGTCGAGCGCCGGACTGTTCACCTCCGACACCGATGATCCGAACTGGTCGAAGGCCCACAACATCCTGCTGCCCAACTTCAGCACCCAGGCGATGCGGGACTACCTGCCGATGATGAACGACATCGCCGCTCAGTTGATGCAGAAGTGGGAGCGGTTGAATCCCGGCGAACCGGTCGACGTCACGGCCGACACGACCCGACTGACCCTGGACACGATCGCCCTGTGCGGCTTCGGCTACCGGTTCAACTCCTTCTATCGCGACACCCAGCACCCGTACGTCAGCGCGATGATGGACCTGCTGATGGAGGGCCAGAAGCGGAGCCGCGAGCTGCCGATCATGACCAAGATGAGGCGCGGCGCCCAGCAACGGGTGATCGACAACATCCGATACATGGAGCGTGAAGTCCAAGGGATCCTCGATGAGCGACGCCGTAGCGGTGACGCCGAGGCTCACAAGGACCTGCTCAGTTGCATGCTCACCGGCGTGGACAAGCGCACCGGGGAGAAGCTGGGCGATGCCAACATCGTCGCCCAGTGCCAGACGTTCCTGGTCGCCGGACACGAAACCACCAGCGGGCTGCTGTCGTTTGTCATCCAGTTCCTGCTCAAGCATCCCGAGGTGGTGGCCCGCGCC
Source organism: Microlunatus sp. (assembly GCA_036525335.1). Lineage (GTDB taxonomy): Bacteria > Actinomycetota > Actinomycetes > Propionibacteriales > Propionibacteriaceae > Microlunatus. The sequence continues at coordinate 1,196 of DATDAP010000132.1, read as the reverse complement.
GAGGACGAGGTCGACCGGGTCCTCGGCACCGACACCTCGATCCTGCCGAGCTACCAGCAGGTCCAGGGCTTGACCTACATCATCCAGATCCTCAACGAAACCCTGCGACTGTATCCGACAGCGCCCGCCTTCACCCGCTATCCGTACGAGGACGCGCTGGTCGGCGGTTACCTGCTGCCCAAGGGCTCTTCGATCACCGCCTTGACGATCATGTTTGCACCGCGACCCGAAGTTCTGGGGCGACGATGCCGAGGAGTTCAACCCCGACCACTTCCGACCGGAGACGAGGGCGTCGATGCCGGCCAACGCCTACAAGCCATTCGGCTCGGGTCAGCGCGCCTGCATCGGTCGGCAGTTCGCCATGCAGGAAGCCGTCCTCGTGCTCGGCATGCTGATCCAACGGTTCGAGTTCGTGGACACCTTCGACTACCAGCTCAAGATCAAGGAAAGCCTGACCGTCAAGCCGGACGGCTTCAAGATCACCCTCCGGCAGCGCTCCGGCCGAACCACCGGAACGAATCCGGTCGCCGTCGCGCCGGTGCAAGCCACGTCCGAGGAACCCGCGCCGCGGCGGCAGCGCGGCGAGGGGCACAGCACGCCCCTGATGGTCCTGTTCGGCTCCAATCTGGGGACTGCAGAGGGGATTGCGACCAAGATCGCCCAGGACGCGACCGACCGGGGCTACGCCGTGACCCTGGGCACCCTGGACGACCAGACGGGTGAGCTGCCGCACGAGGGCGCGCTGGTGGTGGTCTGTGCTTCCTACAACGGGAAGCCGCCGGACAACGCGGACCGGTTCTGCCGCTGGATCACCGATGCGGCGACCCCGTTCGATGCCGCCTCCGACCTCGCCTTCTCCGTGTTCGGCTGCGGCAACATGGACTGGGCGTCGACCTACCAGGCCGTCCCGACCTTGATCGATCGTCAGCTCGAGGCCCACGGCGGGCAGCGGGTGCGCCCGCGCGGGGAGGGCGACGCCCGCTCGGACTTCGACGGCCAGTTCTCCGAGTGGTACGCCGACCTGTGGACCAGCCTCGCGACCACCCTCAAGCTGACCGAGGAGGCGCACACGGCGTCCAGCACCGAGCCGCGCCTCAGTCTCAGCATGGTCAATCGGCAGACCACGAATCCCGTGGTCGTGTCGTACCGGGCCCAGCCGAGCACGCTGGTGGTCAACCGGGAGCTGCTGGGAGGCA
>DATDAP010000131.1:0-8901 GCA_036525335.1 Microlunatus sp. | reverse complement strand
GTTGAGCGTGGTGGCCGAGGCGAAGGACTTGAACCCGCGCAACGTGAGGCTCTTGAGATACACCACGGACCTTTCGTCCGGTTCGATCCCGCTCGTACGGGCGGGAACACTGTCGCCGGGGAAGGCGCTGCCCACCCTAGCCGCGGTCACCGGCGATCCTCGGCACCTCGTACCCGCCGTGGTCGGCGTGTCCGGGAATAGCAGCGCCGACCGGCCGGTTGAACCCCTCGACCGGCCCGGATCATGTCCCCGGGCCCCACTTGGAAAAGCCTTCTCGGAATACCGTTCGGCTGGAGCCGTTTTGCGCCACTCGCCGCGAGGCGACTGCCGGGCCGGTCCTCACAGCTTCACTGCCGCACATCGTTGGGCGCGGCCCCGGCTCACTGCTCTGTGGGCACCGATTCCTTGGCCTCGGACGACGAGAGCTTCTCGTGCCCACGGACCGAGGAGAAGGTCCAGATCTTGTTCAGCAGGAACGACAGCGGAGTGACGATCGCGATCGCGATCAGCTGGCCCCAGTAGAGCCGGGTCCGGAAGCCGGTCGAGTCGTCGAAGAACGAGGTCGACAGCGAGAACGGCGAGCCGGGGTGCATCAACAGGGTCAAGATGGCGAGGTTGGCGATCAGGGCGAGCAGACCGACGGCGAGGAACGGCAGGTACTCCCGCCACCAGCCGGAGTGCCGGGCGCTCTTGAACGTCCACCACCGGTTGAGCTGGAAGTTCCACAGGTTCGCGATCATGAACGCGATCGTCGAGTAGACGTGGTACCAGCGGATGTTGAAATCGGTGCCCGGCAGGTCCCACGCCACCGCGTGCGCGTTCGGTCCGATCTTGTTGAGGATGATCAGCACCGCCATGTTCACGAGCACGCCGGAACCACCGACCAACCCGAAGCGGAGCAGCAGGTTCCAGTTGTGGCGGTGACGGACGGTCACGTAGTGGTGCAGACGGTTCACGATCAGATCAGCCTAGCCCTCGGACCCGTCGATGCGAGATACGGCGACACGTGATGTTCGCATCAGAAGCGGGCCTGAGCGGCGCTCGGGGTCCGCTGGCAGCGCGGGCAGCGATAGGAGGAACGGTTCATGAAAGCCTCCCTGCGGATGGGGGTGCCGCAGCGGGGACAGGGCTCGCCCTCCCGCCCGTACGCCGCGAGGGAGCGGTCGAAGTAGCCGCTCGTGCCGTTCACGTTGACGTACAGGCTGTCGAACGACGTTCCACCGGCCCGCAGTGCCTCCGCCATCACCTCAGCGGCCGCCCTCAGCACCTCCGCGGCCGCTCGTCGCGACATCGTGTCGGTCGCCCGCGCGTAATGCATCCGGGTGCGCCACAAGGCCTCGTCGGCGTAGATGTTCCCCACCCCGCCGACGAGCTGCTGATCGAGCAGCGCCCGTTTGACACCCGTCCGCTTCCGTCGTAACCGAGCGACGACGTCGTCGAGGTCGTACGAGGGATCGAACGGATCGCGCGCGATGTGGGCGATCTCCGGCGGCAGCTCGGCTCCGTCGTCGGACAGGGAGAGCCCGCCGAACATCCGCTGATCGACGAAACGGAGCTGGAGACCGCCGTCGGTGAAGTCGACCAGCACCCGTGTGTTCGGCACGTACGGGGCGTCGTCCGCGGAGAAGCGGAACTGTCCGCTCATGCCCAGGTGAGCCAGCATCGCGTCCCCGTCGATGAACGGCAGCCAGAGGTACTTGCCCCGACGCCGCGGCTCGGCGAACGTGCGCCCGACCAACCGGGCAGCGAAGTCGTCGGCGCCCGGCAGGTGGCGACGGACAGGGCGCGGGTGCAACACCGTCACGCGGTCGATGGTGCGCCCGGTCAGACCGTCGGCGAGACCACGGCGGACGGATTCGACCTCAGGCAGCTCGGGCACGTCGTTGCCGTGTTCGTGAGTGGGTGGGTCGCCGGAGAACGGCGGTCAGGCGCCGACGATGTCGGCCACCGGCGCCGTCAGCGCCTGCGGACTGATGGCGGCGAAGGCGAGCGCGGCCGCCTTCTGCTCCGCCTCCTTCTTGTTGCGGCCCGACCCCGGTCCGTACGTCTGGTCGCCCAGACCGACCGTGGCGACGAAGGTCTTGGCGTGGTCGGGACCGGACTCGGTCACCTCGTAGACGGGGACGCCGTGCCCGCCGAGGGAGGCGATCTCCTGCAAGCTGGTCTTCCAGTCCAGGCCGGCACCGCGGGTGGCGGCGTCGGCCATCAGGTCGTCGAACAGATCGTGGACGAAGGCCCGGGCTCCCTCGACTCCGTGCTCCAGGAAGACGGCTCCGATCACCGCTTCCATCGTGTCGGCGAGGATCGAGGACTTGTCCCGTCCGCCCGTGCTCTCCTCACCCCGGCCCAGGTGGATCAGCTCCCCCAGCTCGAGTCCGCGAGCGACGTCGGCAAGCGCACGGGAGTTCACCACGGCGGCGCGAAGCTTGGCGAGCTGGCCCTCGGACAGATCCGGGTAGGTCACGAACAGGTGCTCGGTCACCACCAGGCCGAGAATCGAATCGCCCAGGAACTCCAGGCGCTCGTTGGTGGGCAGACCACCGCGCTCGTAGGCGAACGATCGGTGGGTGAGAGCACGATCGAACAAATCGGCCCTCACGACCAGGGCGAGGCGAACCAGGACGTCGCGAACCGGTTCGGGGCCGGCGGGAAGGCTGACCGAGACAGGCACCTCCGACCCCCGGGACCGGCCCGGGGCGTCAGAGGTGTCGATGTCGGTCAAAACCGCTCCGTCAGGACTCCAGGACCTGACGGCGGCTGGCACGCGGCCCGTACTGGCCACAGGACGGGCAGGCGGTGTGCGGCAGGTGCTTCTCGCGGCAGGCAGGGTTGGTGCAGGTGACCAACGTGGGCACCGAAGCCTTCCACTGCGAACGGCGATGCCGCGTGTTGCTGCGTGACAAGCGCCTCTTCGGGACGGCCACGATCTTCTCCTCGTTCGTTCGTTCGATGCGTTCAGGCAGATGCTCGACGCGCACAACGGCCTCAGGGCGCGCGGCAGCGATCGAGCAGCCCGCACAGTCTAGGACGTTTCGCCCTCGGATTCGAACTGGGCCAGCTTCGACCACCGCGGATCGACCGCATCGTCGTGGTTGTGCTCGTCGACGGTGTTCAGATCGAGGCCGCAGTCCGGACACAGACCCAGGCAGTCGGGCCGACACACGGGCTGGAACGGCAGCTCCAGCACAATGGCATCCCGCAGGACGGGTTCCAGATCGATCAGCTCGCCGTCCAGGTGCGAAGCCTCCTCGTCAGACACCTCGCTTCCCGGGTAGGTGAACAGCTCCTGGACATCGACCTCGACCTCGTCGGCGATCCCGGTCAGACAGCGGACGCACTCCCCCTCCAGCTGGACGATCGCGGTGCCGGTGACCAGCACACCCTCGACCACCGCCTCCAGCCGGAGGTCGAGCTCCAGCTGGGAGCCCTCGGGCACGCGGATGACCGCGATACCCAGCTCGTTCGGTGCCGTCACGGTGGTCTGCACGGTGCGCATCTCACCGGCGCGCCGCCTCAGGTCGTGGGTGTCCAGGACCAGTCCGGAGCGGCGGTCCAGTCGGCGGTGCGGTGACGTCACGGTGTCGAGATCCCGAGATCGGCCGTGGTTCCCGCACCGGCGATCGACGGCTGGTCGGCCTCCGCAACGTCATCCTCGTGGCGGTCGAGTCTGCTGCGCTCGGCCAGCCGTGCGCGAGCGGTGCGGACCTGGCTCGTGGTACGGGCCAGCACCGACTCGAAGCTGGCCATCCGCGAGTCGACGAACGTGTCGGCCTCACGCCGCAGCGCAGCGGCGTCGGCCTCGGCCTCGGCCACGATCTGGGCGGCCTTGTGCTGGGCGACCTTGATCACCTCGGTCTCGGTCGCCAGCTCGGCGGCGCGTTCCTTCGCCTCTTCGGTGATCCGCTCGGCCTGGGCCTCGCCGGCCGCCCTGGCGTCGCGGGAGTTCTCGATCACGTCCTGCGCCTCGGCGATCTCGTCGGGCAGGTTGTCGATCACGTCGTCGATGGCGGTGAGCACGTCCTGACGATTCACCACGCACGACGCCGACATCGGCATCGAGCGGGCGTGCGCCACGAGGTCACGGAGGCGGGCGAGCTTCGCCTCGGCGGTCTTCTGGTCGGCCATGTGTCCTTCTTCTGGGGCTGAACGACGTAGAGCGTAGTACGGGCAGCCTGAGCACTGATCCCTTCCTACTCCGCGGGTGACATGTCAGCCGCGCGGTGGTCAACCCTGAGGCCTTGACACTTCCGCGCCGGTACTGGGCGACCGGTCAGGGTGCGCTCGACGGGCGTGCCACCGGTAGGACCGTGAGCCACGATTCGAGCCCCGCGAAGTCTGCGGGGTTGGTCGTGTACAGCGGTAGTCGGTGGACCACCGCGGTTGCCGCGATCTGCACGTCGCCGAGACGGCGACGCGAGCTGCGGCCGAACTCCGACAGCGCAGCGCTCAGCTGGCCGAAGACTCGAGCGACAGACGCGTCGAAGACGAGTGGGTCGAACTCGTGCTCGGCCCGCTGCAGGATCGCCGTCCGGCGGGACCGCTCGCGTCGCGCACTCGGGTCGTCGCCGCGTACGAGGTGGGGGCCGGCCGAGAGCTCGGCCAAGGTGACCACGCTGATCGCGATCTCCGCGGGCAGGAAGTCAGCGGAGATCCAGTCCCGCAGGATGACGATGCTGGTGTCGATGAGCCCGCGACCGTGATCTGGCGGCTTCCGAGGCTCAGCGGGCATACGGGTCGAGACGCCCATCGTCGATCACGGCATCCAGATCTGACCGGAACCGGTCGAGATCCAGGGGAGTCGCATCGACGAAGCCAGCCAGGAAATCCTCCCTGGGAACGAAGTGGCGCTGCCGTCGCAGTGGGATGAGCTCGCCGATCTGATGGCCGTCCCGCGTGACGGTGAAAGACTGACCGCGCTCCACCGAGTCCATGATCTCCTTCGAACGCAGGCGCAGATCGCGCTGGCTTATCTCGGAGTGGACGGACACAGATCACAGCGTAGCACCGGGTAGCACACCCACCGCAGAAAGGTCGTGTGCGAGAGGTGACGTCGCCGCCGGTGAACGCCGGGACTGCACTCACGTGGTCTCCCCGTCCGACCAGTTCCGAGGGCACCGTAGCGACTCGCCCGGCGGCAGACATCATGCGGCAGGAGCGGGGTGTCCCCCGAACCTGGGACGCCCGATGTCGGTCGGGCATTCAGGCTCCCCGCTCGGCCAGCCTCGCTCCGATCCGCGCGAGCACGGCCGGGGTGACGAACGGCGTCACGTTGCCACCCAGGGAAGCGACCTCGCGCACCAGGCTGGACGACACGTACGCCAGGTGGGGTGCGGTCGGCAGGAAGGCGGTGTCCACGCCGGTCAGCTTGCGGTTCATCTGCGCCATGGCCAGCTCGTAGTCGTAGTCGGCACCCGAGCGCAGGCCCTTGACGATCACGTCGATGTCGTTCGCGGCGCAGAAGTCGACCAGCAGTCCGGAGAACAGGGTGACCGTGACCGACGGCCACTCCACGCACGACTCCTGCAGCATGGACACCCGCTCGTCGGGGGTGAACAGCGCGTTCTTGCTGATGTTCGACCCCACGGCGACCACCACGCCGTCGTACAGCTCGGCGGCCCGTCCGATCACATCGAGATGACCGATGGTGACGGGATCGAAGGATCCGGGGCAGACGGCTCGGCTCACGAGAGACGAACCTATCCGGCGGCGAAGTAGAGCACCGTCTCGCCGTACTTCTTGTCCCAGGTGTCGCCGAGCGCATCAGGCCACCGCGGCGCCGGATCGCGGCCGGAGCGCTCGAGGATGACCAACCCCTCGGCGGTGAGCCAACCGTTGGCGATCAGGTCGCGCAGGATGGCCTCCACGCAGGAGTTGGCCATCTCGTAGGGCGGGTCCAGGAAGACGATGTCGAACGGGTACGCCGGCTGCCGTCGCACCACGTCCTCGACGGAATCCCGACGCACGTCCACGTCGAGACCGACGGTGACCACGTTCTGCTCCATGGTCAGCTGGGCCCGTCGACTGGACTCGACCAACAGCACCGGGCCCGCGCCGCGACTGGCCGCCTCCAGCCCCACGGCACCGGAGCCGGCGAACAGATCGCAGAACGCCCAGCCCTTGAGGGCGACGTCGGCGGCGCCGGACGAGCCGCCCGTCCACGACGCCAGCGCCGAGAACAGCGCCTCGCGCACCTTGCTGGAGGTCGGTCGGGTCTGGTCCCCAGGGGGCATCGCGAGCCTGCGTCCGCCGCGCGACCCCGAGACGATCCTGGTCATCGCACGAACACCGTCATGTGCGCTCCAGCCAGTCGCCGGCGGCCCGGAGCTCGACCGAGTCGACGATGTCGGCCAGACCCGGATCGGTCAGTTCCGGATCCCGTTCCAGACAAGCCGTGGCCAGGTCGCGGGCGTAGACGATCAGGTCCTCGTCCTCGAGCACCCGCAGGTGCCGCAGCCCGGAGCGGACTCCGGACTGCTCGGCCCCGAGCACGTCGCCCTCCCGACGCTGGGCGAGATCGACCTTGGCCAGCACGAAGCCGTCCCGCGTCTCCGCGACGGCATTGAGCCGATCGAGCGCCGGCAGTCCGGCCGGGGTGGCCGTGAGCAGCAGGCAGACCCCGGGGTGGGCGCCGCGACCGATTCGACCGCGTAGCTGGTGCAGCTGAGAGATCCCGAAGCGGTCGGCGTCGCAGATCACCATCACCGAGGCGTTGGGCACGTCGACCCCGACCTCGATCACGGTGGTGGCCACCAGCACGTCGAGCTCGCCGGCGACGAAGCGCCCCATCACCTCCTCCTTCTCCTCGGCCGGCAGCCTGCCGTGCAGCATCGCCACCCGCAGATCTCGCATCGGACCCTCGGTGAGCTGGGCGTACACGTCCTCGACCGCCGCACCGCCGTCGTCGTCCGCGGTGCCGTCACTGATCCGTGGACAGACCACGAACGCCTGCCGCCCCTCGGCGATCTCCTCGATGACGCGCTGCCAGGTCCGCTTGAGCCAGCTGGGATGCAGCTGGTAGTTGACGACCACGGTGGACACGTCGGCTCGACCCGCCGGGATCTCGGTCAACGTCGACGTCTCCAGATCGCCGAAGACGGTCATGGCCACGGTGCGCGGGATGGGGGTCGCCGTCATCACCAGGGTGTGCGGGCGCTGTTGGGCCTTGGCCGCCAGCGCCGCTCGCTGTTCGACCCCGAACCGGTGCTGCTCGTCGACGACCACCAGCCCGAGGTCGGCGAACTGCGTGCCGGAGGTCAGCAGCGCGTGGGTGCCGATCACGATCCCGGCCTCCCCCGAGGCGGCCGCCAGGGTGGCTTCGCGCCGACGACCGGCCGACATGGACCCGGTGATCAACGTGACGCCGGTGCCCGTCGCACCGGAGGACAGCAGGTCCCCCCCGACCAGGTCCCCCAGCATGGCGGTGATCGTCCGGTGATGCTGGGCGGCGAGCACCTCGGTGGGCGCCAGCAACGCGGCCTGGCCGCCGTTGTCCACCACCGTCAGCATGACCCGCAACGCCACCACGGTCTTGCCGGAACCCACCTCGCCCTGCAGCAGCCGCTGCATCGGGTGCGGCCGGGCTAGGTCGGCGAACAGCTGGTCGCTGATCTCGTGCTGCCCCTCCGTCAGCGCGAACGGCAGCCTCGCGTCGAACGCGTCCAGCAGACCGCCGGCGACACGCGGCCGCGGAACGGCTCCGTCCGCAGCCGCCAGGGCGCGACGCCGAGCCATGGCGAGCTGCAGCCCGAACGCCTCGTCGAACTGCACCCGGGCCACCCCGGCGGTGACCTCGTCGTCGGTGTCGGGGCGATGCACGGCCCGGTACGCGGTCGGCTGGCTCATCAGGTCGGCCTCGCGCCGCACCCACTCCGGCAGCGGATCCTCCATCCCGTCCAGGCTGTCCAGCGCCAGCGAGACGCAGCTGGCGATCGTCCAGGTCCGCAGCTTGGCGGTCGCCGGGTAGAGACCGATCCGGCCGGAGGCACCGGCCACCTTGCCCAGGTCGAGGTTGCGCTGGGCTCCGCCGATGACGTTGCCGTCCTCGTCGACGATGACGAAGTCGGGATGGGTGAGCTGGGGCTCGCCGCGGAACGCCCCCACCTTGCCGGCGAAGATCCCCCGGGCTCCCGGACGGAGCTGAGCCTGCCAGTAGTCGACCAGGTGCTTGGCTCCGAAGAAGGTCAGGTTGAGCTCGCCCCGTCCGTCGGTGATGACCACTTGGAGCCGGAACTTGCCGGCGCCGCGGGAGGACTGACTCATGCCGTGCACCGAGGCGTGCCGCACCCGGGCGAGCACGGTGACGTCGTCGCCCTCGGTCAGGTTGCGGAGGTCGCTGAGCTCCGTGCCCGACACGTACCGGCGGGGCAGGTGGAGCATCAGGTCGCCGACCGTCCGCAGCTTCAGCGCCTCGAACGCCTTGGCGGTCTTGCCCCCCAGCACGCCGCTCAGGGGGACCGCGAGACGGGTGAAGCCGGTGGTGCGCCAGAACTGCGCAGGCGGCCGCTCAGTCGTCGCCGGGGCGTTGCCCGACGGCTTCTTCTTGGCGCTCCTCTTCGCGGCCGGCGCGGGGAGCTCCGGGACCAGCCGGAGATGCCGGTTCATTCCAGGCCCACCAGGAGGGGATACCGGGCCTGCCCGCCATCGATCAGCTCGACGTCGATCGACGGCGACCAGGTGCGGATCCGGGCGCGCAGCTCACCCAGCAGTCCGTCGTCCGCTCCTGGGCCGCGGACCAGGGTGAGCAGCTCACCGCCGCCCGATGTGAGCAGTCGCTCGATCACCCGCCAAGCGACCTCGATGAGATCGTCACCCCTCTCCACGAAGTCCCCGTCGACCAGTCCGAGCACGTCACCCACCTCGCACCGCCCGGCCATCGTCATCGCCGGGCTCTCGGCGATCGTG
>DATDAP010000130.1:0-5088 GCA_036525335.1 Microlunatus sp. | reverse complement strand
GATGCTGTTCGTCGGCTTCCACACCACGTTCCTGGTGCAGCACTGGGTGGGGGTCGAGGGTATGCCACGGCGCTATGCGGACTACCTGCCCAACGACGGGTTCACCATCTTGAACCAGGTGTCCTCGGTCGGCGCGATCCTCCTCGGAGCCTCGATGCTGCCCTTCCTCTACAACGTGTGGACAAGCCGCAACAACCCGAAGGTCACGACCGATGACCCGTGGGGCTGGGGCCGGTCACTGGAGTGGGCGACGTCGTGCCCACCGCCCCGGCACAACTTCACCTCGCTGCCGCGGATCCGCTCTGAGTCCCCGGCCTTCGATCTGCACCACCCGGAAGTGGCGCTCGCGGAATACCCGGCGAACGACGCCGAGGCAGGCGACTTCGCCGGCGCCGATGCGCCCGATGATGCCGGAAGAGTCGAGGAGCTGCAGGCTCGGCTGGCCGGCGAGTCCGACGACGTGATCGGCCAGTCCACCGACCAGACCAAGGGAGAGGGCGGCAAGTGAAGGTCGAAGCCTGGATCTTCGGAGCGTTGGTGATCTTCCTGGTCATCGTGACGCCTGTCTACTGGTTCATGAGTCACGAGATCACCGGGACGGTCGCGCTCATCCTGACTTTCTTCCTGGTCCTGATGATCGCCGGCTATCTCGGTCTCGTTGCCCGGCGGATCCCGGCCCGGCCCGAGGATCGCAAGGAGGGCGACATCGCCGAAGGCGCCGGCGAGCTCGGCTTCTTCCCACCGCACAGCAAGTGGCCGCTCTTCTGCGGTCTGACCTTCGGGCTGTTCGTCCTCGGCCCGGTCTTCGGCTGGTGGCTCTCGATCCTGGCCACCGGCATCGCGGTAGCCACCGTGACCGGCTGGATCTACGAGTTCTACCGCGGGGACTACGCGCACTGAGTTGGTCGTCACTCGCTACGCAGGCTCCGCTCAGTCTCTGTCTTCCTTCCTCGCTCACAGACGGAACGACGTGTCTGCTTCCTCGTCAGTGCAGACAGAGCCGCTCCGCCGCGTCGTCGCTCGCGACGGGAGTCGTCACTCGCTGCGCCCCTGACTCCATACGCTGACGCAAGGGTGGAGTGGCAGCCACCATCACCCGAGTATGCGGGCGTGGATGTTGCCGGGGAAGCGGACGGCGAAGCGGGTGTCACCGACCATCGCCTTCAGCTCGGCGACACGGTCGTCGACCTCGCGGCGGCGTACGGCGGCGACCTGCTCGAAGTAGTGCAGGTGGATCTTGCCCTGTTTGTCCTGGGCCCAAGCCCCGACGATGCGACCGTCGACCCAGATCGTGGGACCTCCGTTGCCTACCGAGTCGAACGCCTCGAGGGCGGCGTCGGGGAGATACCAGGAGCGTTGCTTCCAGCCCATGGTGGCCGGATCGAGCGAGGGCAGCAGAGCGACCCAGGGTTCGTCCTCGTCGACCGGTTGGTCGTCGGCGGCCAACCAGCCCGGGCCATCGGCCAGCGCGACGGCCACCGCCCCAGATCCTTCCAGCGCCCGGCGGGTCAGACCGAGGGTCCAGCCCATCCACCACTGCAGGTCGGTCGTGGTGCCCGGACCGAACCGGCGCAGCCAGCGGCGAGCCAGCTCGGTCGCTGCGGTCACCTCGTCCAGCTCGCCCAGGCCACCGGGTAGCCAGTCCTCGGTGGACGCGTACGCGTACGCACCTGTGATCCAGCTGCTCGGACGGGTCCGCAGCAGATCACCCTGGAAGCCGAGCAGCGTGATCAGCTGGCTGTGGGCGCCCTGGGTGGAGGCGTACGGCTTGCCGGCAGCCAGCTGCAACGGCACCCGGAGGCCACTGACCTCTCGCCCGATCTCCCGCGCCGTGCTGGGGCCGTGATCGCGCAGGTGGGCGAGCACCTGACTCCTCGCGTCCTCGAGCCAGCCCTCGGGGTCCGGCACGCCGGCCGCCGTCAGCATCTTCGCCAGCTGCCGCCGAGCGGGCCCGACGAGCTTCCGGGTGGCGGCGGCGTGCATCAGCCGTACGGTGTCCGGCGTCGCCAACCACAGGGTCCGCCGCATCGCATGGTGTCGGATCAGGGCCCGCCGGTCGTAGACGACCTCCTCGACGGCGGTGATCGAGGGGTGCGCCATCCGCACCATCGCCGACAGCATCACCGTGACCGGATCGGTCGAGTGCAGGGCCACCACGTCCTCGGCGATCTGGACGACATCATCGGTCCGCAGTCGCGGCAGCAGACGATGCCGCTGGGCGAGTCGGGCGCGCCGGGCCTCGTCGGTGATCACGTCCATGATGGGATTCTGGCAGGCGCGGCCGACAGCGGATTAGGCTCGGGACATGTGCCGGAACATCCGTCAGCTCCACAACTTCGAGCCACCGGCGACGAGCCGGGAGGTCCACGAGGCCGCCCTGCAGTACGTCCGCAAGATCGCCGGGACGACCAGGCCGTCCAAGGCGAATGAGGAGGCGTTCAACGAAGCCGTGCACGACATCGCGCACGCCACCCAGCATCTGCTCGAGCACCTGAGCACCACCGCGGCGCCGAAGAACCGCGAGGAGGAGGCGCTCAAGGCTCGCGCCCGGGCGGCCAAGCGGTACGCCACCGCCTGAGCGTCAGCGTTCGCGGGTGCGCGCTGAGCGTCAGCGTTCCCGGCTGCGACGCTCGCTGACCAGCACAGTGCCGATCCGACGAGCAGACGATCGGTCGCGATGGCCGTTCCGGGTCGTCGGCACCGCCCCAGGAGCCGAGTCCTTGCTGTCCGAGGCGGCCGCACCCGGGGCGACGTGCTCACCCTCGGGAGGAACGAGGGTGACGTCGGGACGAGTGCCGTCGTCGCTGCTGGCGCCGAGCAGCGGAGCCGTGCCGGCGACGGCGATCCGGGAGAACAGACCGCCCGAGAAGCCGAGCAGCACGGCTACCGCGAGGGCCGTGAGGGAGGCGCCGTCGTCGCTCCAGACACCGGCGAACGCGTCACCCAGCAGTGCTATCTGATCCTGCGCCAGGAACCCGACGATCATGATCCCGCCGATGGCGTTGAGGGCGCCGGCCACCGGGCTCAGGACCACCGTGCCGAGTGACAGGGTGCGGTTCGTCAACAACGCGGAGAGTGACCCCAGCAGCCCGCCCAACGCCCCGGCGACGAAGATCGGCTCCCGACCGGGGAAGGTCACGCTGAGGGCATAGGTCGCGGCCAGTCCGACCAGGGTGAGCCACACGGCCACCCGGATGTGGTTGACCTCGCGTTCCTGCGGGGTGTCGCGCTGCCGCTGCAGCAGGATCAGCGCGGAACCGGCGGCGTTGCGGATCGGCCCGTCGAGATCGGTCACGAGCCCGCCCGGCGTCGGCTGGGCGGAGAGCGCCGCGGCGACCTTGGACGCTGCCGCGTCGCCCTCTTCACCTGTGGGGAGCAGGGCGGCGATCTGACTGGCCGCCAGCCGGAGAGGCGCCCCGGACAGGGTCGACAGCATCTGCTTCTCCAGGCCGTTGAGCGTCCGGTTGGCCCCGAGCACGTCGGCCAGTGGCACCAGGACCACGAACCGACCGATGCAGCGAGCCCCGAACCGCTCGGCCTGGGTGATCTTGGTCTCGAGCCGCTTACCGCCGGCGTCCTCGAAGCAACCGGTGTCGACGATGCCGCGCAGCTCGCCGGCTCGAGCCTGGAGCTGCCGGTAGATGGGCATCCCGATGAGTCCCCGGCTGCTCGCCATGACGATGCCGAAGTATGCGGCACAGGCGACCAGCACCTGCGGAGAGGCGGCGCTGTCGACGAACATCGCGAGGTCGGTCCAGGCTCCGCTGGTCCAGGCGGCGAACGGCGGGAGCTCGGAGGCGGCCCAGGCGAGCAGCAGGGAGCCGACGGCGAGCACGCACCTGCTGCGAGTCCGACACGACCGCTGCCGGTACGCGGAGATCACGACGACTATCGTGACACTGGCTGCGGCGAGGGCCACGAGCCAGCGGAAGTTGTCACCCATGAGGACCCCCCAATGCTTACTCGGAGGAGCGATCGACCGCGGCCGCTGATACCGGGATCTGGTCAGGACCGTGATCGATGCGCCGTTGCCGCCAGCCTCGGTGCGCCCCGATCGGACGTCACCACGAGGCGTGCAGAGGTCGGCCCTCGTCGTAGCCGGTCGGTGATTGGACACCCACCACCGCCAGTTCCGAGAACTCTCGGAGCGAGACCGCTCCGGCGTAGGTGCAACTGCTCCGCACCCCGGCCACGATGGAGTCGATCAGGTCCTCGACGCTGGGGCGCTCGGGGTCGAGATACATCCGCGAGGTGGAGATGCCCTCCTCGAACAGGGCCGCCCGGGCCCGGTCGTACGCGCCGGCGTCCTTGGTCCGCATCTTGACCGCGCGGGCCGAAGCCATCCCGAAGGACTCCTTGTACATCCGGCCCTGGGCGTCGGTCAGCAGGTTGCCGGTGCTCTCGTACGTGCCGGCGAACCACGAGCCGATCATCACCGATTCGGCGCCCGCGGCCAGGGCCAGCGCGACGTCCCGCGGATAGCGCACTCCGCCGTCGGCCCAGATCGAGGCACCGATCTCACGCGCGGCCGCGGCGCACTCCAGCACCGCGCTGAACTGCGGCCGACCGACTCCGGTCATCATCCGGGTGGTGCACATGGCACCGGGTCCGACCCCGACCTTGACCACGTCGGCTCCGGCCTCGACCAGATCCCGTACGCCGTCGGCCGTCACCACGTTGCCCGCGGCCAGCGGGATCCGGCGCCCGGTCCGGTCGGCCTGCCGGTCGCGGACATCCCGTACCGCCTTGAGGGCCTGCAGCATCTTCTCCTGGTGCCCGTGGGCGGTGTCGACGACGAGGACGTCGACCCCCGAAGCCAGCAGCGCCTCGGCCCGTCCGGCGACGTCGCCGTTGATCCCGACGGCGGCGCCGAGGATCAGCCGGCCCGACGGGTCGACCGCGGGTCGGTACAGGGTGGACCGCAGGGCGTGCTTGCGGGTCATCACGCCGATCAGCCGCTCGTCGGCCACCACCAGAGCGGCCTCCAGGTGACTGGCACTGAGAGCGGCGAAGATGGCGGTCGGCGACTCGTCGGCACCGACAACCAACACGTCGGACGACATCACCTCGTGCACCTGGGCGAAGCGG
>DATDAP010000129.1:0-31054 GCA_036525335.1 Microlunatus sp. | reverse complement strand
AGAGGGTCGAGCGGATCAACGAGGCCCTCGGGGCGGTGCCGTACAACCCCGGTCGGTACATCCGCCTGGAGAAGGAGCCGACCACCCACTCCGACGTGGTGCTGTTCCGGTCCGATCTGCGCAACCTCACCAACGACAGCCTGGTCGTCGATGGCGATCAGTACTCCGAGCAGCGCTTCCTCGACGTGGAGCGGATCATCGAGCGATTCCGTGGACGCGACGGTTACGCCGACTCGGACCGATCCTGGAGCCGTCGGGTCACCGACGTGCGCAACTGGTTCGTCTTCTCCGCCTCAGAGCGCGACCTCGAGACCCACGACGAGTGGGAGCACTACAGCGACTCCGACGGGAAGTCTGGGGGACAGAAGGAGAAGCTCGCCTACACCATCCTGGCCGCGTCCCTGACCTACCAGTTCGGCCTCGAGTGGGGCGTGAGCAAGTCGAAGGACTTCCGCTTCGCGGTGATCGACGAAGCCTTCGGTCGAGGGTCCGACGCTTCCACTCGGTACGCGCTGGAGCTGTTCTCCAAGCTCGGTCTGCAGCTGCTGATCATCACCCCGCTGCAGAAGGTGCACGTGATCGAGCCGTACGTGCAGGCGATCGGTTTCGTGGACAACCCGACT
Organism: Microlunatus sp.; assembly: GCA_036525335.1. Taxonomy (GTDB): domain Bacteria; phylum Actinomycetota; class Actinomycetes; order Propionibacteriales; family Propionibacteriaceae; genus Microlunatus. Next base: position 30,431 of record DATDAP010000129.1, on the reverse strand, counting down.
GGGACATCCTCCCGACTGGAGACGATGACCATCGAGGACTATCGATCGCGGCGCGACAGGCGTTCATGAGCGCGGCCTGGGCCACGCCAGAGTCCATCGCGACCAAGGTTCGGCGGCGCTGGGACGACGGCTCGCTGCTGCGGGCGTACGCAGACGGCCTGCCCTTTGAGCGCGTCGAGATCGTGCTGCCCGGACCCACCGCGTCGGCCATCGGCGATGATCTCTCGGCGGCGCGCCAATGGGTAGCACGACTGGACTCCGGCCGACGCCGCGACACCCGCTACAGCCTCGAGTGGTCGATGATCGGCGGTCGCCACCTCGGCCGCAACAAGGTGCCGTCCCGGGCCGTGATCTCCAGCTTCGCGCAAGCGTGGGCGCTGCTCGAGGTGGCGCGGGAGGTGGAGTCTTTCGGGGAGATCCTGAGTCTCGTCGAGCCGCACCCGTCCGTGCGCTCCTGGGTGGTCACGAATCCGCACCGTGCGCTGGAGCGCCGAGCCGACCTGCCACGCCTGCTGGCCGCCTACTGCTGGCTCGACGATCATCGCCACTCAGGTCGGTATCTGCGCGAGATCAGTGCCCCCGGCGTCGACACCAAGTTCGCCGAGAGGCATCGTTCCGTGCTGGCGGCGATGCTCGGCGTATCGGCGTCGACGACGAAGTTCCTGGCCGACCTCGGTCTCCGGCAGAAGCCCGAGATCGTCCGACTGCGAGCCGACCGATCACTCGGTCTTCCAAGTCCACTCTCGGAGATCGCCGTGCGCGCCGACGAGCTGATCGAGCTCGGCCTGGCGCCGCGGGCCGCGGTGGTGATCGAGAACGAGATCACCTACCTCAGCGTGCCCGTTCCGCAGGATGGCGTGGTGATCTGGGGCAAGGGATTCGATGTCGATCGGGTTGGCCGGCTTCCCTGGCTGGTCGGGGTCGATGTCAGCTACTGGGGCGACATCGACACCCACGGGTTCGCGATCTTGGACCGGCTGCGCGCGTGGTTACCGCAGTCTCGTTCCGTGCTGATGGATCGTCAGACGTTGCTCGCTCACCGCGATCGCTGGGGCACCGAGGACAGCCCCACCACCGCTCGGCTAGGTCGTCTCAGCCCAGACGAAGCCGACCTCTACGGCGATCTGGTCGTCGACGTCTTCGGTGATCGGGTGCGGCTCGAGCAGGAGAGAGTCGACTGGTCATGGGTGCGGGAGCGGCTCCAGCGCTGAGGATGGTGGGTGCCACGGCGGTGCCGTCCTCAACCCTCGACTCCCTGCGCCGCTTCCGCGATCCTCACCAGCTCACGGGTCGCCGAGCACCAGGCGGCGCAGCTGCCGCTCAGCCCGTCGGCGACCCACAGCCTCGACACGTTCTTGGTAGCGCTGGATCGCGTGCTGGCTGATCGTCAGTTCCTCGCCATGAATCCTGGGGCAGTCCTCGGGTAGGGCCAGCAATCGCAACGCGTCGAGTAGGTCAAGCTGCTACATCGGACGCGCCACCCTCGGTCTTCACACCGCGAGAGCGGCCGCGGCCTGCTTCAACAAGGCGCGGCGAACACCGAGCTGCTGGTCACGTACTGGTCGATCGGCCGAGAGATTCTGGACCGCCAGCAGCGAGAGGGCTGCGGCGCGAAGGTCATCGACCGGCTGTCCGCCGACCTCAAGTCGCGGTTTCGGGTGCGCGCGGATAGTCGCCGCGGAACCTGAAGTACATGCGGTCGTTCGCGGCGGCCTGGCCGAACTCGGAGATTGTGCAAGGCTCGCTTGCACAATTGCCCTGGTACCACCACGTCGCGCTGCTCGACAAACTCGACGACCAGCCGACCCGGGAATGGTATGCCGCAAAGGCCGTCGAGAACGGCTGGAGCCGCGACGTCCTGGCGCTGCAGATCGAATCCGAGCTTCACGAGCGGGCCGGCAAGGCGATCATTAACTTCGCCACCACGCTTCCTTCGGAGGACTCCGATCTGGCCCAGCAGTCCACGCGTGACACGTACCTGTTCGACTTCCTCGCCACCGCCGAGACGCACCGCGAGCGCGATCTCGAACAGGCGCTGATCGATCACGTCGGCCGGTTTCTGCTGGAGATGGGCCAGGGCTTCGCGTGTGGTCTGGCGCTGTTGCTCTTGCCGATGAGCGTGGGGGACAGTTGCGTCAGTGACATCCGTACGGACCGAGGAGAGCGAAATGAATGCGAACGAGAGTCCCGCTGCCGTTCGATGGACCATGCGGCTCGAGCAGTCAACGGCGATCGATGCCGCCGTCCGCGCCGTCGAGCCGGCCATCACCAACGCGTTCGGCACCGGTGCTCGGGCTGCCCTCTTGCGGGGCGATTGGCTCGGCCACGCCATCCACCCGCTGTTGACCGACCTCGTGCTCGGCAGCTGGACGTCGGCAACCGTTCTCGACATGTTCGGAGGGGCTCAATCATCCGAGGCCGCGCAGCGACTGATCGGGACCGGTCTGCTGGCGGTGGCCCCCACGGCGTGGACGGGATGGGCGGAGTGGACCGCCGCGAGTCCACGCGACAAGCGGGTAGGTCTCGTGCACGCCAGCGCGAATGCTGTCGCCATCGGCCTGTACGCCGCGTCCTGGGTGAACCGTCGTCGCGGGCGCCACGGCACCGGGGTCACGCTCTCGATGGCGGGTGCCGTCGTCGCGGGTGTCGGTGGATACCTGGGCTCACACCTGGCGTTGGCCCGCAAGCTGGGAAGTCGCCATCCTGCCTACGCTGAGTCTGAGTAATCACCTAGCAGAGTAGGTGATGAGCGAAGGCGCCGCGCTACGCACCGAGGCAGAGCTCATCCGCACGGCCCCCGCCCCCTCTCGGGCGGCCTCCTGCCCGAGAAGGCCAGCGATCCAACGGTGGTGTGATCGGTGTTGGATCGCAGTTGGAGTGGTGGTTGGCAGGGTCTGGGGTGTCGCCCAATCAGGGCGGCCCCTACCTCTGGAGGAATTGCCATGAACGTTCGTCACCGTCTCGCCGCCGCCGTCGCCACCGTCGGTCTGGCCGCTACGGGTCTGGCCCTGGCGGCACCGGCGGCGCAGGCCGCGCCGCTGCCGCAGGCCGCGCCGAAGGCCTGCAAGATCGAGGGCATCTCCCCGTCCACGGTGGTGGTCGGCCTGTCGCCGAAGAAGGTGAAGTTCACCCCGATCACCAGTGGCTGCAAGGTCACCTCCTGGTCGATCGCCACTGACAACTTCGTGGTCACGAACAAGGACCCGTACGCCACGTTGAACCCGGCCACGCTGCCCAAGGTGGCCGACCCGGTGGTCGAGGTGACCGCGAACAACGGTCTGCCCACCAAGGAGGCGGCGTTCGTCGATGGCCTTCACTACAAGGCGCCCGCCGTGTTCAACACCCGGACGAAGGCGAGCCCGGAGCCGGCGAAGAAGGGCTCGAAGATCACTGTGACTGGTCAGCTCGCGGTGGCGGTGTGGAAGCAGAACCAGTACACCGGGTACGCCGGGCAGCCGTTGAAGGTGCAGTTCAAGGCCAAGGGCGGCAAGTACAAGACGATCAAGACGGTCACCTCCGGTGAGTACGGCTACACCCAGACCACGGTGACGGCGAAGAAGTCGGGGACCTGGCGGATGACGTTCGCCGGCAGCTCGACGGCTACGTCGGCCATCGCCAAGGGCGACTACGTGAAGGTCACCAAATAGACGGGTAGCGCACGCGAACCACGGCCGCCGCCCTCCCCCCGAGGGGCGGCGGCCGTTCCGTTGGTCGAGCTCGGCCAGGGATCTGAACCAGGACTAGGACGCCTGACGCCAGCCCAGCGCTGGACCCAACCGGGTGGCGATGTCGATGCCGACGGTGCCGCGGAACGGGCTGACGGTCTCGCCGCGGATCATCCGCAGTAGCCGCTCGAGCCGTGCGTAGCTGAAGTCCTCGAGGTCGGCGGTGTTCGGGTAGAGCGCTTCCTTCACGTCGTCCCAGCGCATCGGCGGACCGAGACTGAACCGGGATTGAGCCCGAGAGTCCGCTGCGAGGCGGCCGCCAGCACGGCGATCGGTGAGGAGATGCCGTACTGCAGGTGGCGGTGCCGCACCCAGGCGCTGTCGAAACCGAGCTGCTCACCGAGCTCGATCACCGACAGCGTCGAGTCGGGGCCGCGGGTCCCGGCCATCGAAGAGCCCGATGGTCAGGAAGCCCAGCTTTCTCAGTGGTTTCGATGGGTCAGGCATGGGTTCCGCCTCGCACGCGCACGTGCCGACGACAGCCCGATCACGCGTCGCTCTTGTCCCCTTGAGTCTCACGGGCTCAGCCTGGAGCGTCCGCGCCGCCGGAATCTGTCGGCGCCCCGCGGCGGGCGACGCCCCGCCGGGCCGCGCCCGTGAGCAGTCTGATCATCAACCCGAGGATCGCGAGGTTGAGCAGCATCTGCGCCGTCACCAGCATCATCATCTGGCTGCTCTGCGCAACGATGTCACCGAAGCCCACTGTGGCGAAGACGGTCACCGCGAAGTAGAGCGCGGAGGTCTGGTCCAGGTCGGAGGAGAAGGCACCTGGATCGCCGATCGAGCTGGCCAGGTAGATGCGCGCGAAGATCAGCAGATAGACCGGCACCAACACTCCCAGCGCCTCGACCGCACGGAGGATCGGGTACTTCGCCTTGACGATGAGAGGTATCTGCGCTCCCACCAGGACACCGAAGATGCACAGGTCAAGGACGAGCCACGGCACGTCCGAGCCGTCCCGGGAGCGGGCCGTGGGGATGACGAAGTACGCCCCGAGCAGCAGGGACACCGACACGGTCAGCCGCAGGACCATGGGCAGGACGAGGGTCCACGCGCGCCGAGGACTGCTCGGGAGCGCCGGGCTGGAGTAGATCATGATCGTCCTGCGAGGTGTCTGTGGGAGCGAGTGCGTCTCCCACGATTGTGGTTCCCCGGGGTCTCCCTTGTCGTCATGCAGTGTGCGTGAGATACGCCGCCCCTTTAGCCCGTTCCGCACAGCCGCGGTGCCGCTCATCTGGTCTGGGTGATGCCCTCGGCGCACCGGACGACGAAACTCTGTCTCTGTGGACGAGGGAGGACGGATGCGCAGTCAGATGACGGAAGCCTCAGAAACCCCTGCCTACTACGACATCGCGACCGAGCGAGTGGGCCAGTCGCTGGCTGGTGGAGGACCTGTGGACGACCCGGCTCACCGGCTGACGCCGGCGAGCACAGGTCACCAGGTCACCGGTTTGACGCCGGCCGGCCCAGGTCACCAGACGCCGGCGGGCGTCACTGTCTGGCCATCGCGATCCGGAGGCGCTCATCGGGGTCGATGAAGTGGTCGTGGTTGTCGTCGCCCAGGTCGATCTGCACCCAGTTGATCTTGCCGGTGAACCGGCTGCTGCTCGCGGTGTAGTCGGGGGTCACGGTGGTGCCCGATTCGTATCCGATGTCGGTGGTCTCGTCGGCGGAGAAGACCATCGCCTGGGTGGCTCCGACGCGCCCGGAGCCGAACGGTGCGCCGTCGTAGTACAAGGTGACGTCCCCGCCCTTGCCCAAGCCGCCACCGTCGTAGCCGAACTCCATCCGCACCTGGTGGGAGCCGGCCGGGATCGGCTGGTCGGCCTCCGTGGCGAACTCCTGGATACCGAGCACGTTGTAGACGAACCTGGCGGTGCCGTTCTTGGCGTAGAGGCACCAACCGCCGAAGCGGCCGCCCTGGGCGATGATCACCCCTTCGGCTCCGGCGGCCGGCACGTCGACATCGGCGGTGACGGAGAACGACTTGTTCTTGATGCTGATCACGCTGTTCTCCGAGAGCCGTCCCATGCCGGGGAAGAACTGCTGGGAGTTCCCGCGGATCAGGGTCGGTCGGCCGGCCATGGTTGGTTCGAGCCGTTCGGCGCCGCGGTCGTCCAGGGGCAGCACGTCGTACTTTGCGGCCTCGATCAGCCAGAGTCGTTGCAGCTTGGCCAGCAGCTCCGGGCGATCGGCGGCTAGGTTGCGGGCCTGGCTGTAGTCGCTGCTGCCGTCGTACAGCTCCCACACGTCGTCATCGAAGGCCGGCAGCGCACCGCCGACCATCACCCAGGGAGTGCGGTGCTTCGTGACGGCGCTCCAGCCGCGGTGGTAGATGCCGCGGTGGGCGAACATCTCGAAGTACTGCAGATCATGGTGCTCCGGCTCGGCCGGTTGGTTGAAGGTGTACAGCATGCTGCGTCCCTCCATCGGCGACTGCTGCACACCGTTGACCATCGTCGGTTCGGGCAGGGCGGCTGCCTCCAGGATCGTCGGGGCGACATCTATCACGTGGGTGAACTGTGATCGCAGGCCGCCCGGGTCCTCGATGCCCTGCGGCCAGTGCACGACGGTGCCGTTCCGGGTGCCGCCCCAGTGGGAGGCGACCTGCTTGGTCCACTGGAACGGGGTGCACATCGCCCACGCCCAACCCACCGAGTAATGGTTGTACGAGCTCGGCGAGCCGAGCTCATCCAGCTTGCTCAGCAGGAACTCCGGCGTCTCCAGGGCGGCCATTCCGTTGAAGTTGGCCATCTCGTTGAAGGCGCCGTTCATGGTGCCCTCGGCGGAGGCGCCGTTGTCACCGATGATGTAGTAGATGATCGTGTCGTCGAGGATCCCGAGATCCTCGATCGCATCGATCAGGCGACCCACGTGGTGATCGGTGTGCTCGAGGAACCCCGCGTAGACCTCCATCTGACGGGACAGGACCGGCTTCAGGGCGTCCGGCATGTCGTCCCACGCGGTGATCTCGTCGTGTCGAGGAGTCAGCTCGGCGTCGGCGGGGACCACTCCCAGCTCCTGCTGTCGAGCAAATGTGCGGTCGCGCTGCACGTCCCACCCGTCATCGAAGGCGCCCTTGTACTTGTCCGCCCACTCCTGCGGGACGTGATGCGGAGCGTGCGTGGCGCCGGGGGCGAAGTAGACGAAGAAGGGCTTGTCGGGCATCAGGGCCTTCTGCTGCCGCACCCAGCTGACGGCCCGGTCCGCCAGGTCCTCGGTCAGGTGATAGCCCTGCTCCGGGGTGGCCGGTGGCTCGACCGGTGTGGTCCCGTCGTACAACGACGGGTCCCACTGGTTGTTCTCACCACCGATGAACCCGTAGAACGTCTCGAACCCACCACCGCCCGACGGCCAGGAGTCGAACGGACCCATCGGCGACGACTGCCAGACCGGCACCTCGTGACACTTCCCGAACTGGGCGGTCGAGTACCCGTTGAGCTTCAGGGTCATCGCCAGCGGAGCCTTCGAGTTCGGCCGCAGCGAGCTGTTGCCCGGGGCCGAGGTCGCGGTCTCGGTGACGCTGCCCATGCCGACCGAGTGATGGTTGCGCCCCGACAGCAGTGCCGCCCGCGTCGGCGCACACAGCGCAGTGGTGTGGAACCGGTTGAACTTGAGACCGCCCGCCGCCAGTCGATCCGCCGTCGGCGTCTGACATGGGCCACCGAAGGTGCTCGCCGCACCGAAACCCACATCGTCCAGCAATACGATCACCACGTTCGGTGCGCCGGCCGGTGGGAGCAGCGGCACGATGGGCGGATAGGTGGTGTCCGGGTCCTTGGCGTCGTACGTCGTCAGACCGGGGGAGGGACGATCGGGTATCGGCAACATGGTGCGCGCGTGGCGGTCAGGGCTCATGGTGTGTTCCTCCGGATCGGGCGACTCGCTGATCACGTTCCTGGAGGCGAAACTAGTGCGGCGGCACTCGAGCGGTCATCACCCAGTGTGAGTGAAGGGCCCGAGGTGCGGAGGTCGAGTACGGCTCCGCCTGCAGCTGGCCAGGGTCTACGTGACCCTCGCCGACCAGTCGACCGCGCGACATCTTCTGACGGAGATCGACGACGTGCTGACCCATCGACCGGACCTGGGAGCCCCCTGGTCGGCGAGGTGTCAGCACTGCGCGTGCTGCTCGCCTCACAGGTGCACGAGCCCGTCGCGCCGGGCCACCCCTCACGCCTGCGGAGCTCCGCCTGCTCCCCTCTACCTGCAGACGCATCTCAACTTCCGCGAGATCGGGGAGCGGCTGTTCCTGTCCCGGAACACGGTGGCGACCGAGGTCGGCTCGATCTACCGGAAGCTCGGTGTGTCGTCCCCCAGCGCCGCGGTCGAACGTGCGACGACGGTCGGATTCCTCGGCGGATGACCTGAGGCCGCGACCGGGTGGTCGTCACGGGGCGTAGAGGATCTTCCCCTTCTGGGCCTCGAACTCGGCGTCGGTGAGGACACCGGCGTCGCGGAGCTCGCCGAGCTGCTTGAGCTGGGCGAGCTTGTCGTCGGTGCTGGGGGCGGCAGCCGCGGGCTCCGGCTGATACTGCGCCGGCGCGGGCTGGGCGGCGGGGGCCTGCTCGGCCGCGGCTGCCTCCTCCTTGGCGGCCCAGCGGCCCTGTTGGCGCCGGGAGACGCGTCCGGAGACGGCGGTGGCGGTTCCTGCGACGACGGCGGTGCGGGCGACGCCGCGAATCAGACGACCTGGCATGGGAAGACCTTTCGAGAGATAGCGAGTGGTGGGTGGGTCACGCCGGGTCGGCGGCTTCGGCTTCTTCGGCGGCGTCGAGAGAGGCGAGGATGGCTTGCACGGGGATGCGGCCGCTGGCCACCAGCTGGCCGCCGCCACGCCGGAGGGCGGCGGCGAAGGGTGCGGCCCAGACGTTCTCGTAGACGAGGATGCCGGCCGAGTTCCCCGGTTCCAGGATCGACGTGGCCTCCTCGAGGTCATCGGGTCCGAGGAGCCCGGAGGCCGCTCCCTGGAACACGGCAAGGTCCAGCTGACCGTCTCCGTCGATGTCGGAGATGTCGATGACGGTGATCGAGCCGTCGGCGTCCCGGGTGGCGAAGACGAGATCGAGGATCCGGATGATGCCGGCGTCGACCAGGTCGACCAGCAGCGGGAACCCCTCGCCGGTCATCCGATTCCCTGGGAACTCGACCACCAGGTAGTCGATGGGGCCTGTCTCGTCCAGGTCTGTGATCACGGTGAGTGCCTTTCGTCGTTCGGTTGGGTGTGGATTGCCACGACCGCAGCGACCTGGCTGCGGTCGATGGTCAGGCGAGTGCTTTGGCCTTGAGCTGATCGAACTCGGTCTGGGTGATCGAACCGCTGTCCAGCAGCGCCTTGGCCGAGGTGATCTGTTCCGCCGGGGAGGACGTGCTCGCCACCGACTGGATGTACTGGTCGGTGTCGGCTCGAGCCTGACGGACGTCGGAGGCCTGACGCTCGGCCATCCCGCGGCCCCGGACGATGACGTAGATCAGAGCGATCAGGAACGGCACCACGATCAATCCGATGATCCATGCCGCCTTGGCCACGCCGCCGAGCTCGGGGTCGCGGAAGACGTCTTTGATGATGTGGAACAGCAGCAGCAGGTAGGCGAAGAAGACGTAGCACCAGATCATCAGTACGAAGAAGTCCCAGAAACTCATTCAGCGTGCCCTTTCTCGCGTCGGGATCTCCGGAGTGGACCGCATGGTGGCCACCGGATCGCCCGAGAAGCTGGAGTCGTCGTCGGCGATCTCTCGAGCTTGTCGATCTGATTCAACTCCGCTGCGGCAGCCGCCGCATCATTCACAACGGGTGATTCGGCCTCACCCGCAGGATCACCAACCGGATTTGTGCTCCAGTGCCTCGTCGATGTCGTAGCCGAGCGCCATCGCCAGCCGGGGTGCTGCTGCGACCACGCTCGGGACCCCGACGACGGCGGCGACACCGAGGAGGACGTCGACGATCTCGGTGGGCGTCGCGCCTGCGCCGATCGCGGCGTCGGCTTCGGCGCCGTACGAGGGCACGGTGCCACCGACGGCGACCAGCGCGGCCAGCCGCACGAGGGCGAGCGTCTTCGGATCGAGCCGTCCGGACTCGGTTCCCGCGCCGTCTTCGATGACGTGCTCGTCGTTGATGGCCAGCCGCCGCAGCACTTCTGTGTACTCCAAGGCGGACCTTCTCTCTGGTCGGTCGAGCTCGTGTCTTCAGCCTGGAGGACGCCGGCGCCCTCGGCATCATGCAGATCGGGTGATGTGGCCCCTGGCGCCGTCGTACCCGGGCGAAAGCATCCCGTCCGAGCGCTCCCGTCTCTCGCGGACCCTGGCCCGGCTCGGTCCGAAGCTGCGGTCTTCACCCGATCTGGATGACGACAGCCGCAGTGACTCGCAGAATGATCGACCTCGACCGCTCCTTCAGCTCGAAGGGGACGGGTCGAAGGGGGTAGTCATGAGCACTCACGCCAAACCCGTGTCGGTGGACTCGGGGGAACATCCGGCGCGCGGCGGCCCGACAGCCGCCCAGACGCCGTTGTCATCGCACGGGGAGTGGGAACCGCAGACCGACCGGCCGGATCCGGTCGAGCTGCTCATCGAGCAGAACCGGAACCGCGAGCCCGACCTGGTGCCGGTGCGGCATGGTCGGATGATGGCCTCGCCGTTCACCTTCTATCGGGGCGCGGCCGCGGTGATGGCTTCCGACCTGGCGGGCACACCGACCGCCGGCCTGACCGTCCAGCTCTGCGGGGACGCACACCTGTCCAACTTCGGCGGCTTCGCCTCACCCGAGCGGCAGCTGATGTTCGGCCTCAATGACTTCGACGAGACCTTGCCCGGACCCTTCGAGTACGACCTGAAGCGGATGGCGGCCAGCTTCACCATCGCCGCTCGCAACAACGGGTTCACCGCTGCGGACACCGAAGCTGTGACGCTGGAGTCTGTGCAGGCGTATCGACAGGCGATGACCGAGTTCGCCGGCATGCGGACACTGGACGTCTGGTACGCCCACATGTCCGAGCGGGACGTCCAGGACGCGTTGCGCACGGTCCAGGAGGAGTCTGCGGCGGCCAACCGATCAGCCCCGGGCAAGGTAGGCAAGAAGCAGGGCAAGAAGGCCGGAAAGTCGGGGGGTGGGACAGGAAAGTCTGCTGGCATGGCCGAGGCGGTCAAGACGGCGACCAAGGCCATGCGCAAGGCACACACCCGCGACAGCTTGCATGCCCTCTCGCGCTTCGCCGAGGTGGTGGACGGGCGGTACCGGATCGTCAGCCAGCCGCCGGTGGTGGTGCCGCAGCGAGAGCTCCAGGGCGCCTGGGGACTCTCGGCTGAGGAGATCCGGGACGTGGTCGAGGATCAGTTCCGCGCCTACCAGACCAGCCTGAGCGCGGATCGACGACTGTTGCTGGAAAGGTTCACCATCGTCGACATGGCCCGCAAGGTCGTCGGCGTGGGCAGCGTCGGCACCCGTGCCTTCATGGTGCTGCTGCAGGGGCGCGACACCGGTGACCCGCTCTTCCTGCAGGTCAAGGAGGCGACCCGATCGGTGCTGGAGAAGTACCTGCCCGGCAGCCGGTTCGAGACACCGGGACAACGGGTGGTCGAAGGTCAGCGACTGATGCAGTCCGCCTCCGACATCTTTCTGGGTTGGACCAAGGGCCTGCAGGACGACCGCTTCTACTACTGGCGGCAGCTCCGCGACATGAAGACGTCAGCGGCGGTCGAGGTGATGAGTCCTTTCGGGATGGGGTTCTACGCCAGCATGTGTGGCTGGACCCTCGCCCGAGCCCACGCCCGCTCGGGTGACCCGCTGGCCATCGCCGCCTATCTCGGTGGCGACGACCGTCTCGACTTGTCGATCACAGAGTTCTCCCGCCGGTACGCCGACCAGAACAGCCGCGACTACGACGCTTTCGTCCGGGCCGTCGATGACGGGCGCATCGCTGCCGTCCGCGGCGTGTGAGACCACCATGGACTCGGTGACCGAGCCCCCGGCCAGCGGTGCTGCGCTGCGGGTAGCCGGCCCTTCGTCGCCGTGGCCGGTGCCGTCCCGGGGACTGCTGGTCGTGATCGGCGTCGCGGCCGTCGTCCTGCAGAGCGTCATCCAGCCCCGCGTGGTCGGCACGACGGTCGGGCTGTCGGGAACCTTGAGCTTTCTCTCCCTGCTGATCTGGACATCGATCCTGGGTGGCGTCGGAGCCCTGCTCGCCGTTCCGGCGAGTCTCTTCGTCAAGGCCTTGTTCATCGACGTCGATCCCGACCGCCGATGGCTGACTCCGCTGCTCTCCAGCTCTGCCGCAAGCCAGCAACCCGACGATCCCGTAGCCGGCGAGAGCCCGCCGCCGGCGGACCCGCCCCCGCACGTCCTGGACAACCCGGAAGGATCCCGCCGATGATCGTGACGGTGCTCGTCTACGTGGTGATCTTCGTGATCAACATCGTGGCGCTGGGGTTGGTGCCGGAGCGACGGCGGCCGTCGTCGGCGATGGCGTGGTTGTTGTTGATCTTCTTCCTGCCCGGGATCGGGTTGTTGTTGTTCCTGCTGCTCGGCAGTCCGTTCGTGCCGAAGAAGCGGCGGGAGGAGCAGCGGGTGGCCGGGGAGCTGATCCGGAGTGGTCTGGCCACGGTGCCGGCGCTGCCGGCGTCGCCGGATCGTCCCGACTGGCTGGACTCGGCGATGGTGTTGAACCGGCGGCTGGCGTGGCTGCCCAGCACCCAGAACAACACCGCGGTGCTGTTCGGCGACTACGAGGAGTCGATCCGGGCGAAGGCGGAGCTGGTGTTGACGGCGGAGCGGTTCGTGCATGTGGAGTACTTCATGATGTGTCGGGACGCGACCACGGAGGACTTCTTCGCCGCCCTGTTGGAGGTCGCCGCCCGGGGGGTGAAGGTGCGGGTGCTGTTCGACCACATGTCGACCTTCGGGCTGCCCGGTCACAAGGAGCTGCTGGCCACCTTCGACCGGGCGGGGATCGAGTGGCGGCCGATGCTGCCGATCCAGCCGTTGAAGGGGGAGTGGCGCCGCCCGGACCTGCGGAACCACCGCAAGATCGTGGTCGTCGACGGCCGAACGGGTTTTGTCGGGTCGCAGAACATGATCGACTCCAGCTACCACAACAAGAAGCATGAGGCGGCGGGTCGGCACTGGCATGAGCTGACCACCAGGGTCGAGGGTCCGGTCGTGCAGACCCTGAACCTGGTGTTCGCCTCGGACTGGTTCATCGAGACTCAGGAACGGCTCGTCGACTGGGTTCAGCCGGTGCCGTTCCCCGACGATCATGGCGATCTGACCTGTCAGATCGTGCCTAGTGGTCCGGGGTTCCCGGATGAGAACAACCTCCGTCTGTTCAACACGTTGATCTACGGGGCGCAGCACCGGTTGTCGATCACCAGCCCGTACTTCGTGCCGGATGACTCGTTGTTGTACGCGATCACCACGGCGGCGCAGCGGGGGGTGGCGGTGGAGCTGTTCGTCAGCGAACGGGGTGAGCAGTTCATGGTGTCGCATGCGCAGTGCTCGTACTACCGGTTCCTGCTGGAGGCGGGGGTGCGGATCTTCCAGTACCCGTATCCGGCGGTGCTGCACGCCAAGCACTTCTCCGTCGACGACCACACGGCGGTGATCGGGTCGTCGAACATGGACATCCGCTCGTTCAACCTGGATTTCGAGGTGTCGATGATGTGCACCGGTCGCTCGTTCGTGACCGCGATGCGGGAGGTCGAGGACAGGTACCGGTCGGTGTCGAAGGAGCTGACCCTGCAGGAGTGGAACCAGCGGTCCCTGTCGCAGCGCTGGCTGGACAACGTGATGCGACTCACCTCCGCCGTACAGTGAGCTCGGACCGGGCACAGTCTGCGACCGGACCGGTGCTGACCGCACCCTTCTGGCGAAGCCGGCGTGCGGCCGCCGTGGCCGGGATCGTCTTCGCCGTCCTCCTGATCACCGCGATGATCATGCTGCGGATCGCGCTGAGTGACGGGAGCCTGCAGGTGCTGCAGGCCGATGCCCCACGGCGAAGGCTGATCCGCATCAGCCTCAATCTCGTCCCGTTCGCCGGCATCGCGTTCCTGTGGTTCATCGGTGTCGTGCGCGAGCAGATCGGAGTCGTCGAGGACCGCCTGTTCTCCACCGTCTTCCTCGGCAGCGGCCTGCTCTTCCTGGCCATGGTGTTCGTCGGCACCGTCACCGCGACCAGCCTGCTGGAGATGCTGGCCGCGACCGACGTGAACGTCGAGATCTGGGCCTTCGGTAGCAGCTCGACCCGAGCCATCATCTCGGTCTACGCGATGCGGATGGCTGCGGTGTTCACCCTCTCCGTCAGCACCCTGGGGCTCCGCACCGCAGCCCTTCCCCGCTGGGTCTCCCTCATCGGCTACGCCGTCGCTCTCGTCCTCCTGGTGGCGGCCGGGGACCACCGCTGGACCCAGCTGGTGTTCCCCGCCTGGGTGCTCCTGGTCAGCGTCGTCATCCTGTTCACCCGGCCGCAAGCCCGTCCCGACGTGCGTCCATGATCTTGGACGCCACTCGCCCAGCTGTTTCCCATCGTGAGCGTGCTGGCCGGTGACGAGGCCGCGAGTGGGTCGTCGACCGCGTCTCACAACGAGCCGCGTCCTCGACTCCAAGGCGGTGTGATCCGCGTTGGACCTCCGCACCAAGGGCAGCCCCGAGCCGGCCAAGAAGCGCTACGCCGGCCAGCCGTTGAAGGTGCAGTTCAAGGCGATTCGAGGGTGATGGTGGCGATCCCGTACGCCGGCACGGCGAGCTCGAGCAATCCGGCCCGGGTTGGGCCGACATCGGCGATCTGAGCGCCGCCGACGTCGAGGATGGTGCCGGCGCTGATCGGTCGGCGCGTGCGCACAACCAGGCCGGTGCTGGGGCTGGCGTTGACCAGCACGGTCCGGCTGGTGCCGCCGGTGTCGTGGTCAAGATCCACGACCAGGGGCGCGTACGCCACGATCACGCTGCGATCGAGGTCGGTCCGGATCGCCGACGCGAGCTGGTGGCCGTGCTCGACACCGCGGGTGCTCACCCGGCCGTCGAGCGTGACGTCGGACTGACTCCGCCACAGCTGCAGCAGCCACCGCAGGGTCGTGCGCTGACGGTCATCGAGCTCCGCCAGACGCATCGAGATCTGCGGCACGGCGAACCAGCCCCCGTAGACCTGTTGGGCCACCGCCTCGGCGCCACCGCCGAGTCCCCACATCATCGGGTCGGAGTGGACCACCTGCCCGACGGCGAGCAGCCGGCAGTCGAGAGTGGAGCGACGGTTGGTCACGCTGTCACCGGGACAGTCGTTGGCCCGCAGGATCTGTCCGTACCGGGCGATGGCCGGACTGACGTACGGCTGCCGGAACTCGAACGCCACGTCGCCGTGCCCTCCGGCCGCGAGGCGGTCGCGGAGCTGCTGCAGGAACTGTCGCATCGCCTCACCGACATCGTCGACGTCACCGCCGCGGCCGGGCTGACCCCGGTACACCATCGCCTGCTCGAGGAAGTCGATCTTGAGCAGCTGGACCCCATAGTCGGTGACCAGTCGCAGACACGTCGCCACGAGGTGCTCGCGAACCTCGTGATGCCGAGGGTCGAGGATCTGGCACTGGAGCTCGCCGACCCGTTGCGGGGCGTAGCGCACGAGGTGGTCGTACGCGTCGCTGTCCACCCCGAGCAGCAGCGGGGCGACCCACAGCGCCACCGCTGCGCCGCGGTCACGGATCTGATGCACAGTGGTGGCGAGGTCCCGGAACTTCGCCTCGTCCGGCAGCCAGTCGCCACAGCCCTGGTAGCCACGACCGTGTCCGTGACGCTGCCAGCCGTCGTCGATGAAGATCGACCCGCACCCGAGCTCTGCAGCGATCTCGGACTCACTGGTGATCAGGTCGGTGTCGATGTCCTGCGCGAAGGTGTACCAGCTGGAGTAGACGGGCTCCCGGGCCGCGGCCGGCACCGGCAGGGGCGCCTCGTCGACGTGCCCGGACATCCAGGCGCTCAGCCGACCGATCGCGTCCGCGAGGGGGTCGCGCCCGGTGTCGAGGAACACCTGCAGCTCGGTTTCCAGTGGGCTGCGCGGGCGGATCTCCACCACGAACGACTTGCGTTCCTCCGACACCCCGGACCGGATGCTCAGCTCGGCCACGGCCTCGCTGGCCGCCCAGCCGAGCACGGTCTCCCCGGCGCTGTTGTAGAGGACTCCCACGGGCGCCCCGGCGACCAGACTCGTCACGGCCGCTTCTTCCCACTCCGGCGGCAGTGCGCGGGATCGCTGACCGCTGGGAGACCAGTAGCCGATGGCGTCGGCGAGGTCGACCTCCACGACGAAACCCGGCAGGCCGTTCTCGGCCGAGACCGTCAGCACAGCTCGGCCGGCTCCGGTGCCGGCCACCACGACCCGGGTGCCGGGATCCGGCTCCAGTGAGCGCACCCCGGCGAGACCGTGCAGCTCGAGCCCGTTCACCACCAACCCAGGTTGAAGGGGGTCGACGGATGGCGTCGGGTCCTGGTGGGTGTCGTCGCCACCGTCCAGGGTGAGGAGCCGGGTGGCGGTCTGGAGCACCTCGGCCCTGGTGACGTCCGTGCCGCGGTTGCGGATCACCACCTCGAGCAGGAACTGCTGCAGCATCGCCGAGGACTCGACCACTTCCTTGATGGTGTCGACGTGGTTCAGCGGGAGGCTGGCCAGCTCGCCGCACAGCTGGTCGACCGTCTCGCCCCAGCCGCCCTCCTGATGCGGGTCGAGCTCACCGAGACCGGCGAGGAGCAGCTGGCGGATGGTCGCACGGAGGGCGACGTCGGGAGCGGTCACACGACGCAATCTATACGATTAGATCGAGACTGGCAAGAGTTCCGAATCGTTCGCTTTGGCGCGTGCCTGCCCAGATCCAAACCTGTAGAGTCGGGAGCGATCGGTGACCTCGATGGGAGTGCTGGTGGTGGGTCCGACGCGAGTGACCGTGGCCGAGGTGGCACGCTACGCCGGGGTCAGCTCGGCGGTGGTGAGCTACGTCGTCAACGACGGACCGCGGCGGGTGGCGCCGGGGACGGCGCGGCGGGTTCGGGAGGCGATCGAGGTGCTCGGCTATCGCCCCAACGGCAGTGCCAGGGCGTTGCGGACCGGGCGGACCGGGATCGTAGGCCTGGTGCTCCCCGGGACCAGCAATCCGTTCTTCGGAGAGTACGCGGACGCGCTGCACGCGGCTGCCGACCGGGCCGGCATCGGTCTGTTGACAGCCGGCTCCGGAGGGGCTGCCGCCAGTGAGGCCACGGCCGTCGAGCGGATCGCCCGCCGCGATGTCGACGGCCTGATCGTGGCGACCTCGATCTCACCGGCCGACATCTCCGGGGTGAGCTATCCGCGGCTGCCGACCGTGCTCGTGGACTGTCCGTTTCCGGTGCCCGGCTACTCGACCGTCGGCCCCGAAGCGTCCGAAGGCGCACGCGAGCTGGTGGAGCATCTGCTGCTCGTGCACGGTCATCCCTCCGTCGCACACGTCGCAGGCCAAGGCGTCGACATCGAGCCCGATCTGCGCCAGGTGGGCTGGGCGGACGCCCACCGTCGGCACGGCCGGTCACCCGGTCCGGTGACCGTGACCGACTACACGCGGGCGGGAGGACATCGCGGCTGCCTGGATCTGCTCGGGAGTGGGCCACCGCCGTCCGCGATCTTCGTCGGATCCGACCTCCAGGCCGACGGGGTGCTGCGGGCCCTGGCCGAGTCCGGTCTCCGCGTCCCCGAGGACGTCGCCGTCGTCAGCTTCGACGGCACCGACCAGTCCGCGTACACCAGCCCGCCGCTCACCGTCGTCCGCCAGCCGATCCTGGCCATGGCCACCGCCGCCGTCGAGACCGTACTGGACACCGCGGGTCCGAGTCACCGAGCCTTCGCGATGGACATGATCACTCGACGATCGTGTGGCTGTTCGGGTCCAGCGACCGGCTGAGGTCGCGGCGCGGGACGGTCAGCTGCCCGACCCTCTGTCCGAAGACCCAGCGGGCCTGAGTCTGCAGGAGATCGCCACTCGGCTCTTCCTCGGCTACGGCACCGTCAGGACCCACGTGAGTCGCCTGCTGACCAAGCTCGAGTGCCGGGATCGCGCCCAGCTGGTCATGTACGCGTACGAGTCCGGGCTCGCTGTCCGCGGGCGATAGGGCGCGCTCCACACACCCCTCTGTCCCGAGACCTGCCTGGATGGGTCTTCCGCCAGACGCGCCGGGGCTGGATGGGCTGCTCACGACCGCCGAGGGTGTGGAAGACGGCCCCGAACGACGCGGCCGTTGCGTCCAGTCCGGTTCTGTCGCTGGACGGATCAATCGGCCGCGATCGACCCGGGGCCCCCCGGGTCTAGCGTGAAGCCATGGCTCTTGCACCTGGCGCATCGAGCGTCGCGCATGCCGAGGGCGTGCGGCGGTTGCTGGACAGCTATCGAGCCATTCCGGTGGCAGCGTCGGTCCGGCTGGCGAAGCGCACGTCGAACCTGTTCCGGTCCCGGGTTCGGACCAGCGCCCCCGGGCTCGACACGACGGGGTTGACCGGGGTGATCTCGGTCGATCCCGTGGCCCGGACGGCCGAGGTGGCCGGGATGTGCACCTACGAGGATCTCGTCGCGGCCACACTGCCGTACGGGCTGTCACCGCACGTGGTCCCGCAGCTGAAGACGATCACCCTCGGCGGGGCCGTCAGCGGTCTGGGGATCGAGTCGGCCTCCTTCCGCAACGGGATGCCGCACGAGTCGGTGCTGGAGCTGGACGTCCTGACCGGCGCCGGCGAGCTGGTCACCGCCTCCCCCGATCAGCATGCCGAGCTCTATCGGGCGTTCCCCAACTCCTACGGCACCCTCGGCTACGCCGTTCGCCTGCGCATCGCACTGGAGCCCGTCAAGCCGTTCGTCGCCCTCCGTCACATCCGCTACCGCGCGCTCACCGATCTGATCCAGGCCATGAACGGCATCGTCGAAACCGGCCACCTCGACGGTGTGCGGGTCGACTACCTCGACGGCGTCGTGTTCACCGTCGATGAGAGCTATCTGAGCGTCGGGGTCGGGACCGACGAGTTCGGACCGGTCAGTGACTACACGGGGCAGGACATCTACTACCGATCGATTCAGCACGATCACGGCACGATCGAGGACCGGCTCACCATCCACGACTACCTGTGGCGGTGGGACACCGACTGGTTCTGGTGCTCGGCGGCGTTCGGCGCCCAGCACCCCCGTCTACGACGTTGGTGGCCGCGGCGCTACCGGCGCAGCAGCTTCTACTGGAAGCTGATGGCGTACGAGCAGCGCCTCCGGATCATTGACCGCCTCGAGAAGGTGCACGGGCGTCCGCCCCGTGAACGGGTCGTGCAGGACGTCGAGGTGCCGATCGAGCGATGCGCGGAGTTCCTGGACTGGTTCCTGTCCAGCGTGCCCATCGAGCCGATCTGGCTGTGCCCCGTGCGGCAGCGGGAGCGCTGGTCCTTGTATCCGATGCGAACCGACCACACCTATGTCAACGTCGGATTCTGGTCCTCGGTGCCGGGCGGGTCGACCGAGGGCGAGACCAACAGGCGGATCGAGCGGAAGGTTCGTGAGCTCGGGGGGGTCAAGTCCCTGTACTCCGACGCCTACTACACGCCCGCCGAGTTCGACCAGCTCTACGGCGGCGAGCACTACCGGAGCGTGAAGCAGACCTACGACCCCGATGCTCGACTCCTCGACCTCTACGCAAAGGCGGTGCAACGACGATGACGGCGTACAAGGAAGACCTGGCGGCGAGATCCGCGCCGGCCAAGATGTCCCTGGCCCAGATCCTGGAGACCACCATCTCCGGTCAGGAGCCGCTCCGTTTCACCGCGTACGACGGCAGCGCGACCGGACCCGAGGACGCCCTCGGGTTCGACCTGGTGAACCCGCGCGGCACCACCTACCTGGCGACTGCTCCGGGCGAGCTGGGGCTGGTCCGCGCGTACGTGGCGGGAGACCTGGAACCCCGTGGTGTCCATCCGGGTGATCCGTACGAGCTGCTCAGGACGCTCAATGATCGGATCGAGGTCACCAGACCGCCGGCCCGGGTGCTGGCCGACATCGTGCGCTCCATCGGCGTCGAGCACCTCGTGCCGATCGCGCCACCACCCCAGGAGGTGCTGCCACGGTGGCGCCGTACCGTGCAGGGCCTTCGGCACAGCCGGACGCGCGACGCCGAGTCGATCCACCACCACTACGACGTCTCCAACACCTTCTACGAGCGGGTGCTCGGACGGTCGATGACCTACACCTGCGCCTGCTACCCGCACGACGACGCGACGCTGGAAGAGGCCCAGGACAACAAATACCGGTTGGTGTTCGACAAGCTGCGGCTCACCGCGGGTGACCGGTTGCTCGACGTCGGTTGCGGGTGGGGGAGCATGGTGCGCTACGCCGCCCGCCGGGGCGTGCGGACCATCGGGATCACCTTGTCCGCCGAACAGGCGGCCTGGGCTCAGCGGGCGATCGCCGACGAGGGGCTGGCCGATCTGGCCGAGGTCCGCCACGGCGACTACCGGGAGATCCGGGAGACCGAGTTCGATGCCCTGTCGTCGATCGGCTTGACCGAGCACATCGGCGTCGCCAACTATCCCGCCTACTTCCGGTTCCTGCGGTCCAAGGTGCGCACCGGCGGACTCCTGCTCAACCACAGCATCACCCGTCCCGACAACCGACCCGGGTCGAAGCTCGGCGGGTTCATCGACCGGTACGTGTTCCCCGACGGTGAGCTGATCGGGTCGGGCCGGATCATCTCCGAAGCACAGAACGCCGGACTGGAGGTGCTGCACGAGGAGAACCTGCGTCCCCACTACGTCCGGACCCTCCGAGACTGGTGCGCGAACCTGGTCGAGCACTGGGACGAGGCGGTCGCCGAGGTCGGACTGGGCACGTCGCGGGTCTGGGGCCTCTACATGGCGGGTTCGCGACTGGGGTTCGAGCGCAACATCGTCCAGCTGCACCAGGTGCTGGCGGTCAAGACCGACGCTCGGGGCGGAATCGATCTGCCGCTGCGACCGTGGTGGCGGCCCTGATGAGGTGCGGCCCTCAGCCCTGGTTCAGCTGGTCGGCGAGCTCGGCCCGGGAGCCGATGTCGAGCTTGGTGTAGATGTTGCGCAGGTGGTATTCCACCGTCTTCGGGCTGAGGAACAGTGCGCTCGCGGCTTCGCGGGTGGTCCTGCCCTCGGTCAGCAGCATGGCGATCTGCAGCTCGCGGGGCGTGAGCCGGATGGTCGGGCTCTGATCCGGCCGGGCGACGAGGGCACCGGTGGCCGCGAGCTCGTCGGCCGTGGTGTCGGCCCACGGCTGCGCACCGAGCCGGACGAACGTCTCCAACGCCGGTCGGAGAACAGCGCGAGCATCGATCCGACGACGGGCTCGGCGGAGCCGGACGCCGTACGCGAGCTGGGTCCGGGCGCGTTCGAAGCCGTCCACGGTGGCGTCGTGCAACGCGAGCGCGATACCGAAGCTGCTGTCCAGCTCGGCGTCCGCCGACAGCAAGGCGGTGATCCGCGCGGCCCGTGCCCGCGCCCACGGCTGGCCCTTGATCTCGGCCCGCCGGACGAACTCTGCCGCCGGGGCGAGGGCCTGGGCGGCGCGTCCGAGGCGGAGCTGACACTCCACGATCTCCGGGACCGGCGACAGATCGACGTCGCGCAGCCCCAGCTCCTCGAGTCGAGCCTCGACGCCCTGGTAGTGATCGAGCGCCTCAGCCACGTCACCGAGTCCGTACGCCAGGTCGGCTTGGGCCAGCCGGGCCCAGATCTCCATCACGTGGACCTGATGCCGCGCGGACAGCTCGAGCGCTTCGCCGGCGTACGCCTTCGCCGACGCGACCCGGCCCCGGCGTGCCTCCAGCCAGGCCAGGCCGGCGACGGCCGCGGTGAGCTCCGTACTCTGACCCAGCTCCCGAGCCAGGGCGACGGCCTCGCCGTAGCCGGCCTCGGCCCGGTCCCAACGATCGCTGGCCGCGGCGTCGCGTGCGAGGTGGAACAGCAGATGGGGCAGCTCGCCGACCGCCGACCGCCCACGCCGGTCGCTCACCGCGGCCGCCAGCTGATCGCGGGCGGACCGCGAGTCGCGGAGGAACAGGCGACCGATCACCTCCCAGCCGGCCAGCGTGGGCTCGCGGTCGCCGACGGCTGTCCGCAGCCGTTCGAGTCCGGCTTGGATCTGGTCGCTGCCGTCCTCCCCGGAGAGGATCCGTGCGCACCCGGCGGCTATCGACCCACGAGCCCGGCCCGCGTCGTCCGCGGCCGGGAGCAGCCTCTCGATCTCGCGGGCGACGATGACCGCGGTCGCGGCGTCGCCGAGCAGGAAGCAGACGTCGACAGCCTCGGCGAGGCTCGTGAGCGCGTCCGTCGGGTCCGTGGCGGTACCGGCGGCGCGCAACAGGATGTCCCTGGCCTCGGCCACCGACCCGCTGCGCGCAGCGATGACCCCGAGCACGTGCTGGGTGCGCGCCCGGATGGTCGGGGAGCGGGTGAGCTCGGCGGCGCGTTCGAGGGTCCGGCGGGCGTCGGCCGTGCTCCCTCCGAGCCAGGCCCAGGTCCCGGCCTGCAGCAGCCGGCGGGCTCGCTCCCCGGGAGCGGGTGACAGCGTCGCGGCCCGCTCGGCGCCGCTGGCGGCGACGGCGTACGCGGCCCGGTCCGCCGCCCGCTGGGCCACGCGCTCCATCGCGGCGGCGGTCGGCTCGTCCGGTCCCAGCACCGCTTCGCTGAGATGCCAGGCGCGCCGGTCCGCGCTTCCTTCGCCGACGGCACGCGCAGCCGCGGCGTGCAGCCGGCGCCGGATCGACGGCGTAGCCGTGGCGTACAGCGCGGAGCGGACGAGCGGGTGGCGGAACTGCACCTGGTCGGCGGACACGGTGAGCAGTCCGGCCACTTCCGCCCGCTCGAGTGCCGCGACGTCGACCCCGAGGTCGGCACAGGCCCGGGTGACCACGGCCAGCTCCTGGCCGGCGACGGCCGCGCAGCGGGCCGCAGCCAGGGCATCCGGGTCGAGCTCGGCCGCGCGACGCGCGTACACCCGACTCAGCGACACCGACACCGGCCGAGGGAAGTCCGCCGGTGACTCGGTCAGCGCAGCGGGGTCCGTGATCAGCTCGCGGATGGCCAGGGGGTTGCCGACCGACAGGGCGACGACCTGGTCCACCAGCTGGTGGGTGCCCTGGTGGCCCAGCTCGGCCCTGACCAGGACGCCGGTCGCGTCGGGACCGATGCCGGTCAGCGACAGCTGCGGCAGCCCCGCCCCCGCCAGCCGACACGGCTCGCCCTGGCGGAAGGCCACGATCATCGCGATCGCGTCGGCGAGCAGCCGGCGAGCCACGAACAGCAGAGCGTCCTGCGAGGGTGGATCCAGCTGGTGGGCGTCGTCGATGAGCAGACAGAGCGGAGACTCCTCGCTCCGCTGGGTCAGCAGCGTCAGCAGCCCGGCGCCGACAGCGAAGCGGTCGGCGGTGTCTCCCGGCCACAACGCCAGCGCTACCCCCAGGGCCTCCGCCTGCGGCGGCGGCAGCCGGATCAGATCCGCCTCGGTGATGCGGAGCAGCTGGGCGAGGCCCGCGAAGGGCAGATCCCGTTCGGTCTCCGTACCGGTGACACTGAGCACCCGGATGTCCTCGGCGCCCGCCCGGGCCTGGTCCAGCAGTGCCGTCTTGCCGATCCCGGCCTCGCCGGTGATGACCAGGACGCCACTCTGGCCCAGCCGGGCGCCCGCCAACAGGGCGTCGAGGAGTTGCTGCTCCGCGTCCCGACCGACCAACATCCCCGTGCTCCCGCCGCGTCGAGGCGAATCTATCCCCTTCGGCCAGCGGCCGCTGCGCCTTCGACCTCCGATCAGGAGGACACCCGGGGGCGCGGAATACGCCACTAGGCCCCCCACCTGATGCGCCGAGCCCTCCGTCGAACCGAGTCTGGGGACACCGGCAACCCCGCCGCCCCGTACGGACAGGACCACCGAGATGACCATCGACGAACAGACCGCCCCCGTGACCATCGATCCCGAGAAGCTGATGGGCTTCGTCTTCCGCGCGGTGGACGAGGTCGGTGCCACCCTCAACGCCGCCCTGGTGGTGATGGGTGACAAGCTCGGCTACTACCGGGCCCTGGCCGAGCACGGACCGATCGGAGCGTCCCAGCTGGCCCAGCTCACCTCGACCGGCGACAAGTACGCACGGGAGTGGCTGAACGCCCAGGCCGCCGGTCAGTACCTGTCCTACGACCCGGCGTCGGGGACGTACGCGCTCTGCCCGGAGTACGCGATCGCGCTGACCGACGAGTCGAGCCCGGCGTTCCTACCGGGTCTGTTCCAGATCGCGATCGGCACCGTCCGGGACTCCTCGAGGATCATCGAGCTGGCTCATAGCGGGGACGGGTTGGGCTGGCACGACCACAACGCCGACGTGCACGAAGGCTGCGAGCGCTTCTTCCGGCCGGGCTATCTGGCCAACCTCGTCGACGCGTGGCTGCCGGCGCTGGACGGTGTGGTGGACAAGCTGCGCCGCGGAGCCCGGGTGGCCGACATCGGCTGCGGTTTCGGTGCTTCGACGGTGCTGATGGCCTCGGCCTTCCCGGCCTCGCAGTTCGTCGGATCGGACTATCACCGTGCCTCCGTCGAGGTCGCCGGTGAGCGAGCCGCGGCGGCCGGTGTCGCGGACCGGATCACCTTCGAGGTGGCGCCGGCGACGGGCTTCACCGGGAGCGGCTTCGACCTGGTGACGACGTTCGACGCCCTGCACGACATGGGAGACCCGGTCGGTGCGGCGCGGCACGTCTTCGAAGCCCTCGATGCGGAGGGGACTTGGATGGTCGTCGAGCCGATCGCCGGCGATCACATCGAGGACAACCTCAATCCGGTCGGCCGGGTCTACTACGGTTTCTCGACGCTGCTCTGCACACCGGCCTCGCTCTCCCAGAGCCCCGGCCTGGCGCTGGGCACCCAGGCCGGTCCGGCCCGGATCCGCGACGTCACGGTGGCGGCCGGGTTCACCAGGTTCTCGACGGTGGCCAGCACTCCGTTCAACAACGTGTTCGAGGTGCGTAAGTGACCCAGACGTCTTCGGAGGCGGCGGGCCGCCGGTCCGGACGTGCCCGGGAGCCGGACGCCGAGGGCTGGGCGGTCCGCGACGGCATCAAGCTGGCGTGGTCGCGCTACGGGAGCGGCGAGCCGGGACGGCCGACGGTGCTCTTGATGCCCACCTGGTCGATCGTCGACTCCCGGGTCTGGGGGGCTCAGGTCGGCTATCTGGCCCGACACTTCGACGTCATCACCTTCGACGGTCGCGGGTGTGGGAGATCGTCATCCCGAGCGGGTGGCGGGGCAGTCGCTGCCGATGCCCGACGGCGGCGCCGCCGAAGCCGCGCTGACGACCGACTACAACGCGGAGATGCTCGAGCAGCGGGCCCGGCACCGGCGGCTGCGCGATCGGTCGATCTTCGTCGGCCAACCCGACGACATCGTGGCCGGCGCGTTCGGTCCCGGACTGCCGGAGATCCGTGGCTGGACCGAGACCAACTTCGACTTCGCCGGGTACGTCACCGACGCCGCCCCACCGACGACCGAGGACCGTGCCCGCCTCCGGGCCGCGTACGGCTACCGACCGCACGAGCGGATCTGCCTGGTCTCGGTCGGCGGCTCCGGGGTGGGGGAGTCGCTGCTCCGCCGGGTGCTGGATGCCGTGCGGCGGCCCGCCCGTTCCTGTACGTGCCGCTCCGCCACCATTTCGAGCAGAACTTCCACGTCCGGGCGCGGCTCGAGCGCTATCGCGCCGGCGTGTGCCTCGACTACGCCCGGGCCAGCGATCCCGACGCCTTGGCGACCGCCCTGCTCGGGGTGCTCGATGCCCCCGTGGTGTCGCTACCGGTCGAGTCCGACGGGGCGTCACGAGCGGCGGGGCTGCTCGCCGATCTGCTCTGAGGCGGGTTGATCACACTCACCAGGCGCGTCCACGATCGACAACCTCGTACCCACCGGGAGCGCCTGCCATCCGGGTCCTCGCGCTCAGCGCTGGGACAGGGGACTGATCACCAGCTCGTCGATCCGCATGTGTGCCGGTGAGTCCAGCACGAACAACACCGCGCGGCCCACGTCCTCGCTGGTGAGCATCACCGCCCGCGACTCCGCCCCGGGCACGACGGGCCGGTGCTCCAGGAAGTCGGTGTCGACGTCGCCGGGGCAGAGGTGGCAGGCCCGGACGCCGTGATCGGCCTCCTGGGCGTTGAGCGTCTGGCACAGCGAGGCCAGCGCGGACTTGCTCGCGCTGTAAGCGACTCCGGCGTGCGGGGAGAACCGCCAACCCGCGTACGACGACACGACCACCACCTGCCCTCCTCCGCGGGCCCGCAGATCCGGCAGCACCGCGTCGACGACCCGGGCGACCGCGGTGAGGTTGGTGGCGATCACCGCTTCGAGGTCGCCGATCGACTGGTCGGCCCAGGTGCGCTGCGGGGTGTTCAGGCCTGCGGAGAGCACCAGGTCGTCGACGCCGCCCCACGTGGAGACGATCGACGCGTGAGCCTGCGTCACGGCGCCGCCGTCGCGGGCGTCCAGCGGCAGCACGAGCGCCTCGCCACCGGATCGTTCGACCAGAGCGGCGGTCTCCGCCAGGGGTCCGGCCCGACGTCCGCTCAGCGCCACCCGGCGACCGCCCGCGGCCGCCACGGCCGCGGCTCGGCCCATCCCGCTGCCGGCGCCGGTCACCCAGAGCACCCGGGCGTTCGCCGGCCCGACGGTGATCGTCGTCTCGGTCCCAGTCTCGGTGTCGGTCCCGGTCTCGGTGTCGGACTCGGTCACGCGTCGAGTCCCGCGATCTCGTACCCCCGCTGCGGCAGCTGGGTGGCCAGCTTGCCGCCGCTGACGTCGACCAGGGTGCCGGTGATGTAGCGCGCGGCATCGCTGGCCAGGAAGCAGATCAGGTCGGCCACCTCGTCGGCCTCGCCCCACCGACGCAGCGTCAGGGTGTCCAGCAGCCGACCCTGCTCCTGGGGGGTCATCGTGGCGAAGGTGTTGATGCCGCTCGGGATCATCCCGGGGGCGTAGGCGTTGACGGTGATGTTCCAGGGGCCGAGCTCGCCGGCCAGGGTCCGGGTCAGCTGCACGACGGCCGCCTTGGAGGCCGCGTACGCCGCGCTGCCGATGCTCGGCACGATGGCCGCGAACGAGGCGGCGTTGATGATCCGGCCCGCGTGCTGGTCCTTCATGAGCGGCGCGACGGCCCGGCACATCCGGAACACACCCCCGACGTTGACGTCGAAGCAGCGGTCCCACGTCTCGTCGTCGATCTCGGTGACCAGGCCCTCACCCATCACCCCGGCGTTGTTGACCAACACGTCGATCCGGCCGAACCGCTCGGCGATCTCGGCGACCACGCCGTTCACCGAGGAGGTGTCGCGGACGTCGCAGGCGTACGCCCCGCCGTCCAGCCCGGCCTCGTCCCGCGCCTGGTCGCACCAGGCCAGCGCCTCCGTGCTGACGTCGATCGCGACCACCCGGGATCGCTCGCGCAGAAAGGATTCGGCGATGGCGCGGCCGATGCCGCGGCCGGCGCCGGTGATGACGACGACCCTGTCGTGGAGATCGAGAAGCATGATCGGAGTCTGTCAGGTCAGCTGCACGCGACGGCTGCCCGCTGGACCGGCAGGGCCGCCAGGTAGCGCTGCATGTAGCTGTCGAAGCCGGCGACGTCGCCGGAGTCCGGCTGCACCGTGACCAGGTTCGCACCGGCGAACACCTCAGTCGAGAGGTAGTCGGCGAGCGTCTGCTCCGGCGTCCGACGGGCCCGGTACGCGGCCAGCACGGCGATGCCCCAGGCGCCACCCTCGGACGCTGTGTCACCGACCGACACCGGCGTGTCGATCGCGGCGGCGAGGTACTTCTGTGCGACGCCTGGGGTGGTGAACAGCCCGCCGTGGGCGAACATCCCGTCCAGTCCCACGCCTTCGTCCTTGATCAGCACGTCCATGCCGATCCGCAGGGTGGCCAGGGCGGCGAACAGCTGAGCGCGGATGAAGGTGGCCAGGTCGAAGGTGCTGTCGGGGGTCCGCAGGAACAAGGGCCGGCCCTCCTCGAGACCCGTGATCGGCTCACCGGAGAGGTAGTTGTAGGCCAGCAGCCCGCCGCCATCCGGCTCCCCCCACAAGCTGGCGCGGAACAGCGTCTCGAACACCATCGCGGTGTCCGCGTCGGCACCGATCCCCCGGGCGAATTCGGCGAACAGACCGACCCACGCGTTCAACTCGCTGGCGCCGTTGTTGCAGTGCACCATCGCCACGAGGTCGCCGGCCGGGGTGGTGACCAGGTCGAGCTCGTGGTGCACCCGACCCAGTGGTTGCTCGAGCACGACCATGGCGAAGATGCTGGTGCCGGCGCTGACGTTGCCGGTGCGCGGGGCGACCGAGTTGGTGGCCACCATGCCGGTGCCGGCGTCCCCCTCGGGCGGGCACAACGGGGCACCTGCCTCCAAGGTGCCGGTCGGATCCAGCCGCCGGGCACCGGTCTCGGTCAGCTCACCGGAGTCCTCGCCCGCGGTCCGGACTTCCGGCAGCAGCTCCGCTATGTGCCACGGGAGGTCACGGTCGGCGACCAGGCCGTCGAACGTGGTGATCATGGCGGCGTCGTAGGTGCCGGTGGATGCGTCGATGGGGAACATGCCGCTGGCGTCGCCGACGCCGAGCACCCGCACCCCGGTCAGCCGCCAGTGCACGTAGCCGGCGAGCGTGGTCAGGTGCGCGACCGAGGAGACGTGCTCCTCGGAGTCGAGGATCGCCTGGTAGAGGTGGGCGATGCTCCAGCGGTGCGGGATGTTGTGGCCGAACCCCTCGCTGAGTGCCTGCACGGCCGGTCCGGTGCTGGTGTTGCGCCAGGTCCGGAACGGGGTGAGCAGCTCACCGTCGCGGTCGAAGGCGAGATAGCCGTGCATCATGGCCGATACCCCGAGGGCGCCGAGCGTGGTCAGCTCCACACCGTGCTGCTCGCGGACGTCGGCGGCCAGGGCGGCGTAGCTCCGCCGGATCCCGTCCCAGACCGCGTCGAGGGAGTACGTCCAGCGGCGGTCGACGAACTGGTTCTCCCAGCCGTGGCCGCCGGTGGCCAGCGGGACGTGGCCCGGCCCGATCAGCACCGCCTTGATCCGGGTCGAGCCGAGCTCGATACCGAGGGCGGTCCGGCCCCCGGTGATCGCCTGCCGTACGTCTGCCGAATCGTCGCTCATCTGTGGTCGCCCTCTTCGTCGCTGGTCAGGTTAACGTTCTCACAGATCTCTTGGAAGGGTCACGTTGGTGGACCGCGCCTACGGTGGGGCAGAGATTCGACGACGAAGGATGCACTCATGGAGCTGGCCACGATCCCTGTCACCACCCTCACGGGGGAGGACACGACCTTCGGGGCGCTGAGCGAAGGGCGGGTCGCCCTGGTGGTCAACGTCGCGTCCCGCTGCGGACTCAGCCCGCAGTACGAGCAGCTGGAGGCCCTCCAGCAGACGTACGGAGACCGTGGCTTCACGGTGCTCGGCTTCCCGAGCAACCAGTTCCTGCAGGAGCTCGGTTCGGAGTCCGACATCGCCGAGTACTGCTCGCTCACCTGGGGGGTCACCTTCCCGATGTCGGAGAAGGTGAAGGTCAACGGCAAGAAGGCGCATCCGCTCTACAAGGAGCTTAAGGAGACGCCCGACGCCGACGGCAAGGCCGGCCGGGTCTCCTGGAACTTCGAGAAGTTCCTGGTCAGCCCGAGCGGTGAGGTGAAGCGGTTCCGGCCGCGTACCGAGCCGAAGGACCCGGTCGTGGTCGAGGCCATCGAGGAGTGGTTGCCGAGCGCGTAATCGTTTTCGGGCCACGCCAGCATGCTTGGCAGCGTGGACGCAATCGGTTACGCTGACGGCCGACGGACGAGGATGTTCGGCTCCGCGGGGGGTCACGTCGTGACCGTGTGCACCCACCGCGAAGGAGCCAGGCCGGATGGATCGTCGTCATTTCATCACCACCGTGGGGGTGGCTTCGGCCGCTGTCGCCGCCGGCGCCGTGCTGGAGGAGAACTGGGCCCAGGCCGAACCGCATCGGGACCCGACCAAGCGTCCACCGGCGGTGGTCGACGATCGCTTCCTGGACACGCTGACCACGATCAACGATCTGCAGGTGCCGAACACGCTGGCCGGCTACCAGGCACAGATCGACACTCTCGCCAGCCCACGTGCCCTCGCCCAGAGCGCGATGCGGCTGGTCAGCGCTTACGTGAACCCGCGCGGCGCGAACCACCACGACGGCGCTCTGATCGGTATCGGCGGCCCCGTTGACAGGTTGCTGGTGGCCCTTGCCGAACGCCAGAACCCCAGTGGCCTGTACGACATCGGGAACCTCGACAGCCCGCCCGACACCTCGTTCGTGATCGCCGACCTGGGTCTGAGCTACGTGCTGTTGGCCGGTGACGACCAGCCGGCCACCGTCGGGCTCCGAGCGCAGTACGCCGCGATCATGCGCAAGGCGGGCACCGCGCTGGCCGAGGGCGGCGTCCACACCCCCAATCACCGCTGGGAGATCTGCAAGGCCCTCGCCCACCTGCACCACCTGTGGCCGAGTCGGCTGCTGAAGGCCCGGATCAACGACTGGTTGGGGGAGGGCATCGACCAGGACGGTGAAGGCGAGTACAGCGAGCGCAGTCCCAACTACGCCTCCGAGGTGACGAACAAGTCGCTGCTCACGGTGGCGCGCTACCTGGACAAGCCTCGGCTGCGGGACAACGTCCGCCGCA
>DATDAP010000128.1:0-7099 GCA_036525335.1 Microlunatus sp. | reverse complement strand
GTCGCCGGCCCAGTCGTAGCGCCACTGCACGACGGCACGATCTCCGGCCACCCACCGATCTTCCTCGGTGAAGGTCGCGTCACCGCCGTCGGCGAACAGGGTCGTCCAGACCTCCCGCACCGCAGCATGACCCACGTACCGCCGGCCGGCCGGCGGCGCGGTCGACTCGAAGACGCAGTCGGGCGTCGTCCAGGCCATGATCGCGTCGAGATCGTGGCTGTTGAACGCCGTTCCGAACCCGGTGATCACCTCGTCCGTACTGGCCGGTGGACGGTGGCGACCGAACCGAGCGAGGAGGCGGGTCTGAGGCTCGGCATCCTGCTCCACCTGGACGCGCGGGCCGATCACACCCGCTGCTCGGTAGCCATCCTCGGTGTCGGCGAACCAGTGCGAGACCTCATCGACGACGTCGTCCGGGAGCTGCGCGAGGGTCCCGATGCCCTGGGCCAGGTCCCAGGCGTGGACGAGGTGGTCGGCCGCGACCTGCCGCAGGTACTCCGCGGCCGGCACGGTGCCGTACGAGAGGGCGATCGGTCGAGCCTCGTCCACGGCGGTAGCGGCGGCGCGGGCTGCCAGGTCTGCAGCGCGCCACGATCCCACCGGGTCTCGCCCGAGCACGTCGCCGGCAAACCTGTCACCGACCTCGGCGATGGTGTGCCCGGCAAGGAGCACCGGCAGCCAGAGCGCCTCCCCGACCACGTGGTTGAGCACCGCCCGAACGTCCCAGCTCCCACACGGCGTCGGTCGGTGGAGCTGAACGGGGTCGATCTGGTCGACGACGTCGCCGAACACGTCGGCACAACGACGGTAGAGGTCCGCCGCGCCGTCGGTCACGGTGCGGTGATGCGGCTCGATCGAGCGTGTCATGGCGGTCATGGTCATTCCTCTCGTCCGCGCCCGACGGCGCTGGTAGGTGGCGCTGACGTTAGGGAGCCGACCTTGCAGTTTCCTAGTGGTTGCGGCCGGCCGGCGGGATGATGGCCGGGTGGTGAGCCGACAGGTCGCCGAGCAGGAACTCCAGTTCCGTCTCTTCGGGCGGTTCGTGGTGCTGCGCGGCGGCGCCGAGGTGCCCGTGGCGAGCTTCGGGGGTCGCAAGGTCCGTGCCCTGCTACGGATCCTGGTCACCCACCGGGGCCGTTTCCTGCCGCACGAGGTGCTGGCCGAGAGGCTCTGGCCGGATCGGCTACCCGCGGATCCGGCGGCCAATCTGCAGGTGCTCGTCAATCGGGCGCGACGTGCCGTCGGCCGCGGCGATCTCATCCTCACCGGCCCCGGCGGCTACGCCTTGACCGCCGAGCCCTGGCTCGTGGTGGATGTCGACCAGTACCTGGCGGACCTTCGCCGATGCGCCGGGCTCAGCGGTGAGACGGCCGTGCAGGCCTATCGGGAAACGTTGGCCGTCTCAGATGCAGAGCCGCTCGCCGAGGACCGCTACACCCTCTGGGCAGCTCCGTACGTGGATGAGGTCCGCCAGGCGCGTCAGTCCGCTTGGGAGCGTGCGGCGGCCGTGGCCCTGGAGTGCGGCCAACCGGCTCAGGCGGTCGAGTGGGCCCGGTCCGCGCACCGGGCCGAGCCGCTGCGGGAGGTGGCTGCACTGACGCTGGTGCGCGCGCTGGCCGCGGCCGGTGATCCTGCTGCGGCGCTGTCGACTCTCACGTCGTACCGCCGGCGGCTGGCCGAGGAGCTGGGTGTGGATCCGTCACCGGCGGCGGCGGAGCTCCTGCAGCGGCTGCTGCGCTCCGAGGTGGCACCGGCACCGGCTTCGCCGGAGCCCAGCGGCTTCGCCGAGCTCGCCTTCGTGGGCCGTGATGCCGAGCTGGCGGGCATCCGGCGCCGGCTCCGACCGGGGAACGGGACGACGGTGGTCGCCATCGCCGGCCCCTCGGGCGCGGGCAAGTCCAGACTGCTGGCCGAGGTAGCGCGCACCAGCCTGGCCATCAGCGTCCGGGCGTTCTGGGCCGACCGGGACGAGCCTTGGGCGTTGGGACGGGCTCTGCTCGGCGAGCTGGCGGCGGCCGACTACACAACCGTCGACGCCATGCCCGACCAGCTGCGGAGCGCGTTGGCCACCGTGCTGCCCGATCTGACGCCGGGGGGTGCACTCCTGGACCCGACGAGCAGGCACGCGCTCGTCCTGGAGGCGGGCGTCCGGCTGACCACCGCACTGGATCGACCGCTGCTGATGGTCGACGATCTCCAGTGGGCCGACCCGACCAGCGTGCGGCTCCTCGCTGCCCTGCACGGCCGCGTACCAGGGCTGCACCTGCTGCTGGCCTACCGGTCGGACGAGGTGCCGCCGGATGGCTCGGTGGCCGAGTTCCTCCGACGGACGGCGGGAGGACCGTCGGTCGACCTCGGACCGCTGCCTCCGTCGGCCATCGCTCGGCTGACTCCGGTGCCCGAGCTCGCCACAGCTCTCGAGCTGCACACCGATCGAAGCCCTCTCGCGGTGACCGAGGTCGTCCGCGAGCTGGCGTCCACCGGGGCCATCCTGCGGGATGGGCGGGGCAGGTGGCAGGTGGCAGACCCGTCGGTGGCGCTCACGGTGGCCCATCTCGGGGCACGGAGTCAGCGCCGAGCGATCTCCGCGCGGGCCGGGAGGTTCTCGGGGACTCCGCGATCGATCCTCGCGCTGCTCGCCCTGCTCGGGCGTGAGGCGCCTGCTCGGCTGCTCACCGCCGCGACCTCCATCGACGAGTGGGAGGTGCTCGAGTCGTTGGGCAGGCTGGCCGACGCAGACCTGGTTCGGCAGCGCGGGCAGGGCTGGGGGCTGGTCCACGACGCCGTCGGCGAGGTGCTGGTGAGCGAGCTGACCAGTGCCGACCGCATCCGGTGGCAGGCTCGATTGGCCGCGGCGTTGGACGACGCCCACGGTGATGAAGCGGAGCGCGCCCGACTCTGGCGGGAGGCGGGTGAGCGGGATCGGGCGGCTGCCGCGTACGCGGCAGCCGCCCGCCGCGCCCTCGAGAGCTGCGCCGATGGCGAGGCCGAGCAGCTCGCGACGGACGGCTTGGCGGTGGTGGCCCGATCGGCTGACCTGGCGGCGCCACGGTGCACGCTCCATGAAGCGCGCGGTCTGGCCCGGCAGCACAGGGGCGACCTCGCGGGTGCCCGCACCGACCTCGCGGAAGCGCTCCATGATGCTCGCTCCGGTCCGCGCCGGGCGATCCTGCTGGCCGAGCTGGCCGCGTTGATCTCCGGCTCCGAGGACCTCGTCCGGGCGTCAGAGGTGGCCGAGCTCGCCGTCGTCGAGGCCGGTGCGGACGACGCCGCCCGGGCCCGGACCCTCGAGATCGCCTCCGTGATCGACATGAATCTCGACCGCCCCGAGCGTTCGGAGCGAAGGGCCGCGGCAGCCCTGCAGATCTTCGGCGAGCTCGGCGACTCCCACGGGGCGGCCCGGATCCTCGACGCGCGGGCGATGGCCACGTTCCTCGACTCCGACATCAGGCTGGGCACCGAGCTGCTGGACCGCGCGGCTCACCTGTTCGCCGACTCCGGTGACCTGATGCGCTTGGTCACCCCCCGGTCCACCCGGGGACACGGCCTGGTGCTCCTCGGCCGAGCGGCTGACGGCCTGCTGGACGCCGACGCGGCGCTCGAGATCGCCCGGACACTCGGCCACCCCGAGGGGCAGGCGTACGCCCTGTGGCATCGCGGTGAGGCGCTGGTGGCCCTCGGTCGTGCCGAGCTCGCCCTGTCGTCCGGGACCGAGGCGCTGGCCATCGCCACCCGGATCGGTCACCGCGGCTGGACGGCGACGTCGTGGCGCACCATCGGACTCGCCGAGCAGTGCGCCGGCGAGCATCGGGCCGCGCTGAGGGCCTTCGAGTGTTCCCTGGCGACGGCGGAGCATCTCGACCTGTTCGCCTGCTGGGCCGCCGCCCGCGCGGCCCTCGTGCACCTGCAGCTCGGACAGCTCGACCCGGCAGCCGACCTGATCCGTCGTGCCCTGGCCACCGGCCCGGCGCTGGGCCGACACGAGGCACGGTGGGCCGATGCGGCCCTCGCGACGCGGCGCGGCACGGATCGGCGAGGAGAGGCGATCGACCTGGCCATCGCCGAGGCCGTACGCGGCGGAGCGCTGCTCTACCTACCTGCGCTCGAGGCGTTGAGAGCGGAGCTGGGCTCGGTGGCCTAGAAGCCCAACCGGTTCAGGTGCTTGGTGTCACGCTGCCACTCCTTGAGCACCTTGACCTTCAGATTCAGATAGACCGGAGTGCCCAGCAACGCTTCGATCTGCTGCCGGGCGGCGGCGCCGATCTCTCGCAGTCGGCTGCCGCGGTGGCCGATGATGATGCCCTTCTGGGAGTCTCGCTCCACGATCATGGAGGCGTACACGTCGAGCAACGGCTTGTCCTCCGGGCGACCTTCCCGCAGGCCCATCTCCTCCACCTCGACGGCGATCGAGTGAGGCAGCTCGTCGCGGACCCCCTCGAGCGCGGCCTCGCGAATGAGCTCGGCGACCAGGGTCTCCTCCGGTTCGTCGGTGATCTCGCCGTCCGGGTAGAGCATCGGCCCCTCGGGCAGTCGGGACACGATCTCGTCGGCCAGCACATCCAGCTGGTCGCCGGCGGTGGCCGACACCGGCACGATGCTGGACCACGCGATACCCAGCGTCTCCTCCAGACCCTGGATGGCCAGCAGGTGCTGAGCCATCCGCTCCGGCCCGACCAGATCGGACTTGGTGGCGATCGCGATCAGCTCGGGTCGCTTCGGCAGCGCCGCGATCTGCCCCACCAGGTACGTGTCCCCGGGGCCGATCTTCTCGTTCGCGGGCAGGCAGACGCCGACCAGGTCGACCTCGGACCAGGTGGCGCGGACCAGGTCGTTCAGGCGCTCGCCGAGCAACGTGCGTGGCTTGTGCAGCCCGGGCGTGTCGATCAGCACGAGCTGAGCATCGGATAGGTGCACGATGCCGCGGATCGCGTGCCGCGTGGTCTGCGGCTTGGACGAGGCGATGGCGATCTTGCTGCCGACCAGGGCGTTGATCAACGTCGACTTGCCGGCGTTGGGCCGACCGACGAAGCACGCGAAGCCGGATCGGAAGGCGGCCGGCGTACCGGCGGAGCTGAGATCCGTCACAGCGTGACCCGCGCGCGGGTCACTCCGGCCGGATCGGCCAGCCAGATCACGATGGCCGACCCGCCCAGATCGGCGATCGCCGTCCGATCGGTGTCGGCCAGCGTCTCGGGACCGACCAGAGCCACCGCCTCCAGACCGGGCGCACCGGAGGAGACCGCCATCGCGACGGCCACCTGAACCGCTGACAGCTGCAGGGTCGGCAGGGCCACGCTCGTCGCTGCGTACGTCCGACCGTCGGTGTCGCGCACCGCCGCCCCCTCGGCTGCCTGCGTACGGGCCCGGGCCGCCCGGGCCAGGGTGATGATCTTGCGGTCCTCGGGGTCGGTGGGGTCGGTCACTCCAGTCATGATGCCCTCGCCTCCCGCCGAGAGGCCAGCTGGGTGGCGGCGTCGACCCCACGGTCGTCGGTCTCCGCGTCGATCCTCGACACGATCACCGAGCCGATCTTGTTGCGACGGCCGGTCGCTCGCTCAGCAACCAGCTCGAGGCCGTCGTAGGCGACCACCGAGCCGGCGATGGGCACCTTGTTCAGCAGCTTGGCCATCAGACCACCGACGGTCTCCACATCCTCGTCATCCAGGTCGAGCCCGAACAGGTCACCCAGATCGTCGATCGACAGTCGTGACGACACCCGGTAGCGACCGTCGGCCAGCCGGGAGACGTCGGAGTTCTCCTCGTCGTACTCGTCGGTGATCTCGCCGACGATCTCCTCCAGGATGTCCTCGATCGTCACCATGCCCGCGGTACCGCCGAACTCGTCGATGACCACGACCAGATGGACGCGCTTCGCCTGCATCTCCTTCAGCAGCTGGTCGACCGGCTTGGAGTCCGGGCACCAGGACGGCTTGCGCATCATGGACTCGACCCGCTCGGTGGTCTGCGAATCCGGGGCGTCGTAGACGCGCTTGATCACGTCCTTCAGATAGAGCACGCCGATCACATCGTCCAGCCCGTCCTTGATCACCGGGATCCGACTGAAGCCGGACCGCAGCGCCAACGAGACGGCCTGTCTCAGGGTCTTGTAGTGCTCGACGTAGACCATGTCGGTCCGCGGCACCATCACCTCGCGGACGATCGTGTCACCCAGATCGAAGACGGAGTGGATCATCTGACGTTCGCCGGACTCGATCACCTCACTGCGCTCGGCCAGGTCGACCAGCTCGCGCAGCTCGGCCTCCGTCGCGAAGGGCCCTTCCTCAAAGCCCTTTCCGGGCGTCAGCGCGTTGCCGATCAAGATCAGCAGTCGCGGCAGCGGACCCAGCACGGTGGTCAGCATGACCAGCGGTCCGGCCACCGCACAGGCCACCTTGTCGTGGTGCTGTTGACCGAGCGTGCGCGGCGCCACCCCCCAGAGCACGTACGAGATCACGATCATGGGACCGGCGGTGATCAGCACCCGCTCCCAGGTGGCGTCGAAGATGCCGAACACCACCAGGGCGACCAGGACGATCACCGAGATCTCGCAGACCGTACGGATGAACAGCGCGGTGTTCAGGTAACGCGGTGGGTCCTCGGCGATCCGACGGACCCGCTGGGCACCGGGACGACCCTCCTCGACCAACCGTTCGGCGCGTGCCCTGGTCAACGACGACAGCGCAGCTTCGGCGGCGGCCATGAGCCCGGCCAGCATCGCCAGCAGGAGCGCGATGCTCAGCTGGATCCAGTCGGCCTGGTTCACCGGACTCGCGTCCCCCGGGCACTGCGCTGGGCTCGTTCCTGAGCCCAGGCAGCCAGCAGATCGTCCTTCAGCCCGAACATGTCGGCGTGCTCCTGAGCAGTGCCGTGGTCGTAGCCGAGCAGGTGCAGCAGCCCGTGGACCAGCAGGTACTCCGCCTCCTCCTCGGGGGTTCGCCCGTGCTCGGCGGCCTGCCGTGCGGTGACGGCCGGACAGAGGACGATGTCCCCCAGCAGCCCCTCGGGCGGTTCCTCGTCCTCGACCGGTGGCCGCAGCTCGTCCATCGGGAAGGACAGCACGTCGGTCGGACCGGGCTCCCCCATGTACTTCAGGTGGTAG
>DATDAP010000127.1:0-3483 GCA_036525335.1 Microlunatus sp. | reverse complement strand
GGGTCGTCAGCCAGGAGCCGGGCAAGACGCTGATCGGCTCGGTGAGCGCTGTCTCGGGCCACCGATTGGTAGGCCCGCATGAGCTTGGGCGGAACGATGATCGTGCGGGGAACGTCAGCGGCCGCCTCTGTGGGCTCGGGGCCTGTCTCCTCCGGGACGGTCCCTGTCGCCACCGCAGTGGTCTCTGTATCGTCCGTGACGGTCTCGTCGATGCTGTCCCCGGAGGCAGTCAGATAGGCCTCAATACCCGCGCCCTCCCCTCGGGGGGTGGGCTGGGTGAGCACTCTCCCTCGCGACCGGGCACCCGGTGGACCACCCAGGAGCTGGTTGGTCCGCTCGAGGAGCAGTTCCCGCTGATCACCCACCGGTGGGGGCTGGCTTTGATGGTTCGTGTCGTCGGCGACGTCGGCCGTGACGTCAACTAGATGCTTTTCGGCGACACCATCACCGTTGTCGTTACCGGCCTCTGGTTCGGTCGCTGCGTCGTCAGTCGTACCGAGGTCGTCGTCGACTGAGCGTCGGCGAGTGAGCCTGGCGCGGATCCGAGCCGAAAGACGCGGCCGCAACGCGAGTCCGTCAGACAGCGCCGCGGCCGACAAGGGATCGTCGGGCAGCGAGAACGCGAACTGGACACCGAGCTGCTTGGCGACTGCCCGCCCGGAGTAGTAGCGGTTGCCGCCATTCCCGATCGCGACGACCCCGAACGTGTCGGCATTGCCGGTCTTGGCCAACAGGGCCTTCAGCCAGATGGCCATCGGGTAAGCGCGGAGGATGCCTGCCACCTCCGCCCGGCAGACCATCAGCACCTGGTCGGCGACTGCCAGCAACGGCATCGGGTACGAGCCCTGCGTGATGCGGCCGGTGTCGATGATCACCGCATAGCCAGCCGCAGACAGGGCCTGGAACGCAGAGCCGATCGGCTCCCACCACCCCTCGGGGAGGGCCGCCGCCTGCACCGGCTCGACCAATCCGAGCAGAGCCAGCCGCTGATGCTCATCGTCGTCACCAGCGATGGAGATGGCCTGGTCAAAGATGGCTTCGGTCATATCCTCCGCGCGTTCGACGAGCGCGAGGTTCACGATGTTGCGTTCCTGGGGGTCGATGGCGCCCCGGAACCAACCCGGGACGAGCGAGGTGCCGGCCGGATCCGCCTCGACCAGCAGTGCGGGTCCCGGCCACGACAAGGTCAGCCCAAGGGCCGTCGTCGACGCTCCGGGGGCCCCGGCTGCGGTGGTCAGCACGATGATCGGCATCAGCGTTCCTGGGAGTCGATGACCAGCGCGATGCGGTTCTGGGCAGCCAGGATCTGCACCCCGGTCGCGGCCCCGACGGCGACGTCGACGTCGATCCGCACGCCGGTGCCGTCGTCAGTAGGCGTAGAGGCGATCACCACACCCGGCACGAGCTGGTTGGTGGGTTGGGGTTGGCCCTTGGGCGGGTTCGGCTGCTCCTGAGTGGCGGGAAGCGGCACCAGCCGCACCCGCGTCCCAGGTTCGATCCCGACCAGCGGCGCTGAGCCGTCCCGGGCGAAGATCCCGATCACGCTGCGGCCCTTAGCGGGGACCAGAGCGTCCGTGATGGATTCGGAAGGCACGATGCCGCCCGCGGGCAGATCGGTGGCCGCTCGCCGGCCAATCACTTGGTCGATGTCGGTAGCGGGGATGACGTGAAGGTTGGAGTCATTCCCGACCTGCATGATCGTGAGGTCGTCACGCTGGACGATCGTCCCCTTCGTCACTGTCTCCCGCACCCCGACCACCGGCACCGTGGCTGAGACGGACTGAAACGTCGCCCACCCGGCTAGCGCGCACAGCGCCAACAACGCAACGGCCAGCGCAGCGAAGGCGGGCCGGCGCCGATTCTTGGTGGGCGAAGCCGTCGGCGTGGGCACCCGGGATTCGACTACTCGAGGTGCCTTCGCCCGGCGGCGGAGCTTCGAGTTGCCGGCGGGGCGCTCAGTGGAGGTGGTACTTGCCATGGGGCTGCTTTCGTTCGTCCTGCTCGGGGGAGCGGGGGCGGACTGGACTGCGTTCCGATGCTCTCAGCGCCGAGGACATGTTTCGGAGTTCGTTCGATTGAGGTTCGATCAGATCACGGAGTGAGATTGTGCGTAAGGTCCCGGCGCCCGGCTGTGGACAGCTCGTCGTCGCCTTTAGTAGATGGGGTCATCTCGGTGCTGGTGGTCGCCATTGACCCGGCGATGCGGCAGCAGCGTCACAACAAGCAGCAGCACGGTCGAGACCAGAACCTGGACGGGCGGGAGCCACTCGGGTGGGGCCGCGAATTCGCCGCGGAGGGTGAGGTAGTACTCCACCGTCGCCGCCGAGACGACGATGACGAGTCCATAGCCCAACCCGGTACCGCACCCTGGGGCGGCACCCACGATCCGGGTGAGCGCGGCTGCGGCGAACCATGCGGCGGCCGCGACGAGGATCCAGGCCAGTACGACCATGATCATCAGGACCCCTTTCCAGCTCTTCTGCTAGGCGGGCCGTTGGGCGGCGAGCATGCGGCGCTCGTTGACGGCTGGCAGGTCGCCGAGGACCTGGTGGACGAGGAGCACGACGCGGTCAACGTCGATGGAGTCGTCGTGACGGCGGGGGGTGGTCACCGCTCCGCCGTTGATGGGTTCGAGGGTGAGGGTGTCTTCGCGGTAGACGGCTCGGACTCCGGCAACCTTCAGGTTGTCGTCGGTCCGGTTGGAGAAGTCAAGGAACACCACGGGTGTGCCGCCCCGCGCCAGATGGGAGGCGGCCGTGCGGTTCGCGATAGTGGCCAGGCCGCGTGCCCATAGTCGTTGCTTCAGCTCCTTCCAGGTTGGGTTGGGCACCTCCCGGCCTCTCAGGAAGATGACGGGCTGCAGCGGTGGTTGGTCGGCATCCTCACCGTCGTCTAGGTGGTCGCCTCGGATCTCCTGATCGCGCAGCATCTCCTCGACGTCGTCGTGCTCAACGTCAAGGTCGGCAGCGATCGTGGTTGGCGGCAAACCGGCTCGGGCAGCGTCCCGGACGGTGGCGGCCAGACCGTTCTCGGCGCGGTCGGCTGCGGCGCGTGCTTCGACGAGGCGCTGCCTCCAGGCCTGCGAAGGCCCCGGGGTGATGGTGCTGTCGGATGCAGCCATAAGGCTCATTCTCCTGTGTCCTGGATGTCGGAGTTATGTGCGCGACCGCGCCCAGTCGGCCGCTGTCGGCTCGCCTTCTTCGCAGGGCGTTTCGTGGCCTTCTTGGCAGGCGTCTTCTTGGCTGGGGTCTTCTTCGTAGGCGCGGTCGGCTGGCGCGGCATAGGCGGGATCGTCTGCAGGGGATCGGTTTGGCCGAAGACGGTCACGTCAACGCCCACGATGGGGATGTTCAGAGCCTGCACGTCGTACAGCCGGTTCGCCACGGCCGACGCCTCTTGACCCAGCCACTCGAAGGCGTCCTCCCACTCCCCCTGCGCCCTGATGTAGGCATCGTTGGCGCGGTAGCCCGACTTCGAGCCCAG
>DATDAP010000126.1:0-5509 GCA_036525335.1 Microlunatus sp. | reverse complement strand
CCACGTCGATCGCCACCCTGGGCAGCGGGGACAAGCTGAAGTTCCGCTTGTGGATCGTCGTCGGAGCACCGCCGACCAAGGTCGACGTCGTCGTGATGGCGGCGGTGCTGCCGTGAGCGGCCTGAATGCCTGGGTCGACGGCGCCTGGCGACCGGTGGACCTGCGCGGCCCGCGCGGCGACGTCGGCGCAATCGGTCCGGCCGGCAGCTTCAGTTGGCCCGGATCGAATCGGCAGGACTACAACAACAGCCGCGCCGGCCTGGGTGACGGCCTGTACGAACCGGGCGCACTGAGTGCGCTCGGCGGCGGGACCACCCCGTGCACCCGGGTGCTGGCGTCGAACACCAGCCGGATCGAGGTGATCACCCCCGGCCTACTGATGATCAGCCTGCTCTGCAACTGCTCGGCCGGGATGACCGGCACCAATGCGTGGATCAACATCCGCGACGCGGTTCTCGACAAGATCCTGGCAGCCGGCTACATGGAACTGACCGACAGTCAGGAGAACATCACGTCGGTGTCCACGGTGGCGGCCGGCGACCAGATCAAGTTCCTGTACCAGAAGAACAGCGGCGGCGCGGCCACCGTCGGCTTCACCATCCGCACGGCGTTGATCACATGACCCGCGTCGCGCCGGCCTTCGTCGCCGGCACCCGGCAGAATCAGACGATCACCGCGGCCGCCGGCGCCTACGCGCTGAACGCGGTGGCCGGCATCGACACCGACGACATGATCGTGCTGGTCGGGGTCTTCATCAACATCAACCAGACGGTGCCCAACCTGGGCGGCTGGACGCAGCTCTACCTGCAGAACGTCAACACCCGGTGCTGGGGCGTCTGGTACCGGCGCCGGCTGGCCGGGGATGCGGCGACCTACTCGACGCCGTCGGTCGCCAACACCCTGGGCGGCAACGTCGAGTTCCAGCAGTCGGCCTGGCGCGGGGTCGACTGGGGCCAGCCGGTCGTGTCCGGCACGACGGCCAACCGGGCGACGTCGAGCACCCCGATCGACGCACCGTCGATCACCCTGGTCGCCGGCAGTCTCGCGCTGGCCGTGTTCGTCGAGGCCAGCAACGCGATCGAGAACGACGGATCGGAAACCTTCACCGCCGGCTGGACCAAGGCGGTCGGCTACGCCAACCAGACGACCGCCGCCGTGTCCATCGAGCACGCGCTGATCCTGTTCAAGGCGATGGCCGCCGACGGCGCGACCGCCGTGTCAACCAGCACCTGGGCCAACGCCAGCCTGAACGGTTCCGGCGTGCAGATCGGCCTGGTCGGGCTGGACGTCACGCCACCACCACCGGTCGGCTCGAGCGTCAGCCCGCTGGACGCCACCGGGGTCCGGCTCTGGGACGCGGTCAGCGGCAGCTGGATCTCACCCTCGAGGGGGGTGCGAGGCGCCGCCGGGCCGGCGGGCCCGACCGGGCCGGCCGGGTCGACGCTGGTCCGCTCGATGGCCCACCGTCGACTCTCGCCGGGGATCCAGCTGCCGGACAGCTGGTACGACTTCGTGTTCGACACGGTGCCGCAGGCCCAGGAGATCAATCCGTTCGTGTCGAACTGGGGCGCCTCGTACTGGCGGTTCGCCCGGACCGGGGCCTACCTGGTGTGCACCAACACGAGCTACGCGGCGGGGATGCCGGCCGCTCAACTGTGGATCACGGCGCTCAACCGGTACGCCTACGACGGCGGATCGTGGGAGGTGGCCCGGTCCGGTCAGGGCGCGGACGGATCGGCCAGCTCGCTGACCGCGGTGGTGCTGGCGCACGTGACGGACGTCTGGAAGCTCACCCACTACAAGACCTCCACCGGCAGCGCGCTCGGCCACACGAGCACCGTCACCATCGCCTACCTGGGACCGTGCCGGGTCCGCGAGTACGACTGGGCGGTGCTGCTCGACCACGCCGACATCACCTACGGGCTGTCCCGCACCGACGTCTACACGATCGCCCCGAACGTCGGGTCGACACTGCCCGGCGACTGGGTCTACCTGGTGCACCTGCACTGGCTCGAGGGCAGCAGCATCGCGCCGGCGCCGCCGCAGGGGTTCGAGGTGGTGGTGCCGCTGCAAACGGCCCGGACCCCGGGCGGCAATGGCATCGAGTGGGGCATCTGGCGCAAGAAGTACGCGGCCGGCGACAGCTACGTGGTGACCATGCCGGGACAGCGGTACACCCACGCCAGCCTGGTCAGCGTCCGGCAGCCGACCGACGCGCCGCCGGTGCTGAGCGCACTGGTCGCGCCGCGGCAGGGGGTGGCGTCGTCGGCGATCACCGTGCCGGGCGGCGAGGTGGGATCCACCGCGCTGGCCATCGCGGTGACGGACACCGGCGCCACGAACCTGACCCCGCCGCCGTCGGTGAGCGCGCCGGGGGTCTACGGGTGGAGCGTGCCGCCCGGGGGCAGCCGCACCCAGCTGGCGACGGCGACCCTGGGGCCGAACCTGGCCAACTCGAACCCGATCACCTTCAGCTGGGGCGGCAGCGTCCCCGACGTCGGCTGGATCGGCGGCGTCACGTTGAGCTGGCTGCCGGTGGCACTGTGATGAAAGGTGTTGTTGCACAATGAGTTACCAGGACGAGGCGAACCTGTCCAAGGACGCGACGTTCCAGGCCCGGCTGGCCGCCGGGTTGGCCTCGGAGGCCAAAGGCAAGGGCACGAGCGGGGCCGATCTGGAGGCGTTGATCCTGCGCAACCCGAGCGAGGGGCAGCGGATCTTCATGCCGGTGATCGCCAGCTCGCCGGGGTTCGGCGCGCAGTACGCGCTCGACGGGCAGGAGGGCATCAGCGACGGGATGATGTTGTCCGCGATGCAGGCGAACTGGCAGATCGTCAACGACATCTACTTCCCGCCGACGGCACCGCTTGAGTGACGGGTATCACATGACGTCAGGTTGCACCAGGCGGCGTCAGCAGGCATCATAGAGAAGTCGGGCCAAACCGGGCCCGGCGAGAGAGAGGAGTCCACCATGACCCTGCCCGAGTTCCCCGCCCAGCGGGTGGCCGACCTGAAGCCCGGCGTGCACCGCTACGAGGGCCGGGAGATCGCCGCGGTCAGCCCGATCGGTGGCGGCGTGCTGCTGATCCGGTTCGTCGGCGGCGGCGTGATCAAGGCGATGGCCGACACCGCACTGACCGAGCAGGCCCGGCTCGAGGATGCCGTCGCGGCGTTCGACCTGGCCTACCGGCAGGCGCGGTTCCTGCTCCGGGTCGGCTACCTGCCCGACTGGCCGGCTCCGATGGACGAGGGCCAGCTGGCCGTCGCGATGCTGCAGGGTG
Source organism: Microlunatus sp. (assembly GCA_036525335.1). Classification (GTDB taxonomy): domain Bacteria; phylum Actinomycetota; class Actinomycetes; order Propionibacteriales; family Propionibacteriaceae; genus Microlunatus. The sequence goes on along the minus strand of DATDAP010000126.1, from coordinate 2,228 downwards.
TCGCGCAGACCGACGCCGAGTGCCGGGCCGCGATCATGGTCGCCGAGGTGCTGACCGTCGGGATGCGCAAGCTGGCCGGGAACTACGCGACCGACATCGACCTGCCCGGCCGCGAGCTGCTGGACGAGTACGACCGGGACGAGCAGGCCGACCGGGCCGATCACCTCGAGACGTTCGGCCGATGAGCACCGCCGTCGCCGTCGCGAAGTGCTACGCCTGCGGACAGGCGGGGTCCCATGCCTCGACCTGCCCGCGCCGGCTGCCCTGCGGCTACCCGCCCGGGTGCGAGTCGCCGGCGATGCCCGGCTGGCAGTTGTGCCAGCAGCACTACGACGCGGTCTACGCCCTGTTCGGGCCGGCATGAACGGCCGCCGGCGGTTCGACGATCGGACCGACGACCAGAAGGTGTCCGACGCGCTGGACCGGCTGACCGACCGGGCGTTCGGCGCGGAGGCCAAGCTGAAGCTCATCCGGCAGCGGGTGGACCTGGGCCAGTCCCAGGTTCGCGAACTGCTGGACGCGGAGACCGACGAGCGCGGCACCTACTCGCACTCGGCCGCGATGCGGATGAACATCCGCTACGCGGAGACCCTGACCGCGATCAGGACGATCCTGGACCGGTAGACACCCACCGGGCATAAACCTCCACCGGGTACATCCGGTCCGCATCGTCCGGGATCGGCGAGGAGACCTTGGCCTCGAACTGCCCACCGCGGCGCGGCATGTAGGCCGCGATCAGCCCGCGCCGGATCCGGTAGGCGGTCTGCCGCAACACCGCGAACCGATCGACGTCGCCGCCCCCGATCAGGAACCACTCGTCGGGGTGGGCGACCAGTTTGTCCGCGATGACCTCGTGGTCATCGAGCAGGACCTGCACCCGCACCCTTGGCATCGGCCGAGTATAGCGCCGAAGTCACCAACCAGTTGGCATCATGTAGTATAGTGACGATGTCAACCAACTAACCCTAGAAGGGGGAGCACCATGACCGAGAACACCGCTACCACCGAGGTTGTCGACACGGGCGTCGGCAACGTCAGCCCGGACCGCGAGCTGCGGCACCAGGTCCGGCACACGCTGTTCCGGGCCAACGAGGCCCTGATCGGCGAGCCCGGCCTGACCCAGGAGCAGCAGGTCGAGCGGACCGAGACGTCGATCATGCTCGCCCAGGAGGCGCTGACCGCCCTGGAAACCCTGCGCACCCTGCTGGTCAACCGGGACTTCGAGAAGTTCCAGGCCGGCCGGGACAAGTCGCAGGAGGAGAGCGGCCACGGCGGCGGCGGGATCATCGGATTCCTGGTCATCGGGCCAGCCGATGACTCGGACGACGACGACTCGGACGACGATCCCGACGCCGAGCTGTTCGGCCAGGACTGACCGTACGACCCCGGCCCGTGTCAACCGACACGGGCCACCCCCGGGGACCGGACCAACCACCCGGCCCCACCCCCAGAGAGAGGCACCACCATGCGTAAGAAGGCCATCATCATCGGCGGCATCGCCGCCGGCATCCTGCTCATCGGCGGCATCGCCGCGGCCAGCAAGGGCGGTAGTTCCGCCGCCACCGCTGCGCCGGCTGCCCCGGTCACCGTGACCGTCACCGCCCCGCCGCCGGCACCGGTCACCGTCACCGCCCCGGCCCCGGCTCCGGTCACCCTGCCCGCCCCGCCGGCGGTCACCGTGACCGTCACGGCCGAGCCCGCGGCGCCGGCCCCGGCAGAGGCACCGGCGGCCAATGACGAGGCGTCCAGCCCGAAGGACGACGGGACGTACATCGTCGGGTCGGAGATCGCCCCGGGCAACTGGAAGTGCAGCGAGGAGAAGGCCGGCGGCCTCATGTGGTGGGAGACCAAGGACGAGGCCGGCGAGGTCAACGATCTTGGTACGGCCGGTCTTGCCCACGTCAGCGACGACGATTTCTCCGTGTGGCTGGACGACTGCGCCGTGAGCTGGACCAAGGACAGCTGATCCACTGAACTGCCCGGACCGTCGGACCCCGACCTGACGGCCCGGGTTGCATCACCTGATGTCATGTGATACATTAATTGAACCAACCAGGCGCCGCCCCGGCGCCACCGAGAGAGAGGACTTCTCCATGTGGATCCACACCGTCAACGGCTTCGTCTCCATCGTGAAGCACAACCAGATCCCGAACTGCCTGCTGGTCCGCGGCCGCGTCAAGGCCGACCTGGAGGCCGTCCTGGGCGAGGGCTACGAGATCACCGTCGAG
>DATDAP010000125.1:0-7540 GCA_036525335.1 Microlunatus sp. | reverse complement strand
AGTGAGGCCTCCTGTGCCCGAAACCGATCGCATGATGCTTCGTCGAGCGAGCTGGCCCGATGTCGATGACGTCGTGGCGCTGACCACGGATGCCGAGGTGATGCGTTTCGACGACTCGCCGCCGTTGACACCCGCCCGGGTCCTCGCCGAGGAGATGCCGCGGCTGATGGCTCACCAACGACGCACCGACCAGCTGGGCTGCTGGGTCGCCCGCGATCGCGCCACAGGGGCCTTCCTCGGCTGGTTCATGATGACCCCGGCCGAGGGCGACCGGGCCGTCAGGCTCGACTACCGGCTTCGGCGCCGGGCGTGGGACCAGGACTACGGCATCGAGGGCATGCTCCAGCTGATCGAGATGGCCCGTACGGCCAAGATGTCGACCGTGATCGCTACCACGCCGGCCGGCAACAGTGCCGCCGGCCGGGTGATGCGGAAAGCGGGTCTGCACCCCGATCCGGCCAGCAGCCGAGACGATGGGGGACTGGCGGCGGACAGTGAGCACTGGCAGCTGGATGTGGCCGCGGAATCGTTGGAGCCGGCGACCACCTGACGGTTTGTCGTCTTGGCACTGAGCACCTGCGGAGAATGGGCCAGATCCAGCGGCCTGCAGACGCGGAAAGGGACGACTCGACGCGCTTCGACACAGAAACGTGGAATGAGCCGTCAACCGCTGATCCGACTGTCTTGCTGGTCGTCGACGTCGGGGGAAACCGCATCAGACCTGATCCAACGGGCGAGGACGGACTCGAGCTGGGTGCTGTTGATCGGCTTGGGCAGGTACGCGTCCATGCCGGCGGCGAGGCACCGCTCTTCGTCGCCGGCCAGCGCACCGGCCGTCATGGCGATGATCGGGATGCGCCGTGCGGACCCTTCCCGGCCTCGGATCTCCGCAGTGGCCGTGTAGCCATCCATCTCGGGCATCTGACAGTCCATCAACACGGCGGAGTACGTGGTTCGCTCGAGTGCGGCGAGTGCTTCGCGACCGTTCCCGGCGAGGTCGACCGCGAACCCGAGCCGGTCCAGCAGACCCCGCGCCACGAGCTGGTTGATCGCGTTGTCCTCCACCACGAGTACGCGTCCACGACCCGGCTCCCGGACGGCGGCCGGCCCGGGATCGTCTGGGCACGGTAAGCGAACGGCGGGCTGCAACACCTTCCGCAGCACGTCGTGCAACTGGACGGAGCGCACCGGCTTGTTCAGATGAGCAGCAACCTGAACGCTCTCGAGTTCGGCGGTGGTGACGTCGGTCGACGTCAGCACCACGAGGCGGGTTGCCGACAGCTCGGGCGAGTTCTTGATGCGGCGGGCGAGCTCGAGACCGTCCATCATGGGCATGTTGACATCCAGGAGAGCGAGGGGGAACGGTGTACCCCCCGCAGCGGCCTCGTGCAGCGTTCGCAGCGCGGCCGGCCCGCTGTCCGCGAGCTGGGGTCGAAGGTGCCAGGCGATCAGCTGCTCGTGCAGGATCAGGCGATTCGTCGCGTTGTCGTCGACGACGAGCACGGACATGCCCTCCGGCAGGGGCGGCCGAGATCCCGGTGGAATCACGGCCCGGACCTGACCACGGGCAAGCCTGATCGTGAAGTTGAAGACACTGCCGGAGCCGAGCCGGCTCTCCACGGTGAGGTCGCCGCCCATCGTCTCGACCAGCTGTCGGGAGATGGCCAGGCCCAGCCCCGTACCCCCGAATCGCCTGGTGGTCGAGGCGTCGACCTGGGAGAACGGCTGAAAGATGTGGTGTCTGTGGGCAGGTGAGATACCGATACCCGTGTCGGCGACCTCGAAGGTGAGGTCGACGGCGTCGTCGGAGGTGGCCGCGAGCTGTGCCGACAGGACGACCTCGCCGGTGTCGGTGAACTTGACCGCGTTGGCGGTGAGATTCAACAGCACCTGCCGGAGTCGCGATGGATCGCCACGCAGGGGGGTGGAGAGCCCCAGACAGCCGCGGGTGATGAGCTCGATCCCTTTGGCGTGCGCTTGTCGGGCGAGCAGACCCGCAACTTCCTCGAGCACCTGATTGACGTCGAGATCGATGACTTCGAGCTCCATCCGCCCGGCCTCGATCTTGGAGAAGTCCAGCACGTCGTTGATGATCGCCAGCAGAGCCTCGCCCGCCGTCTGAACCCCCACGACGTACTGACGCTGGCGTTCATCCAGGTCGGTCTCGATCAGCAGGTCGGCCAAGCCGATCACACCGTTCATCGGGGTCCGGATCTCGTGACTCATGGTGGCCAGGAAGGCGGACTTGGCCCGCAGCGCCGCCAATGCGGTGTCCCGGGCCGCCTCGAGCTCACTCTCAGCCTCCTTGTATGCAGTGATGTTGAGGGCGGTGCCGCGCATCAGCAGAGGGCGTCCGGTGTCGTCGCGCAGCACCTCGCCGGACGCGCGAACCCACACCACCCTCTGACCAGATCTGCCGCCGATCCTCTGATCGAACTCGAAGCCGGGTAGACCCTCGAGGCAGGCGCTCACGATCGCGGCCGTCATCTCACGATCGTCGGGATGCACCAGCTCGAGATATCCCTCGAACGTACCGTCGAATTCGCGCCGATCGAGCCGGAAGATGCGGTACAGCTCGTCGGACCACTGGAGCTGATCCGCCCCGATGTTCCACTCCCAGCTGCCCAGGTGAGCGACGCGCTGTGCCTCCGCGAGCTGTTCCTCGCGTCGGCGCAGCTCGTCACTGAGGCGGCGCCGTTCGGTGATGTCGTTGACGAAAGCGATCAGCCCCAGGTACGCACCGTGCTGGTCCTGCCACGGGCTGTGACTGATGACCGTCCACACCGGCTGCCCGTCACGGGTCAGCAGCAGGCACTCCGCCGACTCGGTCGTCCCCCCGGCCTCACGCTGCCGAGCCAGGAACGCGGCCCCCTGATCCCTTCCGTCGTCGTCCAGGACGTCCAGCAACGAGATCGTCGCCATCTCCTCGACGGTGTAGCCCAGCATGCTGGCCATCCGAGCGTTCACGTACGCGGTGGCGCCATCGAGATCGAAGACCCAGATGCCCTCGTTGCCGGATTCGACGATCTGCCGGTACATGGACGGTCCCAGAGCGGAAGGAATCGGGAGGGGCGGACCGGAAGCGGATGCGCTGGACATGCTCAGCCGGCTCCCGGCCGTTTGGGCTCCCCGGAGAGTGACGAGCGATAGCGGGTGAGCTCGGCGGCGAGCTGCTCGAACTCCCCACGTACCTGCTGAGGCGCGCCGTCGACATCGAGCTCGGCGGGCGGCAGGGCTTCGATCAGCTGGCAAACGGCGGCCAGTCGGTCGCCTCCCAAGGTGGCGGTGCTGCCCTTGAGCTTGTGGGCCGCCGCTTGGAGCCGCACCGGATCGCGAGCTGCGTCAGCTGCCTCGATCTCGCCCACCAGGTCTCGTCCCTGGATCAGGTACAGCGCGATCAGCTCACCCACCAGATCGCCACCGTGGTCTCCGAGCTGGCCGAGCAGGCAGTCCATCGTCTCGGCCCGGAACACCGTCGTCTCACCCATCGTCACTCGACGTACTGCCGGGGTGCAGTCGGCAGGTCCCAAGGTCTCGGGGGCAAAGCGAAATCCTTTCCCTCCCGAGGATTGTTTCGCAGGACATCATAGCGTCGCGAGAACCGCGCCGGAGTCCACCGGCCGGACGCGGCGCAGCCGCGGGTTGACCATGACGGGAGTGGATTCCTACTATCCAAATAGGTACAGCAGAGATCGGACGTCTGTACGAGAGCTGTGCCAAACACACGAGGAGTGATGGATGACAGTTCTGTCGGAAGTGCTGGCCGCCAACGAGACCTATGCGGCGTCCTTCGGGGCCCGGGCCGACCTGGCCCTGCCACCGGCTCGAGGTTTCGCCATCCTCACCTGCATGGACGCCAGACTCGATCCGGCGAAGTATGCGGGCCTCAGCGAAGGTGATGCCCATGTGATCCGGAACGCCGGTGGGCGAGCGAGTGACGATGCGATCCGATCACTGGTCATCTCGTACAAGCTGCTCGGCACCAAGGAGTGGTTCGTCATCCACCACACCGACTGCGGGATGGAGTTCTTCACGGACGAGGTGATCCGCGGGCTGCTGGCCAACAGCCTGGAGACCGCGGCCCTCGGGGAGGACGGCTTCCACGACGTGGGCACCGGGCCCGGATCGTCCGAGGCGAAGTACATCGACTGGCTCACGATCAGCGACAACGCCCAGAGCGTGGCCGAGGACGTGACCCGGATCCGCTCCCACCCGTTGGTGCCGTCGTCCATCCCGATCTACGGCTACCTCTACGACGTCGCGACCGGCCGACTGGTCGAGGTGCCCGAGGCCACCGAAGCAGGCGCCGTCGACTGACGGCCCGGACCAGAAAATCGAACCGTCCGTCACCTCAGGGCAGGAGAACGATCTTCCCCCGGGCTCCGGCCTGGCCGACGCTGTGCGCCTGTGCGGCGTCGGCAAGGGGAAAGACCGGGCCAGGTTCGATCGAGAAGGAATCGGTCGCCAACAGGGCCAGCGTGACCGGGATCGCCTCGGTCCGCCAAGCGCTCTGCTGCGGGGTGAGTGGTTCGGGGCTGCCACCGCTGAACGCGCGGATACCGTAGCCCGCAGCGTCCCGGCCGCGAACCAGGGTCGCGATCCGAGCCTTGTCGGCCACCAGCTCGACCGAGGTCTGGAGGGCCTCGTCGGTGCCCGCAGCGTCGATGGCCGCGGTGACGTCCGCGATCGCTCGGACCCGGTCGGCCAGCCCCGGTCCGTACGCGATCGGGATCGCTCCGAGGGCCTCGACCCGGTCGAAGCGGGCGGGCGACGCGGTGGCGAGGACGGTGGCGCCCCAGAGGACGGCGTACTGGATGATCGCCTGCCCGACCGCCCCGGATCCGCCGTGCACCAGGAGCGTGTCGCCCGGCCCGACCCGCAGGGAGCGGGCGGTCTGATAGGCGGTGCCGACCGGTACGCCCAACGCGGCACCGTCGGCGGCTGAGACCTGGGTCGGTCGGATCCAGGCGTGGGTGGCCGGCACCACGACGTCGGTCGCGTACGCGCCCGCGACGCCGATGAGGACCACGGGATCGCCGCTGGCGAAGCCATCCACCCCCGCACCGACGGCCGTGACGACACCCGAGGCGTCGGAACCGACCCGGCGGGGCTCGGTGATGGCCGCGGAGGGACGCAGCCCCGATCGCAGCTTCCAGTCGATCGGGTTGACCCCGGCCGCCTCCACCCGGACAGCGAGCTCCCCTTCGCCTGGGGTCGGGCCGGGAACGTCGACCAGCTGCAGGACCTCGGGTCCACCGAACGCGGTGTAAACGATTGCTCGAGCCATGTCGGCGCCAACCGCGGCGGCCGGCGACCTATTCCGCGTCTCGCCATCTGGGACGGAATCTCAGCAAAGGCCCAGATGTCTCTATTCTCTTGCGAACTACTAGGAATTAGAGGCCGTCGAGTCTCTGCTCAGATTTTGGGGGAACGTCATGTCAACTCCGCTCTCGCGCCGCCAGGTGATGCGCGCCGCGGCCGGTCTGGTGGCGGTGGGGGTCGTCTCCACCCTCGGCGGCTGCGTCGGCGGCTCCGCCGCGCCGTCCGGCGAAGGCTCGGACACGACCACGCTGCACCTCGTCGGGTTCGCCGTACCGAAGGAGGCGAACAACGCGATCCAGAAGAAGTTCGCCGAGACCCCTGACGGCAAGGGCGTCGTCTGGGAGGAGTCCTACGGCGCCTCCGGCGACCAGAGTCGCGCGGTGGTCAACGGTCTGAAGGCCGACTACGTCAACTTCTCGCTCGAGGGTGACGTCACCCGCCTGGTCAAGGCCGGGCTGGTCGCCGACGACTGGAACGCCGGCGCCACCAAGGGCATCGTGTCGGACTCGGTCGTGGTGATCGTGGTGCCGAAGGGCAACCCGCAGGGCATCAAGGGCTGGGACGACCTCACCAAGGACGGCGTCAAGATCATCACCCCGAACCCGGCGTCATCGGGTTCGGCGCGGTGGAACATCCTGGCCGCCTACCAGCAGGTGATCGCCGACGGCGGCACCGAGGCCGACGCCAAGGCGTACCTGGCCGAGTTCTTCGGCAACGTCGCCGCCCTCCCGGGCAGCGGCCGCGACGCCACCAACGCGTTCCTCGAAGGCGCCGGCAACGTGCTCATCTCGTACGAGAACGAGGCCATCCTGGCGCGCCAGTCGGGTGAGGACTTCGACTACATCGTGCCCGACGCCACCCTGAAGATCGAGAACCCGGGCGCCGTGCTGACGGACGCCAACCCCAAGGCCAAGACCTACCTGGACTTCGTGTTGAGCACGGCCGGCCAGGAGGAGTTCGTGAAGAAGGGCTTCCGGTCGGTCAACGCGGAGACCCCCGTCGGTACCGTCGAGGGCGCCAACGACCCGGCCAACCCGTTCCCGGTGCCGAGCAAGCTGTTCACCATCGCCGAGCTGGGTGGCTGGGAAGCGGTGAACGCCAAGTTCTTCGAGGAGAAGACGGGCATCGTTCCCGAGGTGCAGAAGGCCACGGGCAAGTCGCAGTGACCGCGCCCGCCCTCACCCCCCTGGTCGAGCGGCCGGAGGAGACCCCTCCACCGGCCGGTCGGCGACGGAGACGACGCACGTCGACCTCCCTGACCCCGGTGGCCGGGATCGGGCTCGGTGTGACGATGATCTGGTTCAGCCTGCTCGTGCTGATCCCGCTCACCGCCATCCTGGTCCAGGCCTCCGAGGGGGGCTGGGCGGCGTACTGGCAGGCGCTGACGAGCGAGCAGACCGCCGCAGCGCTGCGCCTGACCGTGACCCAGGCGTTCCTGGTGACGCTGGTGAACATCGTGATGGGCACCGCGATCGCCTGGGTGCTGGTCCGCGACCGGTTCCGCGGCAAGCAGTTCCTCGAGATCGTGATCGACATCCCGTTCGCTCTGCCGACGATCGTCGCCGGCATGGTGCTGCTGAGCCTGTACGGGCCGTCCAGCCCGCTGGGCGTGGACTGGGCCAACACCCGGATGGCCGTCTTCCTGGCGTTCCTCTTCGTCACGCTGCCATTCGTCGTACGGACGGTGCAGCCCGTGCTGCAGGAGCTCGAGCCGGAAGTGGAGGAGGCGGCGGCGTCGCTCGGTGCGTCCCGCTTCACCACGTTCCGGACCTTGATCATCCCGGCGCTGGCGCCGGCGATCACCTCCGGCGCGGCGCTCAGCTTCGCCCGCGGCATCAGCGAGTACGGGTCGCTGGTGCTGCTGTCGGGCAACCTGCCGTACTCGACCGAGGTCGCCTCGGTGCGCATCCTCTCCTACGTCGAGGGGGACAAGCTGACCGACGCGGCGGCGGTGGCCTCGATCCTGCTCGTCGTCGCGCTGGTCGTGATCGTCGTGCTGGACATCATCTCGCGAAGGGTGGCTCGTCATGGTTGACACCCAGGTCCGACCCACCGAGGCCGCCGCATCACGCGGCAAGGTGATCACCGTCCGCAGCCGCTCGCCCTTTCGCTGGGTGCTGCGCGCGGTGGTGATCGGCTACCTGTTCTTCCTCGTCATCTGGCCGGTCGCGCTGGTGGCCAAGGCGACCTTCTCCCAGGGTCTCGAGCCGGTGCTGAA
>DATDAP010000124.1:0-3221 GCA_036525335.1 Microlunatus sp. | reverse complement strand
CGGCTGTGTCCACCTTGGCGCACGCGGTGCAACAGGCACCGGAGTTCGAGCCGTGCGCCGGCGTGTTCCTCTCGGAGGAACCGGCGCTAAAGACGCTGCTCGAGACAGCGGCAGAGCTCACCGACCCATCGACGGCGCAGCCATTGACAGAGCTGGCGCGGCGCTTGATGCGCGACCAGCCCACCGACGATGCCACCGCGGTCGTCGGACACGGATCCGCATCCGCCGGGACACCGGATCCGCTCAGCGAGCGTGAACAGGAAGTGCTTCGGCTCCTGGCAAGCGACCTGACTGGGCCGCAAATCGCGCGCCAGCTCTTCATCTCGCTGAACACGCTGCGAACGCACACCAAGCGCATCTTCACCAAGCTCGACGTGACCAGCCGCGCAGCGGCCGTGCGGCGGGGCCGCCAAGTCGGCCTCCTGTAGCAGGTCGTCAGATCAGTTCGGCCTCGGACACCGACCCGGTAACCGCACCGGCACCTGCGGCAGAGTCACATCGTCGATCACCACCTGTGGTGACGCCCAGTCACCAGACCGCGCAATAGGTTCCGGTCATCCCCGCGGGAGCAGAGACACCCAATCCCCGCTCACGCGCGGAACTGCCAACTGTCCCACCGCCCAACATCGGCATCTGCGAGGTCCTGACCATGCCCACCCCACACCGAGGCCACCAAGTACCCATCCGCTACGAGCTCCGCGTACTGGGCCACCTCGATTCACATTGGTCCACCTGGTTCACCGGTCTCACCCTCACCCAGGAAGCCGACGGCACAACCTCGCTGTGCGGGGTGGTGACGGACCAGGCCGAGCTACACGGTCTGATCGCTAAAGTCCGCGACCTCGGCGTGACGCTCCTGTCCGTCACCCCGGCGGACACCACGAGTGATCACGATCCCCAGACCGATACCAGCAAGACGACCAACACGGGGTCTCATCCCGGGTTCAACGCAGACCCGGACGCCGATCCTCAGAAACCGCAATAGGTCGCATTCTCTTCACCTCAAGCCTTTCATCCTCAAGCGTCAGCGCCGTCGACAGACTCCGCCGTCAGCGGAACCCAAGACCCACCAGGAGATCAACGATGAGTACCGCCACCGAAACCCCCTCACGAACCGCCGCTCACACCGACCTGTCACTCACCCGCCTCTATCTGATGCGGGCCGGCTACCTGCTGATGGGTGTGGGACTCGCCCTGGTCAAGTGGCCGCTTCTTCCCGGCGCCGCGTCACTACCGCTCTGGGAGGGCGTGACTCTCTGCCTGCTCACCGCCATGGGACTACTAGCCTTCTTTGGTCTCCGCTACCCGGTCAAGCTGCTGCCCCTACTGCTGTTTGAGTCGGCCTGGAAGTTGTCGTGGCTCGCCTTGGTGGCCCTCCCCAAGGCCATCACCGGGACACTTGACGCAGCGGCAGCTGCGATCGCGGTCAACTGCTCCCTGGTCGTCGTCATTCTCGCCGTCATCCCGTGGCGGCACGTGTGGGCCCAGTACGTGCGCAGCCACGGGGACCGTTGGCGATCATGACCGGCCGCCTACACGAGGAGGTCACGTGGCCCGTGCGTACCGCGCGCCTCACCCCCCGCCCCGCCACCGTCGGCGACCTGGCGGAGACCTGGCAGTTCCGCCAGCTTCCCGCGGTGAGCCGGTGGCTGACCCGGGCACCCGCAACATTGATGGAATATTGCATCCAGTTCCTTGAGATGGACAGTCTCGCGAAGACTGTGATCATCGAGCTCGACGGCCAGGTCATCGGTGACCTGATGTTGCAGATCGAGGACGGATGGGGGCAGGCCGAGGCTGCCGAACGGGCACGAGGGACTCAGGGTGAACTCGGCTGGGTCTTGCATCCTCAGCACACCGGACACGGATACGCCAGCGAAGCCGTCGATGCCCTCCTCGACCTGGCCTTCAGCGACCTGAAACTGCGTCGGGTGATGGCATCCTGTTTCGCGGAGAACGATGCATCGTGGCGGTTGATGGAACGCGTCGGTATGCGGCGCGAGGCCTACAACTTCCAGGATTCATTGCACCGTTCCGGCGCTTGGCTCGACGGGTTGACCTATGCCCTGCTCGCCGAGGAGCACGCAACCCGCGACCAGCTATCGCACGATAAATGACATCGCAGTGCGGTCATCGGTGACTTGTCTCGCAGAGGCAACTTGTGGCGATCGGCGCGGGTACCGCCGCGGGGGGATTGGTGGGAGATGAGTCAGGTGGCGGGTGCTAACAGTGAGCTCAGTTGCAAGATGACCTCGCCACGGTCGACGTCGCGCCGGGTGAGTAGTTCAAGTAGGAACTGCTGGATGACTATGGCTTCGCGCACCAGATCGGCGAGGTCACGGTTGCTTCGAACGGTTTCTTCGATCAGTTCCGACATCGGCTGATCCCAGTGGGGACCGTCGTGCCGTGGATCAAACAGATCAAGTCTTGGCGCTCACTGAAATTCCCCAGTTGTGCTCAAGGACGACCGCCCACCCACCGGCCGGGTTCGTCAGCGCCGCCGCCGGCCACAAGGTCGAGGTGCGAGTCGCACGGGAGTGGTTTGGCAGCGACGCGATCGCGCCCACCTCGGCACGGGAAGCCATGCAGCTCCTCTCCCAGGTCCTGGCCAAGGCACTGCCCGGGCATCTCGCCGCCTCACCCACCGCCACCGGACAGAACATCTGGGCGTACTCGCTACCCAAAGACCTGGACCCGCCCCTGCTGGACCCGGATCTGGCCGAGCAGCGGGGGACCGGAAGCCGGGATGAGACCGAACGGGCGTCCCGGATGGTCGAGGTGAACGCGGCCAGCTTCGACGACGGCAAGCAGCTGGTGCAGGAGCAGCTGCCGGATGGCTGGGTGGTGGCCAGCTGGAGGGTCGACCGGCCGGCGCCTTAGTCGGGGCGGACGGTGGGGGTGTGCTCGCGTGAGCGGCGGGTGAGGTCGGCGGCCCGGGTCGCCAGCCCAGCGACTACCTCGGTGAGGTCCTCGGCGAGCAGCTTCGCGTGTGCGGGCTCGATCTGGTCGACGGGCAGGAGCCGTGCGGCGCGGGTGGCGTGGGACACCTGAGTGAGCAGAGACAGTCGCCCGGCCAACGGTCTGGGAAACCCCAATCGGTCCGCCGAGGACGTCCTCGCCGGCGGCGAGGACCGTGTCCCGTCTTGGAGGGGCATTCTTTACGGACCAGTCCGGGACACCGCATAGATTCGGCGGACAACGTCCTCGATGTCGGGCTCGCG
>DATDAP010000123.1:0-3626 GCA_036525335.1 Microlunatus sp. | reverse complement strand
GTTCATGGGCGAGCTCGACCCGACCACCATGTACACCCAGGAGACCATCGAGTTCGACTCCGCCTGGGGTGCCCAGCACGCCGGGGTGCTGGAGAACTTCGCCGCGAACATCCTCGACGGCACCCCGCTGCTGGCTCCCGGCTCGGACGGCATCAACGGCGTCCGGCTCGCCAACGCCATCCACCTGTCCAGCTGGGTCGGCGAGGAGGTGCCGCTCGACTTCGACGAGGAGCGCTACCTCACCGAGCTGAACAAGCGCATCCGCGCCGAGGGGAGGTTCCCCGAGCGCGCGCTCTGACCCAGCTCAGCGCGCAACCATCCAGCAGTCACGTCTCGATCCGAAGGAAGCAGGACATTCTCATGGTGCAGCAGATCGACATCTCCTCCCGGGTGAAACCCGTCATCGCGGCTGACGGCATCAAGTTCCGTGATCTGAACGCCAATGGTGTCCTCGACCCATACGAGGACTGGCGGTTGAGTCCCTCGGAGCGGACGGACGATCTGGTGGCCCGGATGTCACCGGAGGAGAAGATCGGGCTGATGACCGGGACTTCACCCAGTGGCCGGGCACTCCCGGCCTGGCTGCGACCGGTGACCTCGATCTGATCGCCGACTTCGCCGCGATGTCACGGTCCGAGTGGGTCGCGGCGGGACTCCGCAAGGGCTACATGTACATGGCCGACACCATCACCGATCCGCGGTGGTTCCGCGGCAGCGGCATCTTCGGCGAGGACCCCCGGTTCTACGCCCGGGCGATCGGCGCCGTCGTGCGCGGCTTCCAGGGCGGGAGCGGTCTCGCCGCCGACGGGGTGGCGATGACCACCAAGCACTTCCCCGGTGGCGGTGCCCGGGAGAACGGCTTCGACCCCCACTACGCCGAGGGCAAGTTCAACGTCTACCCGACGCCGGGATCCCTGGCGACCTACCATCTGCCACCGTTCCAGGCGGCCATCGATGCGGGTACGTCGAGTGTGATGCCCTATTGCGCGATCCCGTCGGCGGAGAAGTCGGCCATGCCGCAAGCACCGCTCGAGGATTTCGAGGACGTTGGTTTCGCTTTCAACAAGGGAATCCTGGATCTCCTGCGGTCGATGGGTCACCGCGGCTACATCAACTCCGACTCCGGGATCTTGTCCAAGATGGCGTGGGGTGTCGATGAGCTCGGCGTGCCGGAGCGCGTCGGCAAGGCCGTCATGGCCGGCACCGACATGATCGCCGACACCAACGACGTCGGCTCGATACACCGCGTACCTGCAGGGTCTGTTCACCACGGAGCGCCTGGACGACGCGGCTCGGCGGCTCACCGAGGAGATGTTCGCCCTCGGACTGTTCGACCACCCCTACGTCGACGCCGACCGGGCCGATGACGTGGTGGCCAACCCGGAGTTCACTGCAGCAGCCGGCCGCGCCCACCACCGATCGGTGGTGGTGATGAAGAACCATGCCGCCACGCTCCCGCTGAGGCCCGATCGGCTGACGGGACGCACTGTCTACGTCGAGCTCTTCGAGGCCGACCTGCGGGTGTCGAAGCTCGACGGATTGCGCGCCGCCCTGGCCGGGCCCATCCGGACATCCGCTTCACCACCGGCTACTACCAGGCCGACGTGGCCGTGATGTTCGTGAACCCGTCGACCGGCGACTACTTCCACTCGACCGGACTGCTTGACCTGGACATCCACGAGGGCACCAACGTCGCTCTCGCCAAGATCACCGACATCCGCACCGCCGTCACAGACGCCGTGATCGGGCTCAACATCACCCTTGCCCTCGTTGCTGGGCAACATCGAGCCGATGGCCGACGCCCTCGTGGCGGGTTTCGACACCCGGACCGAGGCGATGTTCGACGCGATCGTCGGCACCTACACCCCGTCCGGCCGGTTGCCGCTCAGCTTCCCGATCGACAACGCCGCCATCGCCGTCGACGAGCACGGCCACTGCGCCTCACCCAACGACGTGCCCGGCTACGCCCGTACGTCTACACCGACACCGACGGGAACCGTTACCGGCTCGGACACGGACTCGCCCTGGACGTCTGTCGCGGGGTCGAGTCAGCGGATCCGGTCGACAGCGGCGCTGAGCTCGGCCTGCGCCGCCGCCAGGGTCAGCCGGCCCGCCACGACCAGCTCGGCCAGCGCACCGGCGTCCAGCCGCCGACCTAGACGGTGCCGGGCCGGCATCGCGAAGGGGCCACTCATGTCGTCGACGACGCCGAGGCAGCGGGTGACCCCCTCGGCGCCGATCGCGGCCACCCGGGCGGCCCGCAGCTCCGCGGGATCGTCGGCGAACCGGGTCGGGGGCACGGCGGCCAGGGTGGGATGCGCGGCGGCCAGCGGCAGGATCTCGGTCAGGTAGGCGGCTGTGTCGATGGTGAACAGCTGCAACCGAAACGCCGGGTCGCTCCCGAAGTCGGCGAGCAGCGGCTGTACCCGGCCGGCTACGCCGGTGTCGCCAGTATCGGCCCCAGCGCTCGGCGGGGACAGGAAGCCAGCGGGCGGGTAGATGCCCATGACCAGCCCGTCGTCGGCCGCCATCCGCCCGGTCTCCCACAACAGATGGCCTTGCAGGGCCAGCGCCTCCTCCGGGAGCAGCTCCGCCGAGCGAGCCAGCCGATACAGCGCCGTGGCCTCCGACGGCGACAGCCTCATGACGGCCACGTCGCTGCTGTGGTGCTCCGATGCCGTCGCGCCCCGATCGAGGAAGTAGCCGCGTCGCTCCCGCAGAGCGGCGAGAAAGCCGTCGAGGTCGTCGGTGCCGATGCCGGTGACCTCGGCCAGCAGGTCCGCGTCGGTACGCCACCCCCGGAGGCCAGGGTCGAGATAGCGGTCAGGGCTGAACGTCGGTACGACTCGTCCGGACAGGGCCGAGTCCCTGGCCAGCACCTCGTGGGCGCGGAGATCGTCCGCCGGATCGTCGCTGGTGGCGAAATGGGCGAGGTGGGCCGCCGCGATCACCCGCCGCGGGTACATCGGATCCTCCGCCAGGTGCGACGCCACCGCGTCGTAGACCGCCTCCGGAGCCTGATCGGTTCGAAAGGGCGGCAGTCCGGCGAGCCTGGCCGTCTCGTCCCCGTCGGACTCCATCCACGGCTGCGCCCAGACACCGGCCAGGTGGTTCCACAGCAGGATGAAGGCCGGCCGGGACGCCTCCTCGGCGCGCCAGCCGTCGGCCAGGGTGAACTCGGTCCGGATGCCGTTGCGCCGCAAGAGCGCCTGGATCCCCTGATCGTGCGAGATCAGCAGGTTGATCGGGTCGGTGATCGGCAGGTCCTCGGCCAGGTAACGGGCGGGGAGCCCGTTATGGATCGAGACCAGAGGTCGCTGGGCCACCGATGCGTAGAGATCCGCCGCCAGGGCCCGGGCACGCGGTTCCGTCGGCCAGGCCAGGTCGACACCGGTCGGGGCGCTGGCGGTCATGGCCACAGCGTAGGCCGATGGCGTCATGCCGATGTCGTGGGTCGGCGACGCTCCAGGTCACCCCTGAGGGTGTGGTGACCCCCTCGGCCGGCGGCTACTGTCAGCGCAGGGGGACAGGTCCGGCGGGGTGAGCGTCGCAGATCAGCGGTCGCCCTTCGGCGGCCATCATCATCGGCGAAGCCCGTAAGTCCGTGCGGTCGTGGGGGGGGGGGG
>DATDAP010000122.1:0-6624 GCA_036525335.1 Microlunatus sp. | reverse complement strand
GCTGGTCGGGTACGCCGTCCACCCGACCAGACCGTTGTCGAAGGTCCCGTTGATGATCTGCTCGGGCCCGGCCGCGCGGGCCGGGGGCGGCCCGATGCTGATCATGAGCAGCACACCGAGAAGCAGGGAAACCGTGCGGAGCGTTCGGAGCCGGGACACGAGGTCATCCTTTCGCGACGTCGCAGGGGTCGACGCGGTCACCCTAGACCCGTCCCGCGGGCCGGCGTCAAGGTTCGTACCCGGCGGCCATGCTGCGTCGTCAGCCGGGGCTGGTAGGCAGCCTCCTGGCAGGCGACGGCCACGGCTCCGAGCAGCTCCGAGCGCAAGCCGAGCTGGGTCGTCTTGATCTCCGACAACTCCGCCGCCCCGGCGTGCGCATACCGGTTGATCGACTCCCGACCCCGACCACCAGGGGCTGGCCGGCGGCGCCGAGCGCACCGCCGAGCACCACGGCCGTCGGTCTCCGCCACGGCTACGGCGTGCGCGCCGCCCCGCTCTCCCTGGCCGCCGGTGGGCAGCGGGTCTCGAACTGGTCATCACCGTCACCTTCCCCGCTCAGGGACGGCTCGCTGGCTACGGCGTACGGCCTGGACGAATCAGGCAGACGCCCGCGAGATGACGCGATCGGCGTCCGGCCGCCTGCGTCGCGGCTCGGGGGGTCGGACGTCGAGCTTGCCCAGAACCGCGTCGACGATGTCTCGAACGGTGGCCGTGATGTTGCTGGCGACGGTGGTGAGAGGTGGTGCCGCCAACGCTGCGGCCGGGATGTCGTCGACACCGATCACGGCGAGGTCATCCGGAATCACGACACCGAGCTGCCGCGCTCCGGCGAGGACGGCGAGCGCGACCTCGTCGTTGAACGCGCAGATCCCGGTGACGGCGGGCTCGCGAGCCCGCCACTCCCGGATGGCGGCGGCGCCTCCGTCGGCGGTGAGAGGGACGGTCGTCACCTGCGGTGCGGGCAGCCCCAGTGCGGTGCAGGCCGCGCGTACGCCGTCGAGCCGATGCTGGGCGAAGAAGAGGACACGATCGTTGTCGGGCCAGGCGTACCCGAGGTGGCGGTGGCCGGCCCGGGCGAGGTGCTCGACCTGGATTCGGCCGGTGCGTTCGACGGACTGGTCCATCGCTCTGGCCCCACGGTCGAGGGAGGAGATGAGGACCAGCTCGGCGCCACTTCGGTTGATCGCGGTGAGGTCGGACTCGCTGAAGTTCTCGTAGGCCAGGACCGCGGCCGGGGTGATCGACTTCCAGAGGTCGGTGATCGGTCGCGCCGTCACCTGGGGATGAATCACGAAGGTCAGGTCGTGCTGGGCGAACGCTTGGGACAGCTCGTCCAGCAGGCTGGCCACACCGAGTCCGATCGGCCAGTCGGGCAGGAGCAGGAGGACCACGTCGGACCTCCCGCTGACCAGCATCCTCGCCGCCGCTGACGGGGTGTAGCCGAGTTCGGTCGCAGCCGCGAGGACCCGCTGCCGGGTGGTTTCCGGGATGGCCTGGTGCGGGGTGTCGTTCATCACGTAGCTGACGGTCGCCTGGGACACGCCCGCGTGCCGAGCCACGTCGGTGGCGGTGGGTCGCTTGGCCTGACCGCCGCGGCGGGCGGTCCTTCTCGTCGGCGGTGTTGCCATGGCGTCGAATATGCCCTAACTTTGCTTATGCGCACAACTGATACGCATCAGTGATGCGTATCAGGCAGAACTCCCGGACGCTTCCCGGACCGGGCGAGGTCCAACGCCTGCTGTCTCGATCTCGGCCAGATCCCCGATCCGTCTCGAAAGGACTCCTCCATGCCCGAGGGCACTGCTGATCTCATCTCCACGCTCCAGCGCCAGGAGGAGGAGCTGGTTCTCGATTCCTTCGACCACACGGACGCCTGGACACTGGGTGCTGCCATGGTCGAGCTGGCCCAGACCGCGGGACACGCGGTGGGTATCGACATCCGACGCCCCGGTCTGATCCTGTTCCGCGCGGCGCTACCGGGGATCACGGCTGACCAGGACACCTGGATCGCCCGGAAGGCTGCGCTGGTGCTGCGGATGGAGTCGAGCAGCGCCCTGGTCGACGCACGGCTGTCCGCGGCCGGCGTCGACGCCGCCGGGATCGGCTGGCTGGGTCCCGACTACGCCATCACGGGGGGTTCGTTCCCCGTCCGGGTCGGCGGCGTCGGTGTTGTCGCGGCTGTCACCGTCTCCGGATTGTCCTCCGAAGAGGATCACGACCTCGCCGTGCAAGGCATCCGCAACCACCTGGAGGCCGCGCGCCTCGCGGCTGCCGACGGAGGGGTCCGATGAGCAGCGATACCGCCACGCGCCGGCTTCGACCCGGCCAGCGGTGCCGGGTCCGGGTCTGGGACCGGGCCTCCGGGCGCGTCCAGACGGTCCACGAGTCCTTCACGAGGCTGTACGAGGCGCCCAACTGGACGCCCGACGGTCGGTTCGTGATCAACGGCGATGGGTTGCTGTGGACCCTCCCCGCCGACGGATCCGGGGATCCCGAGCCGATCGACGCCGAAGGGCTGCCGGCCGTCAACAACGATCACGTGCTGGCTCCCGACGGTGTCACGGTCTACGCCTCCGCCAACGACTGGCACATCTGGGGCGTACCCCTCGACGGCGGTCCCGCTCACCGGATCACCCCCGATGACGGCGCACTGCACTTCCTGCACGGGGTCAGCCCCGACGGGCGGCGCCTGGGCTACGTCCGACTGGAACCCGAAAGTGGCAACTGGTGGGCCTCGGGAACCATTCACCTGATCGACCCGGACGGGCAGCACGACGTCGCCGTCACGACCGATCCCGGACCCGCCGACGGCTGCGAGTGGACGCCCGACGGGCAGTGGATCGTGTTCAACACCGAGCAGTTCTCGACCCAGCCGGGCCACGCCCAGCTGGCCCGTATCCGGCCCGACGGGACCGACCTGCAACGGCTCACCTTCGACGATCGGGTCAATTGGTTCCCGCACGTCGCGCCGACCGGAGACGTCGCGGTCTACCTCAGCTTCCCGCCCGGCACCACCGGCCACCCCGCTGACCTCGCAGTGGAGCTGCGGCTGGTCGACGTCGCGAACTGGCAGCGGCCGACCACTCTGATCGAGCTCGACGGCGGCCAGGGCACCATCAACGTCCCCAGCTGGGCACCCGACGGCTCTGCCTTCGCCTTCGTCGACTACCCCATCGACGGCGATCATCCCGACCCCCTGCACGACCTCACCCACGCAACCTCCGGTGACCGATCCGTCACCGGGACAACACGAAGGAGCTTCTGATGACGCGATCCGGACCGGTCGGTGTCGGTTTCATCGGCACGGGCATGATCAGCAACACGTATCTGGAGAACCTGAGCAAGTTCCCCGACATCGAGGTGGTCATCCTCGGTGACCTGAATGTGGATGCGGCGAAGGCCCGGGCCGAACAGCACGGGGTGCGTCAGTGGGGCACCGCCGACGACGTCCTCGACCACCCCGACGTCGAGCTGGTGGTGAACCTGACCCTCCCTGCCGTCCACGCCGAAGTCGCCTCGCAAGCGATCACCGCCGGCAAACACGTGTGGACCGAGAAACCCATCAGTGTCGACCGAGACAGCGGCCTCAACCTGCTCGCCCAGGCCGACGCCGCGCGTCTGCTGGTCGGGATCGCCCCCGACACCGTCCTCGGCCCCGGCCTGCAGACCGCCCGCCGGGCCATCGCCCGCGGCGACATCGGCGAACCCCTGTCGGCCCAGACCGTGATGCAGTACATCGGCCCCGACATCTTCCACCCCAACCCGGAGTTCCTGTTCTCCCCCGGTGCCGGACCGTTGTTCGACATCGGCCCCTACTACCTGACCGCTTTGGTTCACCTGTTCGGCTCCGTTCAGAGTGTCGCCGCGATCGGCTCGCAGAGTCGCGTCAAGCGTACGATCCAGGCCGGTGACCGGGCCGGCACCGTGTTCGACGTCCAGGTCCCCACCCATGTGTCCGCCCTGGCGAGGTTCGTCGACGGCGGAGTCAGCCAGAGTGTGTTCAGCTTCGACTCGCCGTTGACCCGGATGGGCTACGTGGAGGTCACGGGCACCGAGGGGACCATGATCATCCCCGACCCGAACTTCTTCACCGGCGACGTCAAGATCACCCGCGCCCCCACCTTCGCCGCGATCGGTGAGGAACCTCAATGGGAGAGCGTGCCGATCTCCGGCGTCTACGCCGAACGAGGACTCGGCGTCCTCGACCTGGCCCGGGCCGCCCGGACCGGCGGCCAACCACTCGCCTCCGGGGAGCTGGGCTTCCACGTCCTCGACACCCTGATCGCCATCGACGAAGCCATCACCCGGAACCAGGTCATCCCCGTCCACAGCCGCGTCGACCGGGTACCGCTGGTCGCGGAGGACCACGACCCCTTCACCGCCACCCTGTAGAAGGTGGCGGAGCCGGGGACACCTATGACGAGGCCGGCCGCGATGCTGCCTCGTGGTGGGGGACCGAGGCACGTAGGGTCACCGATCATGACCGTCCTCCGTGGCTTGTACGCGCAGCGTCGGGCGCGGATGCTTGCTCAGCTGACCACCGACCTGTTCGTGCTGGGCTGGATGGTGGTCTGGTGGTTGGTGGGGCGGGCGACAGAACGGACCATCGACGCCGTCGCCACACCGGCGCGCCGTTCCGGCGACGCCGCTCGCCAGCTCGCTGATCAGATGCGTGAGGCGGCTGAGCAGACCGGCCGGGTCCCGGGCATCGGCTCGGAGCTGCGTAAGCCGTTCGACGAGGCCGTCGGGTCGCTGCAGAGAGTGATCGACGCGGCCGCGGCTCAGGTTGCCTCGGTGGAGCGAGTCGGGTTGCTCTTGGGCTGGCTGGTGTTCCTGATCCCCGTGGTCCTGCTGCTGGTGATCTGGTTGCCGGCGCGGATCCGGTTCTTCCTGCGGGCGCGCGCCGCTCAGCGTTTCCTGGATGCCGACGCAGATCTCGACCTGTTCGCTCTACGTGCGATGGTGGTCCAGCCGATGCACGTGATCGCGAAGATCAGCGACGACCCGGTCGCGGCTTGGCGTCGAGGGGACAAGGAAGTGATTCACGCCTTGGCGGCAGTCGAGTTGCGTCGCAGCGGCTTGGTGCCACCTCCGATCTGAGGCCTGTGCGGTGATCGGTGGCGATCCATCGTTCAGGTACGAGCGGTTACCAGGCGGAAGGCGCCGACACGCTCAGCCTGTCGACGCAGGGCGGCCGGGTCGGTCAAGGTCAGACCGGAGGTGGCGGCGCGAATCTCGGGTCGCAGGAAGGCCTCGGGCCGGCCGTAGAACGCCTCGAAACCGTCCGTGCAGTCCAACGGCACCGGAACCGGGTCCACGCTGACCTCGGCACTGCCCGGGGCAAGGGCGTCGGCCACCCCCGCATCACCCTCGCCGCGGTGCGAGGGATCAGTGTTGGGCGGCATCGAACGTGTCGCCTGACTGCGCAGTAGGAGCGGATCGGGCCAGACCTGCGGGTCGACGGCACGCCTACTTTTCGCAGGCGATGCCGTATGTGTCGCGGTCGAGGTTTCTGGTTTGCGTTGTAGAGCGCTGAGCTGGCCTTGCGCTCGACGACTTCTTCGTGATCTTGCCGCTCGATCGCACGACATCCTTTGTGCTGGACGACTTCTTGACGCCGTGCTGTAGATCTTGTTGAGTGAGGCGCAGTTCTTGTACGACTTGACCGCAGCGGAGGCCGTGGTGAGGGCAAGGGCCGATCCCTGAGCGACGACTCTGGTGGACAGGCGAGGCTAAGGACCGACCAGCATGAAGCGCTGCGCCCTCATGACCGCAGCCGCGTTGGCCGCAGGCGGCCTCTTTGGCTGGTGCTTGGTGGTAGTCGAGATGATGTCATCGACCCCGAACAACTCATCGGTTCACCCGCAGCTGGGTGTTGCCGGTCTTGTCGGCTCGGCGCGACTAAGTTGCGCTGTCTACCGTGAGGTGCTGCGGTCCAGTGTCGACATTCCTGGCTAGCAGCTCGTTGCCGCCCTTGGGTCTGTTGGGGCAGAAACATGAGCGGCCCGGATTCCCCAGCGTACAAAGGAATTCGACGTCGAAGTCTGGCCAAAGGGGGCTTCGTTCGACTATAATCGTCGGTATGTTCGATCAGTGGTTGGAGGAGTCGCTCGGGGATCCGGGTGGACTGCTCAGCCTGGCGGCGGACAACCATGCGTTCGAGCGGCGGGCGGGGTGCCGGAAGCTGCTGCTGGCCGTCGCGTGGGCGGACTGCCATGGCGAGACCGACGATCCCGAGGTGGCTGGTGCAGGCTCGTCGGTGTTGGTGGAGCGGTTCGTGCGGATGGGACCGCTGGGGACCCCGTTGGTGGCCGAGACGTGTCCGTCGTCGTTGGCGTTGGCGCAGCAGTCGAGTGTGGTCGCGGCCCGGCTGCTGATCGGGGACGCGTTGGCGATCCGGCACCGTTGGCCGCTGTTGTGGGAGCGGGTCAAGGCCGGGCAGGTGTGGGCGTGGAAGGCCCGAGAGATCGCCCGCCGCACCAGTGAGCTGACCATGGTGTCGGCCCGGGTGGTGGACCAGATCGTGACCGGGCAGGTCGAGCTGCTCGGCTGGGGCCGGTTCGAGAAGCTGCTCGACGCCACCCTGTTGCAGGTTGATGAGAAGACCTACCAGCAGCGGGCGGC
>DATDAP010000121.1:0-2988 GCA_036525335.1 Microlunatus sp. | reverse complement strand
CGGACCGACACCGACGAGGCGCCCTGGACCTCGATCAAGAGCAACGACAAGAAGCGGGCCCGGATCAACGCGATGCGGTTCTTCCTGAACCAGTTCGACTACGAGAACAAGGACACCTCGGTCGTCTACCCGCCGGATCCGCTGATCGTCCAGCGCAGCATCAACTCCATCGTCGACTGAAGCCGGCCGTTGACTGGGGTGGGACCGCCGGTCGATCTGCGACTCACCGGGGTGCGCCGCTATCCGGTGAAGTCCTGCCGAGGCGAGGATCTCGACCTCGCCGAGGTCGAGCCGTGGGGTCTGACCGGTGATCGACGGTGGATGCTGGTGGACCTGGCCGGGGAGGTGGTGACGGCTCGCGAGGCGAACCGGCTGGTGCTGGTGACGCCGGTGATCACCGAACGCGGTCTGCACCTGAGCGCTCCCGGGATCGCCGATCTGGTCGTCGACCGGCCGGAGACCGGACCGCTGGTGGACGTGGAGATCTGGGACGACCGACTCCAGGCCAGGGCCGCGGAGGAGACAGCCGATGACTGGTTCTCCCAGGCCCTCGGGCGACCACTGCGCCTGGTCTACCTGGATGACCCGCGCCGACGCCCGGTCGACCCGGAGGTGGCCGCCAGCACCGACGTGGTGTCCTTCGCCGACGGGTTCCCGTTGCTGCTGGCCACCGAGGAGTCCCTGGCTCAGCTCAACGCCTGGATCGCGGAGGGTTCTCGCTCGACGGAAGGCCCTGTCCCGATGACCCGGTTCCGGCCGAACCTGATCGTGCGCGGAGCACCGGCGTTCGCCGAGGACGGCTGGCGGCGGGTCCGGGTCGGCGAGGTCGAGTTCCGGGTGCTGACCTCCTGCATCCGGTGCGTGCTGACCACCATCGACCCGGTGACCGCCGTCCGCAGCAAGGAGCCATTGGTCAGTCTGGCCCGGCACCGCAAGATCGACGGCAAGACCCTGTTCGCGATGAACCTGGTGCCGGACAGCCCGTACGGGAAGGTTCGGGTGGGCGACCCTGTCGAGGTGCTGGAAACCCGCTGACCACCGTTCTCGCTCGGGATCCTGCCTCCTGCTCGGGTTGCACCTAGTGCGAGAGGCTGCATCCCGAGCGAGAGCAGGTCAGACGAGGGCCGGCAGGAGGCGTTGCGCCCAGGCGTACGAGATCTCGTGCGACTCGCGCCTGGTCGACGTGCTCGGCTCGTCGACCTCGATCATCACGTCACCGTCGTAGTCGCCCGGCAGCGCGGCCAGGACCGCCGCGACGTCGAGCACACCGAGACCGGGTTCGGCCCACAGACGTCGGGAATCCGCCTGCTCGCGGTAGGTCGCCTCACCCGCTCGGCCGTCGAGGAAGTCGGCGAAGACGTCCTTCAGGTGCAGGGCGCCCATCCGGTCGGCGTACCGGGTGATGAACGCCGCCGGGTCGACGCCGGCCCAGCGGAGGTGGCCGGTATCGGGTCCGATCCCGATCAGGTCGGGTCCGAGGTCGTCCAGCAGGGCGGTGATCTCCCGCTCCGTCTCGAAGACCCCGCCGACGTGCGAGTGGTGCAGCGGGCGCAGCCCCTCGGCCTGCAGCACCTGGCAGATCACTCCGCAGTTCTCGATCGCCAGGTTCAGCCGGCTCCGGCTGAAATCGGCGCCCACGGCGGGACGCTCCATCCGGGCCGGCACGGCCACCGAGGACACCATGGTCCGGTCCATCCCCAACGCGACCTGCACCGCCGCGAACCGCTGGGCCCGCTCCGTCTCGGCGGCGATGTCGATGGTCTCGTCGAACGCTGAGTTGAACAGACTCACCGAGGGAGCGAGCCCGTAGCCGTCCAGCCAAGCCAGGTAGGCCGCCGCACGCATGCCCTCGGGCACGTCGGCCTTGACGGCGGTGAACCCGATGGCGGACAGCTCGGCGAACGCCGCGTCGAGCACCTCCCGCGTCCGTCCTGCCTTCGCCCAGTACTGGATCGGGTTCACCGCCAGCCGGCTCATGTCGGTCGCCGATTCATGCCAGTCGCACCGGCCGACCGGTCCGCGCGGACTCGTACACGCCGGTGATGATCGCGATCGCCTGACGGTTGGTCTGCAGGTCCACCCGGAGCTCCTCCTCACCGTCCAACGCCGCCAGGAAGTTCTCGTACTGGCGACGGTGGGCGGCTGAGCCGAGCTGGCCGGGATCGGCGCCGGCGCTGAGGGTCGCGCCCGAGGCCTCGGGAAACTCCTCGACCTGGTTGATCGTCTTGCTGGACTCCCCGTACGCTCGTTCGTCGGCGGTCGTCTCGCTCGGGGTCCGGTGGATGAAGCTCAGCACGTCGCTGTCGATGATCACCGATCCCCGGTCGCCGTGCACCTGCAGCCGCGCACTCATGCCCGGGTAGGCGGCCGTGGTCGCGTGCAGCACCCCGAGGGCGCCGCTCTCGAACCGCACCACTCCTACGGCCACGTCCTCCACCTCGATCCGGTCGTGCGCGAGCGTGCCGGTGTAGGCGAACACCTCGACCGGGCGGCCCATGGTGGCCACCAGCAGGTCGATGGTGTGCACGCCCTGGTTCATCAGCGCACCGCCGCCGTCGAGCTCCCAGGTGCCACGCCAGTCGCCGGAGTCGTAGTAGGTCTGGCCCCGCCACCAGTCGATCGAGGCGATGCCGCTGGTCAGTCGGCCGAGCTCGCCGGCGGCGATGGCGTCCACGGTCACCTCGGTGGCAGCATCGAAGCGGTGTTGGGAGATGACCGTGACCAGCCGACCCGACGCTTGCTGGGCGGCGATGATCTCGTCGGTGCGTGCCACGGTGATCTCGGCCGGCTTCTCGATGATCACGTCCTTGCCCGCTTGCAGCGCCTCGATGGCGAGCCGGCCGTGGGTCCCGGTCGGTGTGCAGACGACCACGATGTCGACGTCGGTCCCGGCCAACGTCTCGGCCAGACTCGGGTACGCCTTGCCGCCGTGGCTGTCGACGATCTGCTGCGCCCGCTCGGGGTGTGGGTCCACCACGGCCACCAGCT
>DATDAP010000120.1:0-8693 GCA_036525335.1 Microlunatus sp. | reverse complement strand
ACGGCTCACCCTGGTCGAACTGTCGCACGGGCCGCAGCCGCTCGCCAGGTCGGCGCGAGCAGATCCTCCTTCCCGATGGGGCAGCGACGCCGATGTGCGGTGCCGGAGATCTCTGCTGCCCCAGGAATTCCGGGCCTCGGTCGACCCTCCTGTCGTACCATGGGAAGGGCCGACACGCACGTGGTGCCGGCCGCACGAGGGGGATAGCCGATGTCAACGACCCTGACGATTCGCGAGATCTACGATGCTGCGCGCTCGGCCGGGTTCACCCCCCACCAGGCCGTGACCTGGACCGCGATCGCGATGGCGGAGTCGGGCGGCCGGACCGGGGCCCTGAACGACAAGGGTGAGTACTCCGTCGGCCTCTGGCAGATCAACGTGCGCGCCGACTCGTCCCGGTCGACCAAGTGGGGCGACCTCAGCACACCCGAAGGCAACGCGCGGGCGGCGTACGCCATCAGCCTGCAGGGCCGCGACATGCGGCCGTGGACGACGACCCACGAGCGTAACGAGGACTCGCGGGCGGACTATCGGACCTACCTCGGCAAGGTGGAGAAGGAGATCGGGGTCGCCGGCGACCCTCGCGGCGTGCGCGGCTACGGGTCGAAGATGCTCTCGCCACTGGCCGAGAGCCAGTACGACAAGATCGACAGCGGTACGCCGCTGACCGGTACGGCCGGCACCGCGCTCGACGATCCCGTGTCCGGAGCACCACTGGCCACTTCCCCGACGGCGGGGGCAGCCACACCGCCGGCCGGACCCGCGCAACGGGACACCGACGACGACGGGTTGACCGACGAGTTCGAGCGGCTGGCGGGGACCGATCCGAGCAAGGTCGACAGCGACGCGGACGGCCTGTCCGACGCGTACGAGGCGATGGTCTCCCACACGGACCCGCTGCTCGCCGATACCGACCAGGACTCGGTCGCCGACGCGACCGAGGTGGCGCAGGGCGGCGATGCGGGCACGGTGCCCGGGTCGGCGTACGTGGTCGGCGAGGGCCTGTTCGCCGAGAACGTTCGGGGAGGAGCCAAGGATGCCGATGCCGACGGCCTCTCCGACCACACCGAGCAGGTGGTGGGCACCGACGCGGCCAAGGCCGACACCGATGCGGACGGCCTGTCGGATGCGTCCGAGGCGTCGCTCGGCACGAATCCGACGGTGGCCGACTCCGATGTCGACGGGGTCACCGACGGTCTGGAGGTGAGCTCGGGGAGCGACCCCCTGGGTCCGAGCGGCGGACCCTTCGATCACGCAGCCACGCCGGCCTGGACCCTTCAGGGCGCTGCGGAGACCAGGGCCGCGGCCGCCCAACAAGCTGCCCAGCAGGCTGCGGCCGCCCAGCAGGCAACGGCCGCCGAGTCGGCGCCGGCGACAACGGGATCGGAGACGACCGACGGGTCGGCCGGGACCGACCCGTCGGCCGACGACAAGCTCTCGATCTTCCTGTCCGCAGCGAAGGACCAGATCGGTGATCGCTACGTGTACGGCGCGCCGCGGACCCCGACGGCCGCGGACCCGAAGACCTTCGACTGCTCCTCCTTCACCCAGTGGAGCGCCCGCCAGGCGGGGGTGAAGCTGGAGAGCACCGCGGAGTACCAGTACATGGAGCTCAAGCGGCTGAATCACGACATCCCGGTCGAGCAGGCCCTGCGAACCAAGGGTGCACTGTTGTTCTACTTCTCCAGCGAGCCGTCCGGCGGGCTTCCGGCCGGCCAGGCGCACGTGGCGATCAGTCTCGGCGACGGCCGGACGGTCGAGGCCAAGGGCACCAAGTACGGCGTGGGCGAGTGGTCGGCCAAGCACCGGTTCAACTTCGCCGCCACGGTGCCGGGAATCTCCGACGAGTCGGGCCTCAAGGCGCATCGCGAGGCGACGTCCGCCGCAGCTGCCGTCGCCGATCCTGCGGCCGGTACGAGTCCCGCCGACCACGCGGCGGGGTCCGGGGCCGGGGTCTACGGATCGACGGCCAGCCTCGACGGCAGCGATCCGGCGCCGACCGGCGGTCGGACATCGGCACTGACAGCCGATCCTGGATCCTCCGGCGCGACCGGGATCACCGGTGCGAACGGGAGCACCGGCGCGACCGGGATCACCGGCGCGAACGGGACCGCCGGCCCGGCCAGCACGGCGGGGGCGTACCAGATCGATCAGGGGCGGCCCTTGGCCAGGCTTCCCGGCGCCGGAGAAACCGATCCGGACAGCGACTCCGACGGACTGACCGACGCCTTCGAGAAGCTGGCCGGGACCGACCCCACCAAGACCGACAGCGACTCCGACGGGCTCACCGACGGGCACGAGGCGGTCGTGACCCACACCGACCCGCTGGCGGCGGACACCGACGACGACGGTGTGCCCGATGCGCAGGAGGTCTCGCTCGGGACCGATGCCGGCCGGCTGCCGGGCGTGGCCGGGGTGATCGGCTCCGGGAGGTTCGCCGAGAACGTCCGCAAGGGAGTCCCTGATGCCGACGGAGACGGCCTGTCGGATCGTACGGAGGAGCTGGCGGGGACGAACGCGAAGGTTGCCGACAGCGACGGCGACCAGCTGTCGGACTCCGCGGAGGCCTCGCTCGGCACCGACCCAACCAAGGCCGACTCCGACGCGGACGGCGTCTTCGACGGCGTCGAGGTGGAGTTCGGGGCCGACCCGCTGAACGCCTCGTCGACGATCGGCCAGGGCCCCGTCGGCGGTGCAGGCGGTCTCGGCACCGACCCGGTCGGTGGGACCCAGGACGGCCTCGGCAGCGACCTGGGTCAGGGCCTCGGACAGACGCCGGGCACCGGACTCGGCGGCGCCGACGGGCTGGACGCGGACTCGGTCGGTGCGTCACCTCAGGGTAACGCGGACGAGTCGCTCGACCTGAGTTGAGGAGCGAGAGTCTCTGAGTACAGCAGGCCCAGGACGCCTGACTGTCCGGCCCGCAGAGAAGGAGCCAGTGCACCAGAATTCTCCATGATCAGGTGCGGTACCTCCTTCTCGCCAGGCGCGCCCTCGAACGCTGGAACAGCACCTTTCGGGAGGCGGATGCTCGTCTTCAGACGCGTCAGGCGACGAACCCTCATGCAATCAGGAGCCGTGGATTGATCGTGGTCTTGGACGGCGGTCCACCGGGCGGATACCTCGGCAGGAGTCAGATCGTCTCGTACGACGTGCAGTAGTAGACGCCTTCGGTTTGAATGTCGAATTCGTTGAGCAGTGTGGCCCCTTGTGGAAAGTCGTGGGTCAGCGTCAGCCTGTGCCGAGCTCTGGGTTGGAACTCCGGCTGCTGCAGGTCGGCCCAGTGGTGACCGACGTACACGTGCTCATGCGAGTAGGTGCCGATGGTCACTTTCAGCACCCGATACCGCATGACGCCGATGGTGTAGAGCGATCCAGGTCGGGGGGCCTGGCGCCCGGGGTTCTCGAGCTCGGCCTCGAGGACGAGGTTCACGGTGATGGCTCCTCGACGCGGATCCGTACCCGGCGGTTACGGGCACGGTCGGCGTCGGTCAGGTTCGATGCGACGAAGCCGGTTGACCCCCGGCCGACGGTATGGAAGTTGTCGTTGAGGAGACCGGGGGCCGCGGCGATGATCTGGGAGCGCACCTGGTCTGCCCGGGTCCGCGACAGCGTGTTGTTGACCGCCGCCGTGCCGACGTTGTCGCAGAAGCCCTCGATGATTGCCGTTGCTTGGGGGTGTGCGATCAGGTCTGCGGCGGCGGCCGCGATCGTTCCGGCGCCAGCGGCGGGCGGCGCGTCCGAGCCGGTCACATATGAGTCGATCACCTGGTCGGAGACGTTCACGCGCCCGGCTTGACGGGAGTTGGTGATCTGGAAGTCGGCCGTGCCCGGGGACTGCGTGATCTCGAGGACCAGAAAGTCGGTCTCAAAGTCGACGGTGGCGTTGAGCACACCGGCGCCACCCGGCGATACGCGCTCGGCGATACGCGGCCCAGTTCCGGCGAGGTCTGAGATCACCGCGCTCTGGGCGATGTTCCCCTGCTCATGTGCCGCGGGAAACTGGTTCACACCAGCCGCCGGCACTGCAGCGTGCGCGACGAAGTTCTCGTTCAGCTCGTGGGCGAGGAACGCCACGCCGTGGCCGGGAGCGCCGGTCTCAATCGCGTCGATGTCATCCATGTCGATGTTCTGCACTCGACTGCCGGTGAAGTCGTTGGGGGTTGGGAACGCGCCGATCACCACACCTGCCTGGCCTGTGCCGAAGTTCACCTCGGCGTCTTGGGCCGGGTCGTCCATGATCGTCGTGAGCAGGTTCGCGAATGCCGGGGATGTTGCCGGTATGGCAAGGCTGCCGATTGCTGTCACCTGGTTGGTGGCGGGATCGCGGCCGAGGAGCACACCGCTTGCCGTCTCGGCATGCGCCCTGAAGCTGTCGAAGTCAGCCGCAGTGCCGGCCGCGATCAGCCTCCGCTGCACTGAGGGTCGTGACGCACCATCCTTGCCCAGAGCCCGTGTCACAGCCGCGTTACCGACCGCGGCCTGCAGTGCGAGGACCGCCTGCGGGGGTGGTGCTTCCTCACCAGCAAGGAGGCCGGGCACCTCGCCCGGCCGAACGGCTTGCTTGACGGACAAACCGCCCTCCGGCACGCCATCCTCATGGCGCGTGTCGTGGCGTTGCCTGTCCCTCACAGCAATCCAGTGAACTCGATGCCGGTTCTCGACGGCAATGGTCATGAGGGCAACCGTCGGGGCACCGATCCAGTTGGTATGACGTGACCGCTGCTTGAGGTGGTTGCGGGCCGGGGCCTCGTGCGCGCAGATTGCGTGGGTTGCCAGGCTTTCGGGCTGGCCTATCCGACATGCGTGGTCGGAGGCCCCGGTGTTTACAGAGCGTACGAGTGTTGGTCTGGTGACAGCACCTATTCGAGGGAGGCGAATTCTCCACCGGTGTGAGGTAGAGACGGCTGCCTCTGCGAAGGTTTCAGTGGTTGTCACCACACCGCTGGCGTGGCCGGGGGACCGGCCGTCACGCCAGGGATCACTCTATGAGGGGTGGGCAGGTTTGGTCGGTCAGGGTGGATTGCCAGGCTCCGGTGTAGAGGAAGGTGCCGCTGCTTGTTGTGCCTGTGAAGCCGGCGAAGAGCGCGGGGGCGGAGGTGACGGTAGCCAGGGGGGTGGTGGTGAGATCGCCGCCGGCCCCGCCGAAGACCTTTCTCAGGCTGTTGTCAAAGCACTGCTTGAGCTGTCGGGTGGCGGTGTCGCGATAGAAGATGCCGGGGCCGGTTTCGGGCTGGTCGAACGGGGACACCGACGCGAAACTGATGACATGATCCCACCCAGATCCGGCGAAGGTTCCTGTGGCTAGGGTCAGGCCACCGGAGGTGGTGGTGACGTCGATGCCGCTGCGCCGTTCCAGCAGATCGGTGGGCCAGCCGAGATTGTTGAGCTGGCGGTGCAGGAGGCGGTTCTCCGTGGCGTAGAAGAGGACGTACACCCCGTCAGATGGTTGACCGTCGATGGTGGCAACGTCAGCGCTGACGATGATGTAGGCGACGTCGCGTTGCTTGTCGCGCCGCTGACGGGTCGAGGTGGTGATGGTTCGACAGGTCACCTCGCTGATGAAGAGGCCGACTCGAGGCGGAACACCTTCGATTGCCGGGAAGGGCACGAGTTCGAAGCGGGCCGGGACGAGTGGGCGGACGTTGCTGGCCCAGCCGCCGCGGGGATAGGTGATCTCGGTGCATCCGGTCTCATCGGTGGTCAACAACGGTGCCGTCTCGACGGGCCATCCAGGATCGGGTGGCGTCGCATTGGCGGGCATCGGGCTCAGCGAGAGCGCCAGGACGCAGATCAACGCGGTAGCTGCAGTGCGGAGGTTCGGCATCGATTGGTCCTAACGAAGCTGCGGGCGTCGGGTTTCAGCAGGGCGCGAGTTCCGGATCGCACGTGGTGGTCGCGGTCGGGGCAACCCCGAGCACGTCGAAACCGGCGGGGTCCAGCCCGCCGGTTGTGGTGCCGGCAGTGGTCGTGCCGTAAAGACGAATGATCTGCCGTTCGGTGGGTAGCGCAACGTCGGGCGGAAGGGTGATCTGGAGGCTGTCGCTGTACACGATGGCTCCGCACCAGCGGTCCGGCGGACACCGGAACGTATCCGTCAGTACCACGGTGGAGCCGGTCACCTGGGCGACTCCGCCGGCGATCGCGACCCGGACGCCGATGCCGTAGTAGCGGCTCTTCACCCAGCTGAGATAGCCGGTGCAGTACTGCTGCCCGCCGTACACCAGCGGCGCATCGCAGGCGGCCGGGCTGGTTGCCGGCGAACTCGCACTCGCCGTCGGTGTCGGTGTAGCGCTGGCTGTTGGTCGTGGCCTGACCGGGCGAGCCCCCGACAGCTGAGCAGACACGCGCGCCGTCGAAGTGGCCTGAACCGCAGCATCAGCAACGACCATGCCGGGCAGGGTGCCCGCCGCGACGACGGCCACACCGACAGCCACGCTGATCCGGGTAGAGACCGCTACGGTGAGTCGACTTCGGGAGGACCGCAGTCGCTGATCGGATCGATGATTGTCCATAACGCGTCCTTGTTTCTTGCTTCGGCCACAAGGCCTGACGCCTCGATCATGGGTCAATGAGGAGCTGGACGATAGAAGCGGGGCGATTCGAATTCGTGATCACCCACCGCACTCCCACCTGAATCGACGGCGCCTCGGCCGGCCACGGACGTCTCGTGCCCCGCAATGACATCGGGGGGCTGGAGAGACTCTGGACTACCGCTGCCGGACAATTCCGGCAGGATGAGTGGACCGATGCGCTCAGTGATGGCAGCCACCTCTCGGTGTAGGGCGTCGATGATCGGTCGGCGATCCTCGATTCGCGTAGTCATCCACACATGCGTCTCGGGGCTCCTCTCGAACGGCACGGCCCACAGCCGGTTGGACTCGCCGACCGACCGCAGCACTGACTTGGTTGTCAGGGCCGCTCCGAAGCCGCAGGCGATGTCATCAGCAACGTCTTCGGCGCAGGAAGCCCCGTAGCCCCGAAAGTCAATCGCCTGGCCATTGCGGAGGTCCTCCACGCACCAGAACGCTCGCAACTCACGCGACAGACCAGATGCCAGCCTGACAAGAGGTAACGCCAAGAGCTCCGCTGTTGTGAGCCGGGAGGACTCGGAGGCCGGCCACTGCCATGGAACCGCTACGAGCATCGGCTCGTGGAACAGTTCGGTCGCTCGAACTCGGTTCAGGTCGATCGGGTCTCGCATGATCAAGGCGTCTAGGCCGGCGATGACTGGTGCCCACGCGCCTAGGTCGAGCGCAGCGACCTCAAGGTCGACCGTGGGCCACCGTCGACGCAGTTCCAGCAGCAGCGGGCGCGTCAACTCGGCCGCAGCGGCGGGAAAAGTGCCGACACGCAGCGTGCCCACCACCCGGTCCTGGCGTGCCGCCGCGGCCGCGGCATCACTCAGGTCAACCAACCCTTGCGCCGACACAAAGAAGTTCTGTCCGGCGGGTGTCAGACGAACACCCCCGGGAAGGCGCTCGAACAATCGAACGCCGAGCGACCGTTCGAGTTCGCGGACGTGAGCGGTGACCGTTGGCTGGCTGAAGTGCAACTTGGATGCGGCCCGCCGGAAACCGCCGTGCTCAACAACGGCGATGAAGGTCCTCAGCTGCCGAATCTCCACCGAGTCCGCCCTAGGTCAGCATCGTCATCTACGGACCAATGCTATGAGAACTGAAGTCAAGTCCTGAGGCGGGAGTCAGAGTCTTCTCACCTGATCCGATTCGTTCTGTGTTGGTAACAGCACCTATTCGAGGGAGGCGAATGGTCTCCTGCGGGAGGGCTGGCTGGTGGTAGTCCGGGGGTGCAATGGTTGTCGCTGATGCACCCCGAGTCCCAGGCGTGTACATGGCGCGAGACGACACACAGGTCAGCCAGGAGCACCGGCGTGCACCATGCTCAGCCAGTTTCGCTTGTCGACGGGATCGTTCGGTCTGGCTGACGTGGTACGCCAGTAACGTCCGTCGCGAGGCTGGCCGGTGTCGTCGAGGACATGCTGGGTGAACATCCGATGCAGCAACAGCCAGTCGAAGCCTTCGGAGGTGTCCGGTCCGTCCTCACGCAAGCCGACGAGGACAACAGGCCATCGGAGCCGCTCGCGGTAGGGCTGGGCCGGGTCGTACCGCCACTCATAGGCCGTCATGCCCTACTGCTGCATCTCCGCCGTGACGAAATGGCCGGGTGCGCTCGCTTCGTGCCACATCCGCACAGCTCAGTTGCCTCCGCCTGACGACTGGACGCTGTCGTGGGGAGATCGCACCAGGGCATGCATTTGTGCCGTCAGCCAGCTCACCCGGGTGCGCAGAGCGAGCTCGAAGTCGGCAGCTCTGTCCGTAACGTCGTTCCACACTGTGTCGGCATCCACGTGCGGGACCAGCTCACCGAGCTGGCTCAGCCAGGCTTGCGCGGTTGCGGCAACCCATAGGTGCTCGCTTTCGGCGTAGGCAGCGAGTAGGTCTTCCCAGGCCAGCGATCGCCACGGGACCGCGTCCCGCACGTTCACCGGTAGCCAGGCGAGATGCAGCACGAAGTAGGCCTCAAGGCTCGGGGAGGCCGTCCCGTGGCGGGTTAGCTGGTCGGGGCCGAGGTCGGACAAGACCTTGACCTCGACGGCTGCGACAGCTGTCCCGGCACGGGTCAGGAGTAAGTCCAGCCGGTCGGACTTCTTGGCCGTCGCCGCCGCGATCGTG
>DATDAP010000119.1:0-10425 GCA_036525335.1 Microlunatus sp. | reverse complement strand
AAGGTCGAGGTCGCCATCGCCGCCATCACCATGATCGGCGTCATCACCGTCGGCGTCCTGCAGGCCCTGCTGCTGGCCGTCGCCCTTACGGTCATCGACGCGATCCGGCGCAGCGCGAAGCCCCACGACGCCGTCCTCGGCCGGGTCGACCGACTCGACCGCTACGCCGATGTGAGATTCCATCCCTCGGCCACGGTTACCCCCGGCGTACTGGTCTACCGCCTCGACGACCGGCTGTTCTTCGCCAACGTCAACTATGTCCAATCCCGACTCCGGGAAGCGATCGCCGGCGCACCCACACCAGTCCACTGGCTGATCTTCGACGCCGAGGGACTCAGCCACGTCGACGCCACCGGCGTCGACTTCCTCACCGACCTGATCGAGTCACTACGCAAAGAAGACATCACCTTCGTGTTCGCCCGGCTGAAAAGCCCCCTGGTCGAACACCTCACCGAGACTGGCATCCTCGAACTCATCGGCGAAGAACACGTCTACCCCACGGTGCATGCCGCCGTCGCAAGCGCTTCGCCACAACCCTGATTCGGCATCACCCTCGGGGCCGTGGGCACAGAGATCTCAGCTGGATCGGCGTGGGCAACCAGCGAAAGCACGGTCGGCCACCATGTCAGGGCTGGTCGCGAAACGCGGACCGCGGAACGCCGGCTCACGGAAAGAAGTAGGCAGGGCGTCCACGGGTCCGGTCGCGCTGCCGGCCACCGCTGCGCCGACGGCCTGTCAACTGACCAGGACCGGAACTCAAACGCCCGGAAACTCGGCTTCCCTCATGCGCCGAAGCGGTTACACCCAGCCGTCGCCGGGGAGCTCCAGTTCCCGTCGGGATCGGCTCGGGTGTCGCCGGACGCGCACCGGGGGTCACCCGAGGCCAGCCTGCTCCGCTGAAGCTGAAGGCTTCAGAGGAGCGGAACGAGGAGGGCGAACTGCAAGGAGCGGCACCTGGCTTCGGCATCGATGACCAACACCCTCGGCCTCCATCTCGAGGCGCTGCCACGCAGGTTGGTGGCCATTACCAGCAACCTCAACTCCCGGCGGGGCGGTCGGCGGTGCCCGCCAGCTCTGAACCGGCCACGATTGCTCCCTAGCAGCCTGCGCTCACCCGCTCGGTGGCTTCCCTGCCCAGTCGGCGTCGGCTCCGACGCTCAAGCCAGTTCAGTCGCAGGTTCCTCCGCTGCATTCAGACCACACGAGCATGGCAGGGGGCCGAACGTAGACGCAGACGGCAACCGACTAGGAAGGCGGGCAGAGATTCTGTTCGACCCTCGCGCTAACGTCCGACCTGTCCCCAGTCACCCCCTCCAACGGAGTCCGCCATGTCCGCGACCGCAACCGAAGCGCCAGCACAGGAGCACATCGAGATCACCCATCGGCGCGGCCACGGGGTCGTAGCGATGAGTGCGGTCGCCATGGTCGCCGGGCTGGCCGTCCGGTATTTCGGATCCATGATCGGCGACGAAACCGGCGCGATGGTGGGCATTTTCGTCGCCAGCATCGGTTTGATCTTCGTCTTCCCAGCTCTGCAGACCTACCTGCTCGCATCTCGGTATGTCTGATGCTCGACCGTACTGACCCGAGCGCACATGCTGAAGCGATGATCAGCGAGACGGACGAGACACGGCTTGCGCGTCCCTATGGGCGATCGGATAGGTACTCCGATCGGTGAGGCGAGCGTGGTCCTACTCTGACTCGACGACGAGTTGGGAGAGCGCTATGACATTGGGACCGATCGATGAGCCCCCTACGCAGGCCGACTACGACCGAACCTCCGAAGTCGAGCAGATTCTGTCCGAAGATGACACAGTCCTCCGGCGATACGCCAACTCAAGAGCCCGGAGCCAGCGGAGAGCCCTGATGTCGAGAAGATGCTGAAGGTCGCCAGCGACGAGATGCAGCTCGCGATCGAGGTCCTGGCGCTGACCGGCATCCGGAGGGCAGAGCTGCTCACGATCCAGTGGAAGCACGTCAACCTAGTGGACGACCGGCTCACTGTCACGACGGCGAAGCAACGGGCCGGGTCACCCGTCAAGACTCGTGCCTGCCGATCCGTGGCCGACTGCGTGAGCTGCTCGTCGAGCAGGGCACGCATCACCCGGAGGAGTATCTCGTCCACAACGAGCGTGACCCATTGGGGCCCCGCGATGGTCGGGCCTTTTCTCGGTCCTTCGAGCTCGTCGCGCAACGGGCCGGGGTCGAGGTAACTCCGCACCAGCTCCGGCACCGGGCCGCCACCGAGATGCTCCACGCCGGCATCCCCAGCCAGTCGATCATCAAGGTGCTGGGCCACAGCAGCTCGAAGATGCTGGACGTCTACGGGCACAGCCGGGACGCCGCCGAGGAGGCGGCGATGGACGTGCAGGGGAGTTAGGGCGTCAATTAGGGCGTCAGACGACAAGAGACCCGAGCCGATTGGCTCGGGTCCCTGTTGATTAGCCTAGTGAGAGGCAGTTTCAGCGGTCGGGCTGACAGGATTTGAACCTGCGACCCCGTGACCCCCAGTCACGTGCGCTACCAAGCTGCGCCACAGCCCGCTGCGGCCGTCCGGACGGGCCCGGCCACGAGGGGGAACTCTACTATGTCCGGCCGCTCAGGACGGAATCCGAACATGCCGTGGTCCCCTACCCGGTTCCTTCGCCCGCTCAGCGGCGGGCGGCGCCCCACCCGAACAGGGCAGCCATCCCGAGGATGCTGCGGGGGGCGTACGCAGTCCGCCACAAGCCACCGTGCACCGCGGCGTACGCCTCGTCCTGCCACGACTCTTCGTGGCTCGGGCCGCCGCCCGTGTGCAGGTCGTGCACGAGCAAGGCCGCCATCAGCACGTTCGACGTCGCCGGCTCGAACACCTCCACGCCGAACCGATGCGCCCCGGCGTACGCCGCCGCCAACGCTCGGTTCTTCACCACCGAGCGCGTCCGGGTCGGTGGGGCGACGTTCATCGACACCAGGGCGCCGTCCTGCCGGGCCACGGTCGCCCGCCAGCGCTGGAGCCTCTTGGCCAGCGCGTAGTTCGGGCCCTGTTGCGGGATCAGACTGTCGTTGATCCCCGGGTCCACCCCGGGCACGTACGCCCGGCGCAGCAACCGACCGCCGCTGAGGGTGCGCAACGGCCGGCCGAGGACCTTGGCCGACCGCGAGCGGGCCTCGTACGCGCGGGTCGAGGCCCGCACCGCTTCGGCCGGCACCGCGAACACGTCCGTGGGGGTGGCCAGAAAGGCCAGGGCCGTGTCGGTCCGCTGCGCCAGCAGACGAGTGCTGAGCACGTCGACGGCGGTCGCCACTCGCACGTTCGCGGCCCCGTCGGCGTACACGTAGTTGCCCAGCACCAGCTGGTCCCCGCCACCGAGCTCGGCGAGCCAGGCGGCGATCGTCGGGGCATCCGCGAGCAGGTCGACCCCGGCGGTGTTCGAATCCGCCTCGGCGCTTCCCCCGCGCGTCGGTAGCAGCAGCCGACCGGCTCGTCGGTGTGCTTCGCCGAGCAACCGGGTCCAGATCGACGGCCGCGGCAGGTCGACCGCGGCCACCCTGGCACCCCAACGCAGCAACGGAATCAGGGGTCCCATCTCGGCTCCGGCCCCGAGCACGGCCACCGTCCGTCCGTCCAGCCGGAGCCACTCGGGATGGGCCAGAACAGCCCCGAGCGCGTTCGCGACCGATGGTTCCACCACCCCGGAGGCGGTCCAGGCATCCACCCGGTGTCGTAGCTCGTCGCCACGCAGTCGGCGACCGTGGAACGGCAGCGACAGCTCGGTCTCCGGTTCCCCTGTCCCGACCACCTCCGCCGTGTCGGGTAGGGCCTCTCGTGACGACCAGTCGGCCAGCGGCGTCTCGAACCCGTCGGCGCGGACCAGCAGCCGGGAACGCAGGCTGTCCAATCCGGATCGGGCGAGCGTGACGGCGGCGTGGGTCTCGAGCCCGGCTTCGATCAACCGGCGGAAGTGCACCAGGTAGTCGCTGCGCCAGGCCGTCTCCTGCTCGGCGGCCCGGGCGCCGGCCGGGTCGACCGGCCGCAGCGCATCAGCCACCACCGCACGCCCGACGGCCGTGGTGCTCCGGCGGCCCTGGTTGTCCCGAGGAAACACCACCCCGTGCTGGTCGTCGGAGTCGTGGTACGTCGTTGCCCCCGGATCGGTCACGGCCAACATCCTGCCGGAAGCCGCGCCCGGGTGCTGGTCCGCTCGCCGACACAGTCTCCACCCCCAAGAATCTCCTGAGACACGGAGGACTATTTTGCGTGCCATGAAAACTCTGGTCATCCGCAGCGCGGTCGTCGCTGCCGTCGGCGGCCTGATCTTCGGCTTCGACACCGCCGTCATCTCCGGTGCCGAGGAACAGATCCAGGCTCAGTTCGGTCTGAGTGACGCACTGCTCGGCTTCACGGTCACCACCGCCCTGATCGGCACCATCATCGGTGCACTCGCCGCGGGCAAACCGGCGGATCGGTATGGTCGGAAGAAGGTCCTGTACGTCATCGGCGTGCTGTACGTCATCGGTGCCATCGGGTCCGCGCTGGCGCCCAACGTCGAGGTGCTGATGATCTTCCGGTTCCTCGGCGGACTGGGGGTCGGCGCGTCCAGCGTCTGCGCCCCGATCTACACCGCCGAGATCGCCCCGCCGGCCAACCGCGGCAAGCTCGTCGGGCTCGTGCAGTTCAACATCGTGCTCGGCATCCTGGTGGCGTACGCGTCCAACGCGATCATCCGCTCGATCGTCACCGAGGACCACGCGTGGCGTTGGATGCTCGGTGTCATGGTCGTACCGGCCGTGATCTTCCTGCTGCTGCTGCCGACCGTGCCCGAGACGCCACGCTGGCTGGCTGCGGACGGGCAGTGGGACGCGGCCGAGGAGACCTCGCAGCGACTCTGCACGACCCCGGCCGAGGCCGACGCCCAGATGGGCGAGATCCGGGCCTCGCTGGCCGCGGCGGAGAACTCCCCCAACGTGCCGTTCTTCACCCGCGGGCACGCCCGGGTGATCATGCTCGCGGTGGCCATCGCCTTCTTCAACCAGATGTCCGGCATCAACGCGATCCTCTACTACGCCCCGCGGGTCATGCAGGAAGCCGGCGCGACCGCCAATGCCGCCTATCTGATGAGCATCGCCGTCGGGGCGATGAACCTGATCGCCACCATGCTCGCGCTGACCGTCATCGACCGGCTCGGCCGGCGCACGCTGATGATCGTCGGATCGATCGGCTACCTGATCTCGCTCGGCTTCCTGACCGGGGTGATGTTCTACTACGAGAACGCGCCGGGCGGGTTCACCGGCACCTCATCGGCGCTCGTGCTGATCGGTCTGATGGTGTTCATCGCGGCCCACGCCTTCGGTCAGGGCTCGGTGATCTGGGTCTTCATCTCCGAGATCTTTCCGAACCGGATCCGCGGTCGCGGTCAGTCGCTGGGCAGCCTGACGCACTGGGTGTTCGCCGCCATCACCTCGTTCGCCTTCCCACCGATCATCGGCGCGTTCGGCGGTGGGGTCGCATTCAGCATCTTCTTCGTGGCCATGATCGGCCAGCTGGTCTGGGTGCTGAAGGTGATGCCGGAGACCAAGGGCGTGCCACTGGAGGAGATGGAGGCCAGGCTCGGCCTCACCCACGATCCCAATGACACGGAGGATCCGCTGGCAGCCAAGGGGCACTGAGCGGGAGGGTCAGACCTTCGCCGCCCGGTAGCCGGCGTCGCGCGCCGCCGACTCCGTCCGGAAGCAGTCCTCCGGCTTCGTGACGTCGTAGTACCGATTTTGTGGCAGGTGGTAGATCATGCTGTCCGCGTTGCCCTTGATCGGTGCCCAGCTGGGGCAGTCGTACTCGGAGATCGGCGCCGTGCGGTCCGGGCGTGATGCCGTCTTGATCACCAAGGTCTGGCTCAGTTTCGCGGTCTTCGTCTTGGCGTACTTCTTCTTGCCGCCCTTGATCACGTAGGTCTTGTACTTCACCGTCGTCGTCACCGAGTAGCTGCCGGCCTTCAAGGCGACCGAGGACTTCTTCTTGGCCACAGTCTTGGAGCCCTTCTTGACCGTCAGCTTCTTGCTCGTCACCTTGACCTGTCCCGCGGTGGAGACGTTGGGCTTGACAGTGGCGGACTTGCCGGACTCGACCGTCGGGGACGCGATCTTGTTGATGGTGACGGGCTTGGTCGCCGCGTCCGCCCCGAACGACGGCGCAGCAAGAAAAGCGAGGGACACAGAGAGGACGGCCACGACGGCGAGTCGGATCAGCTTGAGCACCCGGTGAGATTACGACGAACCGCGAACAGAAACCGGCGAACCGGGAAAGTCGTCACGTCGCGGCGTCAGCGGCTCTTCTTGCCGCGCTTCTCCCGGGCCCGCACCTGCAGGTGGACCGGGGTGCCGGTGAAGTCGAACTCCTCGCGTAGCCGACGCTCGACGAAGCGGAGGTAGCCGGCTTCGATCTGCCCCGAGGTGAACAGGATGAAGGTCGGCGGACCCGACTGGGCCTGGGTGCCGAACAGGATCCGCGGCTGTTTGCCGCCCCGGACCGGGTGCGGGTGGGCGGCCACGATCCGCCCGAGGAACGCGTTCAGCTTGCCGGTGGAGATCCGCTTCTCCCAGTTGCCGAGTGCCTCGTCGATCGCCGGCTGCAGTCGGTCGACGTGCCGACCGGTGCCCGCGGAGATGTTGACCCGGGACGCCCAGGCGAACTGGACCAGGTCCCGCTCGATCTCCCGATTCAGGTAGCGGCGGCGTTCTTCGTCGGTCAGGTCCCACTTGTTGAACGCGATCAGCAGGGCCCGACCCGCTTCCTCCACCGATGTGAGGATGCGGAGGTCCTGTTCGGTGACGGGTTCACTGGCGTCGATCACGACCACGCAGACCTCGGCCCGGTCGATGGCTCCGTGGGTGCGCAGGCTGGCGTAGTACTCGTGTCCCGTCGCCTCCTTCACCCGGCGCCGGATGCCGGCCGTGTCGATGAAGCGGTAGACGGTGCCGTTGACCTCGACCAGCTCGTCGACCGGGTCGACCGTGGTGCCGGCCACGTTGTCGACCACCACACGCTGCCGTCCGGCCAACGTGTTCAGCAGACTCGACTTGCCGACGTTCGGCTTGCCCACGATCGCGACCCGACGGGGACCGCCCGCTTCCTCGTCAGTCTCCCGCGGTGCGGTCGGCAGCGACTCGAGGATGGCGTCCAGCATGTCACCGCTGCCCCGGCCGTGCAGGGCGGAGACTGCGTACGGCTCTCCCAGCCCGAGGCTCCACATCTTGGCGGCCTCGGCCTCGGTCCGCGGATCGTCCACCTTGTTGACCGCCAGGACGACTGGTTTCCGGCTGCGCCGCAGCACCCGGACGACCGCCTCGTCCTCGTCCATCACTCCGACCGTGGCGTCCACCACGAACAACACCGCGTCGGCCAGGTCGATGGCGATCTCGGCCTGCCCGGCGATCTGGGCGGCCATCCCGGTCGCGTCCGACACCCAGCCACCCGTATCGACGACCACGAACTGACGGCCGTTCCACAGCGCGTCGTAGCTCACCCGATCGCGTGTCACCCCCGGCACGTCCTGCACGACCGCCTCCCGGCGGCCGATGATCCGGTTGACCAGGGTCGACTTGCCCACGTTCGGGCGACCGACCACGGCGACCACCGGTGGGATCTCCTGCGTGCCGGGGCCACCGACCTCGGCGGCGGTCATCGAGACACGACCCTGGCCGTGGAGCCCGCCGAAGCCGTCTGCGGCGACGAGTGGGCGAGGTCGGCGATCCGGTCGATCA
Source organism: Microlunatus sp. (assembly GCA_036525335.1). Taxonomy (GTDB): domain Bacteria; phylum Actinomycetota; class Actinomycetes; order Propionibacteriales; family Propionibacteriaceae; genus Microlunatus. The sequence goes on along the minus strand of DATDAP010000119.1, from coordinate 2,682 downwards.
CCTCGGTGAGGGTCAGATGGGTGGAATCGACGACGACCACGCCCTCGGCCGCTTCGGTGAACCGAGCCACGGTCGAGTCGTCGCGGTCCCGTCGGATCACCTGGTCGGTCACGTCGGCGCTGGTCACCCGGTGCCCCAGCTCGGCCTGACGACGGGCCACGCGGGCCGACGGATCGGCGACCAGCAGCACCCGTACGGGGGCGTCGGGAGCCACCACGGTCGTGATGTCACGGCCCTCGGCGACGATCCCCCGCTCGGCGGAGGCGATGATCTCCTGCTGCCGAGCCACCAGGTTCGCCCGGACGGCGAGGTTGGTCGCCACCGAGCTCACCGCGGCCGACACGACCGGTTCGCGGATCGCCTGGGTCACGTCGGTGCCGTTGATGCTGACGACTGGGTTGCCCGGATCCAGCTCGAGGGCGATGTCCGCGGCCTCGACCAGGGCCGCGACCGCGGCGGTGTCGTCGGCGGCGACCGCCGAGTGCAGCACCAACCAGGTGGCGGCGCGATACATCGCCCCGGTGTCGAGGAAGGCCAGACCGAGCTTCTGCGCCACGCCGCGGGCCGTGCTCGACTTGCCCGAGCCGCTCGGACCGTCGATCGCGACCACCAACGGGGTGGTCACCTCCGGAGGGCGAACGGGAGCGGAGGGGGCGGCGTTGCGGTCAGACACCTGGTCAGACTACCGGGCCTGTGTTGTCCTCACTCGCTGCTCACTGCGCGCCGGATGGCTCTCACTTCCCTCCTCGTCTCGCAGACGAAGCGTGTCTGCTCGCTCGTCGGTCCAGAGAGAGCCGGGCGCTTCGCTCGCGGTCGCTCGCGAGGTGAGTCAGGGCTGGACGTTCCAGCCTTGACCGGTCATCAGCTCGGACAGCCCGGCGGCGGCCTCGGGCTCGACCGACAGAGCCAGGTAGCCGACCTGCCGGTTCTGGTCGTGGTCGATGGCCACGTCCTCGACGTTGACCCCCGCCCGCCCGACATCGGCGAACAGCCTCGCGAGGGCACCGGGCGCATCCGGGATCTCGATCACGACCTGGCGGTAGGAGACCGCGCGCGCACCGTGCTTTCCCGGGATCCGCCGGGTGCCGGCGACTCCGCGAGCCAACCGGGAACGCAGCGCGACCGTGTCGCGGTGACCGTCGGATCGGGTGGCCGCCCCCTGCTCGATCGCCCCGATCAGCTGGCCGAGCTCCTGGCTCACCTGGCGGAGCTCGGCGAGCACGGCCGCGGAGTTGGCGGTCAGGATCTGCTCCCACAACCCGGGGTCGCTGGCCGCGATCCTGGTCACGTCCCGCAGCCCGGGACCGGCGAGGGCGAGGTCCTGCTCGCCGATCGTGGTCAGGTGACCGGCGGTGAGCACCGACATCAGGTGCGGCAGGTGGGACACCCGAGCGACCGCGGCGTCGTGGTCATCGACGTCCATGGTGACGGTCCGAGCCCCGCAGGCGAGGGCCAGCCGGGTGACAACTCGGATCGCGGCCTCGTCGGAGCGCCGGTGCGGTGTGATCACCCAGGTCCGGTCGGCGAACAGATCGGGTCGCGCGGCGGTGGGGCCGGAGTGCTGGGTGCCGGCCATCGGATGTGACCCCACGTAGCGGTGCAGGTCGCGGTGACCCCAGACGGTCCCGAGCACCTCGGCCTTGACCGAACCGACATCGGTGACCACGGCGTTCGGGTAGGTCTCCAGGGCAGCCCGGACCACGGTCGCCAGGGCGCGGGGGGGTACGGCCACCACGACCAGGTCGACGTCGTCGGCCGCCGGTGTCGCGGTGGTGCCGGCCCCGAGGGTCTCGGCGACCCGGGTGTGACTCGACTTGGCGTCCCGGAGGAACACCGGCCAGCCCTGCTGGGTGAGGGCGCTCCCGATGGAGGCGCCGATCAGGCCGACCCCGATCACCACGACCCTCGGACTCCCCGGGGCGGCGGTCGGACGGTCCGGGAGACCTGTGCTCACTCCTCCGAGTGCCCGAGCTCGGTCTCGCGCACCTCCGCGGGCGGGGCGGCCGGGGGCGCCTCCGGCCCGGGATCGGGCGGCGCGGCGTCGGAGGCTTCCGGGCCGTCGACCAGCAGCCCGGTCAGCCAGCTCCCGTGGATCCGTCGGAACTTCCTCGGGAGGACGCGGGTCCGATCAAGGATGGCGACCTCGAGGGCCGACGCGCCCAGTTCCCGCGGCGCGGCGTTCGGTCCGCCGTCGGTGGACAGGGACCGCACCGCGAGGCGGACCGCGGAGGCCAGATCCATGCCTGGCTGGTAGCCGCGGCGCACCGTCTCGGTGATCGCCTCGGCCGAGCCGCCCATCACCGCGTACCCGTTCTCGTCGGCGACCGAGCCGTCGTAGGTCAGCCGGTAGATCTGATCGGTCTCGGGGGTCGGACCCAGCTCCGCGACGACGATCTCCACCTCGTACGGCTTCTCGCCGCCGGAGGAGAAGATGGTGCCGAGCAGCTGCGCGTACGCGTTGGCCAGTCCGCGGCCGGTGACGTCGGTGCGGTCGTAGCTGTAGCCCCGCAGATCCGCGTACCGGATGCCGGCGGTCCGCAGGTTCTCGAACTCGTTGTAGCGACCGACGGCGGCGAACCCGAGGCGGTCGTAGATCTCACTGACCTTGTGCAGCGCCTGGGACCGGTTCTCGGCGACGAACAGGATGCCGTCGGCGTAGCGCAGCACGATCACCGACCGGCC
>DATDAP010000118.1:0-2348 GCA_036525335.1 Microlunatus sp. | reverse complement strand
GCACCGGTGCGCTGTGGTTCCTCTCCGACCTGGTGACCGCTTACATCCGGCTACGGCCTGCCGGGCTGAACCGTCCGTTCGATGTCAGCTGCGAGGCTGTCGATCCGGGAGCCGATCGCGGTCGGGCTGACCGCGGTAAGGGCCCCGACGACGATGCGGCCGTGCCAGCGCATGGACTGATCATCGACAGCTTCGCGCACTACTTCCGCCGCCGTCGACACCTTGAGCCAGCGGCCTCCGAGTCCGCCTTCAGCCGCGCGACCGCACCTCCGCTCGCCGGCGACGACGACGATGTACGGTCGCCGCCCAGCCGGACTCGGGAGATCGGCTGGGTGCGTCGTCAGTCATCGAAGAGGGTGTACCGGGTCGGGGGAACCCGTACCCCGGACAACCGAACGCGCGCCGTGGAGCTCACCATGCAAGCGAAAGGAGTGCTTGCCCTTGCACGCGCCGAAGGTGTCGCGCTCACGATGTACCTCACCGCATTGTCTTTCGAGTCCATCCGCAAGTCCTCGGGGAACCTGGGCAAGAACGCCACCCTGGCGGCGTCGGTTCCGGTCAATCTGCGCCAGTTCTTCCCCTCCACGTCGCCGCGGAACTTTTTCGCGACCATCCGGGTGGAGCACACCTACGGCGAAGGTGCCGACGACTTGGGCGCGATCTGCCGGCGACTCGACAGCCAGTTCCGCCCGAAGGCCACCCCGGAGGCGTTGGAGAAGAAGCTGCAGAAGCTCGTCCGGTTCGAGCGGATGCCCCTGCTGCGGATCGTGCCGCGGCCGCTCAAAGACGTCATCTTGAGGCTGGTCAACTGGGGCAGCAATCGCGGCTTGAGCATCGCGGTCTCCAACCTGGGCCCTGTGACCCTGCCCGAGTCAGCAGAGGCACACGTCAGGCGCCTGCTGTTCCACGTCTCCGCAGTCCGTCCCCAACTTTGCGCCATCTCCCATGCTGGTCTGCTCACGGTCACTTTCACCTCACCGTTCACCGAGACCGACCACATCAAAGAATTCGCTCGGCTGCTGACAGCCAACGGGGTCGACGTGACGGTCGCCGCGGCGCGCGTGACCGAGGCGGAACTCGCGACGAGGGAATCATGAGGCGCTGCACCGAGTGCGCCGTCGACGTCGAGGGCACCTGGACCGAGTGCCCCCTGTGCGGGGCACCGCTCTCGGGTGAGGCCGTAGCGAGTCCGTGGCCGGCCGTGCCACTCAGGTTCTCCCGACAGCGAGTCTTGAGGGTGCTGTTCCTCACCTCGATTGCGGTGATCTCGGCGTCCTTCATCGCACAGCTGCTGTTCAGCCGTGGGCTGGCGGGCATCGGCGCCCTTCGCTCGGTGTGGCTGGGAGTGGTCACTATGTGGCTGGTGGTCGTGATGGCGGTGCGCAAACGACGCAACGTCGCCAAGGGCACCGTGTACCTCGTCGTCCTGATCGGCCTGGTGTGCGTGTACTGGGACTACCTCACCGGCTGGCGTGGTTGGTCGTTGACGTACGCGGTGCCGATCGTCTGCGCCTGTTCCATCGTGGCCTTGCTGATCACGGTCCGGGTGATGCGGATCGAGGTGGGGGAGCACATCGTCTATAGCGGTTTGATGTTGCTGCTCGGCCTTGTGCCCATAGGGTTCCTCGCGTTCGGCTGGGTGACGAACCCACTGCCGCCGAGCATCTGCGGCGCTCTCGGCTGCACCCTGGTGCTGACGCAACTCGCCCGAGGCCCCGACCTGCGCCACGAACTCGCCAAGCGCTTACACCTGTAGGCGTTTGGCAACATCATCGGCGAGACAGACCTCCGGCTTGCGATACCGATCACCACCGTGAGCGGACCGTCCTCCGTCACGAACGCGGTGACTATCGCCACGTTCCTTTCAAGCGCCAGAGTCATGTCGAGCACCGTGGTCTCGGACGTGATGGCGGCCAGGTCGTCGCGGGATTCGTGCCACCAGAGCTCGATGTCGGCGGGGATGACATTGCGGGGGCGTCCAGATGATGGTTCGGACAACGCAAGTCGACAACGGCGCGTCGCAGAGGAACTCGCGGTAGCTGGGCGATGGAATCGAGCTGCGGTTCTGATCGCGGCGAGCGCGCCGGCCACCTCAGTTGTTGGGATGGTTCCGGCGTCACCACGTGGTAGCCGTGCGCTAGAAAGGTGGCAGTGATCTGCTGCAAGACCTCGAAGACGACGTGCTTGTTGGGTTCGCCGGGGACGAACTGCCAGTTGAGCACGTCTGGTCGAGTCGAGATGTCGGGTGTTCAAGTGCCTGGTGTACGGCTGTGGCAAGCGTCGACTCGCCCGCACCCGCTGGCCCTCGAAAGACGATCACGTTCATCGTGGCCGCCCCCGCGCTGGAT
>DATDAP010000117.1:0-3748 GCA_036525335.1 Microlunatus sp. | reverse complement strand
TGACCGGTCCCACGATCGCTAGGCGTGGTGGGCGGGTTCGTGGGCTTGGTGGCCTTGGGGTTCGAGCTGGAAGGTGCAGTGGTCGACGTCGAAGTGTTCGCCGAGGCATTCGCCGAGCCGGTCGAGGACTTCGCCGGCGCGGCCGCCGGCGAGGCAGTCGGCGTCGACGACGACGTGGGCGGATAGCACCGGGACGCCGCTGGTGATGGTCCAGGCGTGGAGGTCGTGGACGTCGGTGACACCGTCGATCTCGGTGATGTGCTGGCGGATCTGGTTGAGGTCGACGCCGCGGGGGGTGGCTTCGAGGAGGACGTCGACGACGTCGCGGAGCAGTGAGAAAGCCCTGGGGATGATCATGACGAAGATCAGCAGGGAGGCGATCGAGTCGGCGCGGGTGTAGCCGGTGAAGGTGATGATGAGGGCGGCGGCGATGACGGCCAGGGAGCCGAGGAGGTCGCCTAGGACCTCGAGGTAGGCACCGCGGAGGTTGAGGCTCTCGTCCTTGCCGCCGCGCAGGATGAGCAGTCCGACGGTGTTGGCGACGGCACCGATCACGGCGACAACGAGCATCAGTCCGCTGGAGATGTCGGCCGGTTGGTTCCAGCGTTCGATGGCTTGCACGAGCACCCACACCGCGATGCCGGTCAGCAACAGGCCGTTGACCATGGCGGCCAGCACCTCGACCCGTTGCAGCCCGTAGGTGCGGGCGGAGGTGGCGGGTCGGGTGGCCAGGGTGGCGGCGATGAGGGCGATGATCAGGCCGGTGGAGTCGGTGAGCATGTGTCCGGCGTCGGCGAGCAGGGCCAGCGATCCGGAGGCGAGACCGCCGATGACTTGGGCGACGAAGATCGAGGCGGTGATCGCGACGACGATGACCAGCCGTTGGCGGTGTCGTCCGGTGGCGGTCTCGGGGGCGTGGGAGTGGCTGTGTCCGCCGGTCATGCGTGGTCTCCTGCAGCTTGTGGGGACATGGGCGTGGGGTGGAGCCGGCCCAGGCCGGGCACGAAGCGGCCGGCGGTGGTCGCGTAGTCGGGATAGGTGGTGGGGTGGCGGCGGCGCAGGTACGGTTCCTCGACCAGCCGGGTCTGGATCTGGCAGGCGGTGATCATCAGTACGACGCCGACGAGCGACAGCCAGGTCGGCGCCATGGTGGCAGTGCCGATCTGGATCATCATCAGCGCGGTGAAGATCGGGTTGCGGACCAGCCGGAACAGACCGTGGGTGACCAGGTCGGTGGCCTCGGCCACGTCGACCCCGATCCGCCAGGATCGGCCCATTGCCCGCTGCGCCGTCATCCCGAGCGGTATGCCGGCGGCGGCGACTGCAGCACCGACCGCGGTGACGGCGATCGGCAGATCCCATACCGCCAGTACACCGGCCGCGGCCAGCCATGGCGCCAGCAGTCCGGCCAGCACCGCCGCCGCGAACCCGATCCCGGCGACCCGGGCGGACGGATCCTGGGCAGCGCCTCGGATTCCGTTGAAGCCGGTCGAGCCGGTCCTGCGGTACTGCTGCCAGGTCCGCACCGCCAGCAGCAGCACGACTGCCAGGAGGTAGAGGAGCCCGGCCGCCAACGCGGCCAGCTCAGTCATGGCGACCGCCCCGAGGGTGACCGGCCAGGGCGCCGGCGTCGTCGGCTGAGGGGTCTGGGTGATGGTTGGTGGGACACAGGGTGACCGCGTCGCCGGTCACGGCCAGTAGCCGCTCGGCCGCGGCCAGTAGTCCGTTGAGCTCGGCCGGCACAGCGAGGGAGTACATCGAAGAGCGGCCCACGGTCCGCGCCGACACCAGACCACAGTCCCGCAGACAGGCCAGGTGAGTGGAGGTGGTGCTCTGCGCCAACCCGAGGTGAGCGGTCAGATCCACGACCCGGTGCTCGCCGAGGGCGAGATGCCGCAGGATCGTCAGCCGGGCCGGGTCGGCGAGACTGCGGAACAGGTACACCGCGGCCGCGGGACCGGACTCGGCGCTGGCGTCGGCCTCGCCGGCCAGCTGCTCGGCGACCCGAGGATTATTCATCGTCATGCGTCGATGACATCGTATCTGATCGTGAATTGTCAAGGTATGTGACAGCCGCGACTGAATTCAGCACTGGCTGTATCGTATGGCCCGTGAGTATCGAGGTGTCGACCAGTCCGACGGTCGCGGTGGACGCGGAAGCGCTGGGCCGGGTGGGGAAGGCGTTGGCCGATCCGACCCGGCGACGGCTGCTGCTGGCATTGGTGCAAGGTCCGGCGTTCCCCTCGGATCTGGCCGATGATCTGGGTTTGACCCGGGCGAACGTGTCGAACCATCTGACCTGTCTGCGGGGCTGTGGCCTGGTGTCCACGGTGCCGGTCGGACGGAGGGTGCGCTACGAGCTGGCCGACCCGCGGCTGGCGGGGGCGTTGGCGCAGCTGGCGTCGCTGGTGCTGGTCGTCACTGCCGGCACCGCGGATGAGCCGTGCGGGCCGGAAGACTACGACTGCGACAGCGATCCGGTACTAGTGGACGCGGCATCCGTGCCGGTGGCGGTGGGGGTGTCTGGTGGCTGACGTCTGCTGCGGCCCGGATGAGGTCGACGAGCACACCGGCTCGGCGGAGCCAGTGTCGGTGACGCCGGTGTGGCGGGTCCGGGAACTGCAGGCCGCCGCGGCAGCGGGGGTGCTGCTGCTGGCAGGCATACTCGCACCGGCCGACACCGTGCTGGAGACGGTCCTGTTCGCGGTCGCGGTGGTGGTGGGTGGGGCGACGTTCGTCCCCGGCGCGGTCCGCGGTCTGGTCAAGGGCCGTCTCGGGGTCGCGCTGTTGATGACGATCGCCGCGGTCGGGGCGATCCTGCTGGGCGAGGTGGCCGAAGCCGCCGCACTGGCGTTCTTGTTCTCCATCGCCGAGGGTTTGGAGGGCTACGCCCTGGCCCGCACCCGGAACAGTCTCCGGGCCCTGCTGGACCTGGTGCCGCCAACGGCCACAGTCCTGCGGTCCGGTGCCCCCGCCACGATCCCGGCCGCCGACCTCCAGGTCGGTGACCTGCTGCTGGTGCGTCCCGGCGACAAGATCGCCACCGACGGCGTGATCCGCAACGGCCGGTCCGCGATCGACACCTCGGTGGTGACCGGGGAGTCGGTGCCCGTCGAGGTCGGACCCGGCGCCGAGGTGTTCGCCGGCACCGTCAACGGCACCGGCGCGGTCGAGGTCGACGTGACCGCCACCGCCGCCGACAACTCCCTGGCCCGTCTCGTGCACGTGGTCCAGGAGGCGCAGGAACGGAAAGGCTCCAGCCAGCGGCTGGCCGAGCGGTTCGCCCGACCCCTGGTTCCCGGCGTGCTGGTCCTGGCCACCCTGGTCGCGGTCATCGGCAGCCTGGTCGACGACCCCGCCGTGTGGATCCCGCGGGCGCTGGTGGTGCTGGTCGCCGCCGCCCCGTGCGCGTTCGCGTTGAGTGTCCCAATCGCGGTGGTCGCCGCCGTCGGCGCCGCATCGAAGGCGGGGTGCTGATCAAGGGCGGCGCCGCGGTCGAGCAGCTCGGCGCGGTCAAGGTCGTCGCCGTGGACAAGACCGGCACTCTGACCCGCAACGAGCCCACCGTGATCGAGACCGTCCCCGCCGGCGCGGCCGACCCCGCCCTGGTGCTGGCGGTGGCGGCCGCGTTGGAGGCCCGCAGCGAGCACCCGCTGGCCACGGCGATCACCGCCGCCGCCGACAACCTGCCGAGCCTGGACGCCGCCAATGTGGAAGCCGTCCCCGGGCAAGGGCTGACCGGGCTGGT
>DATDAP010000116.1:0-12052 GCA_036525335.1 Microlunatus sp. | reverse complement strand
GGCCAGCCGCTTGCCGGTCCGCAGGTAGAACGGCACCCCGGCCCAGCGCCGGTTGTCGATGTCGACCCGGATCGCCGCGTACGTCTCCGTCGTGGTGGTCGCCGGGATCCCCTTCTCCTCCAGGTAGCCGGCCACCTTCGTGCCGCCCTGCCAGCCGCCGCGGTAGCGGCCGCGGGCGGTGTGCAGGTCCAACCGCGCGGGTGGTCGGGCCGCTGCCAGCACCTTCTGCTTCTCCGCCCGCAGCTGAGCCGCCTCGAACGAGGTGGGCTCCTCCATGGCGGTCAGCGCGAGAAGCTGGAGCAGGTGGTTCTGGATCACGTCCCGGGCGATGCCGATGCCGTCGAAGTAGCCGGCGCGGCCGCCGATGCCGATGTCCTCGGCCATGGTGATCTGCACGTGATCGACGTAGTTGTTGTTCCACACCGGCTCGAACAGCTGGTTGGCGAACCGCAGCGCCAACAGGTTCTGGACGGTCTCCTTGCCCAGGTAGTGGTCGATGCGGAACACCGAAGACGACGGGAAGACGCTGGAGACCACCCGGTTGAGCTCCTGGGCGCTGGCCAGGTCATGACCGAACGGCTTCTCGATCACCACCCGGCTCCACTGCCCGGAGTGCTGTTCGGCCAGGCCGTGCTCGCGCAGCTGGTCGACGACCGTCTGGAAGAGCCCGGGCGGGATGGAGAGGTAGAAGGCGTGATTACCGCCGGTACCCCGCGCCTCGTCCAACTCGGCGATGGTGTCGCGCAGTCGGCGTACCGAGTCGTCGTCGCCGATCTCGCCGGGCACGAACCGGATGCCTTCCGAGAGCTGCTTCCACACCTCCTCGCGGAACGGGGTGCGGGCGTGCTGCCGGACCGCGTCGTGCACGATGCGGGCGAAGTCCTGGTGCTCCCACTCCCGGCGCGCGAAACCGACCAGGGCGAAGCCAGGAGGCAGCAGGCCGCGGTTGGCGAGGTCGTAGACCGCCGGCATCAGCTTCTTGGTCGACAGGTCGCCGGTGACCCCGAAGATCACCAGAACGCACGGTCCGGCGATCCTGGGCATCCTGCGATCGAGCGGGTCGCGCAGCGGGTTGGCCCGCTCGGTGAGTGGGGGCGTCACCCGTTGCCTACCTTCTCCTTGGCCTCGTCCAGCGCGGTCTCGACGGTGGTCACCAGCTCGTTCCAGGACTTGTCGAACTTGTCGACGCCCTCGTCCTCGAGCACCTGGACGACATCGTCGTAGGAGATGCCGAGCGCTTCGATGGCGGCGATCACTCCGCGGGCCTCGTCGGCCAGACCGGAGACCCGGTCGCCCTCGACCACGCCGTGGTCCGCGAAGGCCTGCATGGTCTTCTCCGGCATCGTGTTGACGGTGTCGGCCACGACGAGCTCGGTCACGTAGAGCGTGTCGGGCAGCGACGGGTCCTTGACCCCGGTGGAGGCCCACAGCGGTCGCTGCTTGTTGGCGCCCTGGGTGGCCAGAGCCTCCCAGCGATCACCGGCAAAGGCCTGCTCGTAGACCTCGTACGCCAGCCGCGCGTTGGCGATGGCGGCCTTGCTCTTCAGTGCCGTGGCCTCGTCGGTGCCGATGGCATCGAGTCGCTTGTCCACCTCGGTGTCAACCCGGGACACGAAGAACGAGGCGACGGAGTGGATCTGGGACAGGTCGTGGCCGTTGGCGGCGGCCTGCTCGAGTCCGGACAGGTAGGCGTCGATGACGCCCCGGTAGCGGTCCAGCGAGAAGATCAGGGTGACGTTCACGCTGATGCCCTCGCCGATCACCGCGGTGATGGCCGGCAGGCCCTCCTGGGTGGCCGGGATCTTGATCAACAGGTTCGGCCGGTCGACGATCTTCCAGAGGTCCTGGGCCTGGGCGATGGTGGCGTCGGTCTGACGGGCCAGCCCGGGCTCGACCTCGATGGACACCCGCCCGTCCACGCCGTGGGTGGCGGCCGAAGTGGCCGCCAGCACGTCGCAGGCGTTGCGTACGTCGTCGGTGGTCAGGGCCTTGATCGTGTCCTCGATCGAGCTGTCCCGGGCGGCGAGCTCGGCGGTCTGCTCGTCGTACGCGTCGCCCTTGCTCAGCGCGGCGGCGAAGATCGTCGGGTTGGTCGTCACGCCGACCACCGACGACTCCGCGACCAGGTCGGCCAGGTTGTTGCTGGTCAACCGCTCGCGCGAGAGGTCGTCCAGCCAGATGGATACGCCCGCGTCCGCGAGGGCCTTCAGTAGTTCACTCATGTCGTTCACCTTCTCCGCCCGAACGGGCGATCGGCTTGGTGTCCTGCAGCGTCAGCTGATGGTGACGCCGGGATCGGACTCCAGGTCCGCCGGCGCCTTGGGCCCACTCGGGCCACGGTGCGTGGGTGCCGCGTCGGACGACGCGGCGGCGATGCTCTCCCGAGCCGCGGCGGCAACGGTCTCACCGGAGAAGCCGAACTCGGAGAACAGCGTGCCGGCCGAGGCGCTGGCGCCGTAGTGATCGATGCTGACGATCCGACCCGCATCGCCGACGACCTCGCGCCAGCCCATCGGCACCGCCGCCTCGACACTGACCCGGGCCTTGATCGACGTCGGGATCACGCTGTCCCGGTACTCGTCGTCCTGCTCGTCGAACCACTCGCGACACGGCATCGAGACGACCCGGGCGGCGACGCCCTCGCCGGCGAGCACCTCCTGAGCCGCCAGGGCGTACTGCACCTCGGAGCCGGTGCCGATCAAGATCACCTCGGGTTCACCGTCACTGTCCTTGAGCACGTACGCGCCCCGGGCCACGTTGGAGGTGTCGGCGTAGCCGTCGGCCCCTCGCGGCACGGTGGGCAGCGCCTGCCGGCTCAGCGCCAGCCCGGCCGGGCGATCGGTGTTCTTCAAGATCGCGGCCCAGACCGCCGACGTCTCGTTGGCATCGGCCGGCCGGACCACGTCGAGACCCGGGATGGCCCGCAGGGCGGCCAGGTGCTCGATCGGCTGGTGGGTGGGTCCGTCCTCGCCGAGTCCGATCGAGTCGTGGGTCCAGACGTAGATGACCGGGAGCCGCATCAGGGCCGCCAGCCGCACGGCGGGACGCATGTAGTCGGAGAACTGCAGGAAGGTGCCGCCGTACGGGCGGGTGCCGCCGTGCACCTTGATGCCGTTCAGGATTGAGCCCATGGCGTGCTCGCGGATGCCGAAGTGCAGCGTCCGGCCGTACGGATTGCCCGGGAACGCCTTGGACTGCCGGTCGGTCGGCAGGAAGCTGGGCTCGCCCTCCATCGTGGTGTTGTTGGACTCGGCCAGGTCGGCCGAACCGCCCCACAGCTCCGGCAGCACCGGGGCCAGCGCCCCGAGCACCTTGCCCGAGGCGGCGCGGGTGGCGATCCCCTTCGGGTCGGCCTCCCAGGTCGGCAGGGCGTCCTCCCAGCCGGGGGTCAGCTCGTCGTTCACCATCCGGTCGTAGAGGGCCTGGCCCTCCGGGTTGGCCGCGGCCCACCGGTCGAAACCCTGCTGCCAGTCGGCGAGCTGCTCGGCCCCGCGGTCCAGCAGGCCGCGGGTGTGCGCGATCACCTCGTCGGAGACCTCGAAGGTCTGCTCCGGGTCGAAGCCCAGCTCCTTCTTGGTGGCGGCCACCTCGTCGTCACCGAGAGCCGAACCGTGGGCCTTGCCGGTGTTCTGCTTGGTGGGGGCGGGCCAGCCGATGACGGTCCGAAGGCTGATGAAGCTGGGCCGGTCGGTGACCTCGCGGGCCGCCTGCAGCGCATCGGCCAGCTCAGCCACGTTCTCGACGTACTCGGTCCCGCCGTTTGTCCAGTCGACCTCCTGGACGTGCCAGCCGTACGCCCGGTAGCGGGCCGCGGTGTCCTCGCTGAGCGCGATGTTGGTGTCGTCCTCGATCGAGATGTGGTTGCGGTCGTAGATGACCGTCAGGTTGCCCAGCCGCTGGGTCCCGGCCAGCGAGGAGGCCTCGGAGGTGACGCCTTCCTCGATGTCGCCGTCCGAGGCGAGCACGTAGATCTGGTGATCGAACGGCGAGGTGCCCGGTGCGGCGTCCGGATCCAGCAGGCCGCGCTCGCGGCGGGCAGCCATGGCCATCCCGACCGCGTTGGCCAGGCCCTGGCCGAGGGGGCCGGTGGTGATCTCGACGCCGGGGGTGTGGCCGTACTCGGGGTGTCCCGGGGTCTTGGAGTCCCAGGTGCGCAGCGCCTTCAGGTCGTCCAGCTCGAGGCCGAAGCCGCCCAGGTACAGCTGGATGTAGAGCGTCAGACAGGAGTGACCGCAGGAGAGCACGAATCGGTCCCGGCCCGGCCAGTGGCTTTCGGCCGGGTTGTGTCGCATCACCTTCTGGAAGAGCAGGTACGCGGCCGGGGCCAGGCTCATCGCCGTCCCCGGGTGGCCGTTGCCCACCTTCTGCACCGCGTCGGCGGCGAGCAGGCGGACGGTGTCGATCGCTTGCACATCGAGATCGGTCCAACCCTCCGGCAAGACGGGTGCAGTGGCCTGGCGAGAATTCACGTCGATGGTCCTTCCGATGGTGGGCACGCGGATCCGACTCTGGTTGCGCGTACGCGAAGGCATGTTCACGGGAAGCCTATCGAGGGTGCCCGGGGGGCAGCACCTGGCCCGCCGGCGGCGGACAGGCGGGCGGTGGCGCATGTCATCCTCGCTCGAGGTGAGAATCTGCTGGTCGGGCCCTAGACTCACCCACGACCGCCCGTCCACCCCCGGATCGGTGGCCTCGAGGAGACGAGAGAGACTTCCCTGGTGACGAGCATCGACGTGTCCGGGACGCCGTCGTCCGACGGCACCGTGACCACCGACGCCGTCGCGTTGCCGGAGGTCGGTGCGCGCGCGTCCGTGCGCTGGCGGGACGTGCTCTCGGCCTACGTGGCGCTCACCAAGCCCCGGATCATCGAGCTGCTGCTGGTCACCACCGTGCCGGTGATGTTCCTCGCCGCCGGCGGGATCCCGCCGCTGGCGCTGGTGCTCTGCACCCTGGTCGGCGGCTGCCTGGCCGCCGCGAGCGCCAACGTCTTCAACTGCGTCCTGGACCGCGACATCGACGAGCAGATGCGGCGTACGCGTCGCCGACCGCTCCCCCGGCACATGGTGTCGCCGGCCGCAGCGACCGCCTTCGGCTTCGTGCTCGGGCTGGTCTCGACCTTGTGGTTGGGCTACCTGGTCAACTGGATGTCGGCCCTGCTGGCGCTGACCGCCAACGTGTTCTACGTCTTCGTCTACACGATGATCTTGAAGCGACGTACGTCGCAGAACATCGTCTGGGGCGGCATCGCCGGCTGCTTCCCGCCCCTGATCGGCTGGACGGCCGTGACCGGGTCGATCGCGCTGGCGCCGTTCATCCTGTTCGCGGTGGTGTTCTTCTGGACCCCGCCGCACACCTGGGCCCTGGCCATGCGCTACCGCGAGGACTACGCCAGTGCGGGCGTGCCGATGCTGCCGGTGGTCAAGGAGCCGCCCGAGGTCGCTCGGCAGATCCTGCTCTACTCGGTGATCACCGTCGCGGTGTCCCTGGCCCTGTGGCCGATCGCTCCGACCGGCTGGCTCTACCCGTTGGTGGCCGCCGTGGCCGGCGGGGCTCTGATCTGGGAGTCGATCGGGCTGCTGCGCCGGGCGAACGCCGGACTGCGGGATACCGCCCTGAAGCCGATGCGGCTCTTCCACTGGTCGAACTCCTACCTGGCGCTGCTGTTCGTGGCCGTCGCCGTCGACCCCCTGCTCTTCTGATCTGCGGGCTGTCAGAGCGGTCATGGCGCAGTCGGTCGAGCTGCTGCTGGACACCGACACCGAGGGGCTGGTCCATAGTCAGTGGCTGGACGTGCACGAGGCGGGTCTGCCCAGCGAGCACCGGCCGCACCACGCCGGCTCGCACCGTCCGCACATCACCCTGTTCGCCGGCTCATCGGTGCCCGAACCCGAGGCGGAGCTGACCGCGCTGGTGGCCGGGGCCCCCGGACTGCCGGTGGTGCTGGGTTCGGTGCTGTTGTTCGGTCCCCGCCGCGGCCAGTACGTCGTGGTCCGTCAGGTGCTGCCCTCGGTGGCACTGCTCCAGCTGCAGGAGGCGGTGGCGTCCTGGTGCGGCGCGCTCCGGGGCGGACAGTTCGGACCCGGTCACTGGGCCGCCCACGTGACCCTTGCCCGCCGCGCCCGGGCCGAGGACCTGCCCGCCATGCTGGACCTGCTGCCGGGCGAACCGCACACCGCGACGGTCACCGGCGTCCGGCGCTGGGACGGAACCGCGAAGCGGGACTGGCTGCTCTAGACGTGCCGGTCGGGTCAGGAACGGACGGCGCGCACCGAGAACCGCAGGTTGGCCACCGCGGCGATGCTGAGCGCGGCTCCGAGCAGGTGCAACCCGACCAGACCGATCGGCAGGCCCAGGTGGTACTGGCTGAGACCGATCGCCGCCTGGATGACCTCGACCGCCAGCAGCAGCACGACCGCGCGGCTGCGGGCCAGCCACAACGCCACCACGGTGCCGGCGATCGCGGCGTAGACGGCATACGCGTGGACGTGGGCGATGAGCACGATGTCCCAGCCGGTACGGCGGGCGTCCAGATCGCCGGCGTGCGGGCCCGAGCCGGTGGTCATGGTGCCCAGCCAGACGGCCACCCACATGGCCACGAACGTGAACGTCACGACCGCAGCGGTGATCGGGCGGACGGGTTCCCGATTCACCCGGTACGCGGACCTGACCAGCCAGACCGACAGGGTGATCAGCACCATCGACAGCAGGAAGTGCAGCGCCACCACGAACGGGTTGAGCTGGGTGAGGACGGTGACGCCGCCGATCACGCCCTGGGCGGGGATCCCGAGCGCCATGGCGGTGGCCACGCGGCGGACGCCTCGTCGGGGGTGACCATCGAGTCGCACCCGCATCGCGGTCACCCAGGTCAGCAGGGCGATCACGATCAGCACGAAGGTGAGGAGCCGGTTGCCGAACTCGATCGCACCGTGCAGCCCAAGCGCGGGATGAGCGATGTAGGCGTCCTCGGTGCAGCGCGGCCAGGTCGGGCAGCCCAGCCCGGACGCGGTCAGTCGGACGACACCACCGGTCACCACGATGCCGATGTTGGCCACCAGCGACGCGATGGCCCACCGGCGCAACGCGGTCTCGCCGCTGATCAGCCGCAGCACACCCGCCGGGGGGGATCGGGGCGGAGCGGTCACGACGTCCATCGGAATCCCTTCCAGGCGGCGAGCAGGCCGAGCCCGCTCCAGATCAGGAGGGACAGCATCGGCCACAACGGGGCGCCGCCGACCGCGTACGCCCGCAGTCCCTCGCCGAGCGCGGCCGTGGGTAGCAGACCGACCACGGACTGCAGGATGCCTGGGTAGCGGTCGAGGGGCAGCACCAGGGCGCCCCCGGCAAGGAGCAGCACGTAGATCACGTTGGCCAGGGCCAGGGTGGCCTCGGCCCGCAGCCGCCCGGCCAGCGCGAGGGCGAGACCGCTGAACGCGATCCCGGCCAGCAGCACCGCGAGCACCGCCAGCAGGATGCCCAGCGGTGTGGGGGTGGGGCGCCACCCGAGCACCAGGGCGACGCCGCCGATGGCGAGCAGCTGACCCAGCACGACCACTCCGGTGGCCAGGGCCTTGCCGGTCAGCAGACCGGTGCGCCCCAGTGGGGTACAGGCCAGCCGCTCCAGCACCCCGTACCGTCGCTCGAAACCCGTGCTGATCGCCACCGAGGTGAACGCCGACGACCAGACGGCCAGCGCCAACACCGACGGTGCGAGGACGGACAGGTCTCCGAACGGGCCGCCGATGATCCGGCCGAGCACCAGCAGGCCGATGGGGATGACCAGCGCCAGCAGCAGCTGCTCGCCGTTGCGGACCAGCAACATCGCTTCGATCCGTGCGTGGCGAAGCACCCGTCGTAGCGGCGGAGCGGCACCGGGAGCGGGGGTGAGGTCGAGCTGCCCGACGGTCGAGCCGCTCATCGGATCGCCCCGTGGGTGTGCGCGAGGAAGACGTCCTCGAGGCTGCGGTCGCCGGCGGTCAGCTCACCGACGGTGCCGGCCACGGTCACCCGACCGGCGTCCACGATGTACACCTGATCGGCCAGGGCCTGCGCCTCGTCCATGGCGTGCGTGGTCAGCACGATCGCCACCCCCGCGGCGCGGAGCTCCTCGAGCAGTGCCCAGGTCGCCCGCCGCGCGTGGGGATCCATGCCGGCAGTCGGTTCGTCGAGGAACACCAGCTCGGGCCGGCCGACCAGGGCGCCCGCCAGGTTGACCGCCTGCTGTTGACCGCCGGAGAGCCGTCGGTACGGCGTCCGGGCGAACGCCGCGATGCCGCAGCGGCGAACCAGGGTCTCGACGTCGTGCGGGTGGACGTACAGCCCGGCGAGATAGTGAAGCAGCTCGATCGCCTTGATCCCCGACCAGGCACCGGTGCTCTGCGGCATCAACCCCACCCGAGCCGCGACCTCGGCGCTTCCGGCGGACCGGCCCAACACGGTCACCGCGCCGGTGTCGGCAGGCAGCAGGCCGGTGCAACAGCGGATCAGGGTGGTCTTGCCGGCGCCGTTGGGTCCCAGCACCGCGGTGAGCCGTCCGGGGGCCGCGGATAGGGAGAGTCCGTCGAGCACGGGGCGACCGCCCAGGGTCACCGACAGGCGGTCGACCACCAGGGCGGCAACGGGGCTGGGCACCCGGTGAGTCTAGTGAGTCTCACGGTGCCGGATTCTCGTCCGGCAGGGACAACGCCTGCAGGTAGCGCTCGGTGGTGGCGTCCTGAATGCGTCGCGCAATCGGCCCGGCGACTCGCGTGAACCATCGTCCAGGGTCTGTCGGCGGGCTCGCGCACGGCCTCCGGGTGTCTGGATCGCCGGTTCGCTCACTGGCGAGTCGCGAGGATGTCGGCCAGGTCGAACTTCACGGGTTCCTCGAGCTGCTCGTAGGTGCACGAGCGTGGCTCACGGTCGGGCCGCCAGCGGTTGAACTGGGCGGTGTGCCGGAACCGGACGCCTTCCATGTGCTCGTAGCGGACCTCGACGACCAGGTCCGGTCGCAGCGGGACGAAGGACAGGTCCTTGCCGTTGTTCCAGCGGCTGCCGGCCGAGTTCTGCGGCGTGCGGGTGCCCTCTTCCTGCTTGGCCCAGGCCCAGGGGTGGTCGTCGAAGGTGGTCACCAGCGGCTGCAGCTCGGTGAAGAGCTCCTTGCGCCGCGCGGCGGGGAAGGCGCCGATCACTCCGACTGACGCCAGCACGCCGGCGTCGTCGTAGAGACCGAGGAGCAGTGACCCGATGCTGTCCGGTCCGCTCTTGTGGACGCGGTAGCCGGCGACCACGCAGTCGGCGGTGCGGGTGTGCTTGATCTTGAACATCGTCCGCTTGTCGGGCAAGTAGCTGCCGGCGAGGGGTTTGGCCACGACACCGTCCAGTCCGGCGCCCTCGAACTGCTGGAACCAGTCCTGGGCGACGGCGGGATCACGAGTGATCGGGGTCAGATGAATCGGTGCCTGAGCGCCGCTGAGGGCCTGTTCGAGGGCGGCTCGGCGTTCCTCGAAGGGGCGTTTGGTGTAGTCGATGTCGTCCAGTGCGAGCAGGTCGAAGGCGATGAAGGTCGCCGGCGTCTGCCCGGCGAGGAGCTTGATCCGGCTGGCCGCCGGGTGGATGCGTTGCTGCAGCACCTCGAACTCCAGCCGATCGCCCATCACGACGACGATCTCGCCGTCGATCACGCATTTCTCGGGCAGGTTCGCCTTGACCGCCTCGACGATCTCGGGGAAGTAGCGAGTCATCGGCTTCTCGTTTCGCGACCCGATCTCGACCTCGTCGCCATCGCGAAACACGATCGACCTGAAGCCGTCCCACTTCGGCTCGAAAGCCAGATCGCCGGTCGGGATCTGGGGCACGGACTTGGCCAGCATCGGCTTGACCGGCGGCACGACGGGCAGTTGCATGGACTCATTGTGCTGGGCCGAGCCGAGATTCGAACGCATTGACAGGTCAGGGCGAGGTCAACGCCTGCAGGGTGGCGAGCACCTCGCGATGCCACCCGCGAGCGCTTTCCGGTGGGCTCCAACGCGACCGACTTGTTGGAGGATCTCGACTCTGGCTCGTACTACACACCGAAGGTAGAAAGGTAGAACCACCAGATAGATTTGCTTTCATGAGTCTGAACATCAAGGACGCGCGCACGCATGAGCTCGTCCGTGAGCTCGCCCGTGTGACCGGGTCGACGCAAACTGCCGCCGTCCGCGATGCCGTGCAGCGGCGTCTGGCGGAACTCGGCTCGGACGGCGTCGAGGGTTCTGAGCTGACGGTGCGTCGACAGCGCCTGCAGAGAATCGTCCAGGACTTCCAGGACGATCTCACCGACGAGGATCGACGCCGGATGAAGCACGCGGACGACTGGCTCTACGACGACCTGGGTCTGCCCAGATGATCGTGGACACGTCGGTCCTGATCGCGATCCTCGGCGGCGAGGACGATGGGCCAGAGCTGCTGGAGATGCTGATCCGGGCAGATCGGCCCAAGATGTCGGCCGCCACCTTCTTGGAGGCCGGCCTGGTGATCGACGGGCGCACCTCACCGCAGCAACGGCGGCGGCTCGATGATCTGGTGCGAGTGGCGAGGATGGAGATCGTTCCGTTCGACGCCGACCAGGCCCGCGTGGCGCGGGTGGCGTACCAGGACTTCGGTCGGGGGAGCGGTCACCCCGCCCGCCTCAACTTCGGAGACTGTTTCGCCTATGCCCTCGCGACGGTGAACGGCGAGCCCCTGCTGTTCGAGGGTGACGACTTCGCCGCCACCGGTGTGTGGTCGGCCCGCTGAAGGTGACCCAGACCACTAAGGCTGGCCTTCCTTGAATGGTTCCAGGTAATAAGAGCACACTGGTGTTGTGAAAACCGCCCAGCCCGTCTCCGAGGTGCCTGGGCCGACCCTGCCCGCAGGACCGGTGCCGGTCGACGGACGGGAGACCGACGAGTCGACCCGTGAGCGGGTGGCCCGGTCCATTCTGGAACACGGTCCCTCCACCGCTGTAGCCCTGGCGGAGAGGCTCGGACTCACGCCGGCGGCGATCCGTCGGCACCTCGACGTGCTGGTCGAACGCGGTCACCTGGTCGCGCGCGAGCAGCGCACGTACGGTGCGCGGGGGCGCGGCCGACCGGCCAAGGTCTTCGCGCTGACCGATGCGGGTCGGAACGGCTTCTACGCCGCGTACGACGACCTCGCCGTGCAGGCGCTGGAGTTCCTGGCCGCTCAGTCCGGGGACGAGGCGATCGAGAAGTTCGCCACCAGCCGCGTGGCGGCGATGGAGACGCGGTACGCCGATCTCCTCGCGGCTGCACCCGAGGGCGCCAGCTCCGCCCAGGTGCTCGCCGAAGCCCTCACCGGCGATGGGTATGTGGCCTCGGTCCGCCCGTCCGTGGCCGGGGAGCAGCTCTGCCAGCACCACTGCCCGGTCGCCCACGTCGCCGAGCGGTTCCCGCAGCTGTGCGAGGCCGAGACCGAGGCCTTCGCGCGCCTGATCGGCGGACCCGTCCAGCGCCTGGCCACCATCGCCCACGGCGACGGTGTCTGCACGACCCACATCCCGCACGTCAGCACCAACCCCCAACGCCGGCCCGACCCCCGAGCCGCCGGCACCGAGCAGTCCATCGAAAGGCCCTGATATGACCCAGACGCATGATGCGCCGACCTCGGCACTGCCTGATGCGCCGACCTCGGCGACCGGCTTCGTCGGCACCGGCGAGACCCAGGACCAGCACCTGGACGCCCTCGGGCGCTACCAGTGGGGCTGGTCGGACTCCGACGTCGCCGGTTCGACCGCCCAGCGCGGACTGACCCCCGAGGTCGTGGCCAACATCTCGGCCCTGAAGAGCGAGCCGCAGTGGATGCTCGATCTCCGGCTGAAGGGTCACAAGCTCTTCGGCCGCAAGCCGATGCCGACCTGGGGCGCCGAGCTCGACGGGATCGACTTCGACAACATCAAGTACTTCGTCCGCTCCACGGAGAAGCAGGCGACCAGCTGGGACGACCTGCCCGCCGACATCAAGAACACCTATGACCGGCTGGGCATCCCGGAGGCCGAGAAGGCCCGCCTGGTGTCGGGTGTGGCGGCGCAGTA
>DATDAP010000115.1:0-7953 GCA_036525335.1 Microlunatus sp. | reverse complement strand
CCCATGCTGTACCGCCGGATCAAGGGCTGGCCCACCGAGCTGGGACCGCAGAACGACGAGCTCGGCAAGCCCGTGTTCAGCCTCGGACGGCTCGGACTGCCGATCAACGTGCTGGCCGTGGTCTGGGGCCTGGCCATGGCGGTCAACCTCGCCTGGCCTCGCCAGGAGGTGTACGACCCCGAAGGCACGAATCCGGTGCTGCAGTACTTCGGGCTGATCATCGTCGCCCTGACCCTCGTGGGCGGAGTGGTGGCCTTCAATGTGAAGAAGACCGCCTACCGCAAGGCCATCGCCGGACTGCCCGGATCCTCGACCGCCGTGGAGGCCGACGCTCCCGACGTGACCTCGGCCTGACCCACGGGCGTCCCGCCGGAACCGTGCTCGAGTGTCACCGGGGTGGCTCCAGCCAGGCATTCGTCGGCGCCGCCGCCGACAGGTTCGCGGCCCGGCGTTGCACCGCAGCGATCTCGCGAACGGCCTGGCTGATCACGCTGCGGTCGATGGGGGAGAGCCGCTCGATGCTGACGCTGTCGGTGGGCTTCTCCCCGGCGTCGAGCTGGGCGAACTGGTAGCGCAGCCGCAGCCGCTGCAGTACTTCGAAGATCTCGATCAAGGTCGAGGCCTCTGCTTCGGGCAAGATCACCGAACCTGCCGTCGTACGGAGCCGGTCGATCGTGCTCAGCGCCGACGAGCCGCTGCTCACCGCCGCCCAGCGAGCGAGGTTGACGATCGGCGCCAGGGCATGTTCCTTCACGTTGAAGGGTTCCTGACGTCGCGTCAGCAGGGTGCGGACCGACCGTAGTCGCGCCCGCTGCAGCAGGGAATGGTGCAGCAGGATCCGCATGGCGGATGGGCTGGTACGCAGCTCCTCAAGGACCTGAGCCACGCTCGTGGGACCGGGGTCACCGTGGATCGGGCGGCCGTCGACGAGGAGCGAGATCAACACGGCGCCCTTGTTCTCGGCAGGATCGGCGAGCCACTGCCGTCCGGCGGCCCGCCACTGCTCGTTGGTCCGGGCGAACAACCGATGCGCGGGGGTGGCGCCGTGGCCGTCGCTGGTCAGGCCGGCGCGGGCGAGCTCGCCGACGATCTCGCCCATCACGGTCCGGTAGCGGTCGATCTGCTCGCTGTCGACGCCGTCATGGAAGGCCACGGCGGCGTCGATGTCGGAGCTGAGGACGGCCTCGCGGCGTCCGTTGCTGCCGAGCGAGACCCAGGTGAAGGCCTCGGGATCGAGATCGCCGTGCTCGAGGAGAACCAGGTCGATGGTGCGACGGACGATGGTGTCGATGAGCGAGGAGTGGACGGCGATCACCTTGCTCGACGCCAGCCCTCGCCGGGTGAAGTCGCGCAGCGTGACCGGTAGCCGACGGGCCCGGCGCCCGAGCTCATCCAGAGAACCGGCACGTCGGAGCTGCTGATGGAGCGAGACGCCGGCCGTTGTCGGGGAGACCAGGAAGTCTCGGGCGGTGATGATCCCGCGCAGCACTCCGGCCGCATCCACGACCAGCACGCAGTCGGCGTCGCCGTCGAGCATGATGATCATCGCCTCGGCCGACGACGTACCGGGCGGCACACAGGGCCGGCTGCGGCGCGCCAGTGTGGCGGCACTGGCCCCGGGCTTCCCCGACGCCACCCACGCCCGGACGTCGGCGTCGGTCAGCACGCCGAAGTGGTGGCCGTCGAGCGGCACCGCCGCGTGACCGGAACCGCTTGCCGTCATCGCGGCGGCCGCCTCCGACACGTCCAGATGGGCGTCCACGAACAGGGGATCGCGATCGATGAGGTCGTCGACCAGCGCGTACGTCGGGTCTGGGGTCTGACTCATCCGCGGTGACCTCGTTCGTTGCGGATACCTGGTCGGGGCTCCGGACGGGCAAGAACTCTCGACTCATTCTGTACGACCACGGCCGGCCGTAGCCTGTCGCCTGTTCGACACGGGTACACCAACGCGACCGATCGGCCGGGGCGGCGGTGACCAAGACCTACGTCGGTCCGGGCGCTGCCTCATACTGAGATCTCGTCCCTGGCTGATCGACCCTGGTGGAGGTCCGATGGAGTCCGAGCCCGATCCGGCACGACCCCGTTTCCTGGACTTGGGTGTGCTGGCCATCGAGATCAACGGCGCGGAGCAGCGGATCGGTGGTCGGCAGCTCGCCACCATCCTGGGTGTGCTGCTGGTCGATGCGGATCGTCACGTGAGCATCGACCGACTGCTCGATGCCTTGTGGCCGGACGGTTCGGGTTCGACGTCCACGCTGGACTCCCACCTGTACCGGCTCCGCAAGCTGATCGAGCCGTCTCGTAGCCGGGGCGCGGCCCCCACGGTCCTGCTGAGCGAGGCGCGCGGCTACCGGCTGGTCGTGTCGCCGCCCCAGGTGGACTCGCTGCGCTTCGAGCAGTCAGTCTCCGACGCCACCGCCCTGCACGGTCAGGGTCAGCTGTCGCGCGCGCTCCGACGCTGCGACGAAGCCCTGTCGCTGTGGCGAGGCACCCCGTACACGCCGGTGGACGACGAGGAGTGGGCTGCTCCCGCGGTCGGTCGGCTGACCGAGCGACTCGCCCAGGTGTCCGAGCTGCGGCTGACCTGCCTGCTGGGGGTGGGCGACGCCGGCACCGCACTGGCCGAGTCATCGCGACTCGTCGCTGAACATCCGCTGCGGGAGGGGATCTGGGCCGCCCGGATGCTGGCGGCGTACCAGACCGGTCGCAGCGATCTCGCGTTGCAGACCTACAGCACGGCCCGGCGCACCCTGCGCGACGAGCTCGGTCTCGAGCCTGGACCGGAGCTCCGTCGCCTGCAGGGTCGTATCCTCGCGGCCGATCCCGAGCTGCTCGGGGTGGTGCGGGAGACCGCGACCGCGGCGGCCCGCCCGGTCGAGATCAGGCTGCCGTCCGTCCGCACGGCGATCATCGGACGTGACGGCGACCTGGAGCGGCTCGAGTCCGAGCTGACCGCGCACGACCTCGTCACCCTCGTCGGCCCGGCGGGGTGCGGCAAGACACGGCTGGCGATCGAGACCGGCCGGCGTAGCGCTTCGCAGTTCCCCGATGGGATCTACTTCGTGTCGTTGGTGGGTGCGGCCGACCGGGGCCAGCTGTTGGACGAGGTCACCTCCGGTCTCGGAGTCGCCGCCGTCCCGGCCGGGTCGCCCACCGACGCTCTCCGCGCGTTCTGCACGGGTCGCCGGATGCTGCTCATCCTGGACAACTGCGAGCACATCCTCGATGAGGTGGCCGATCTGGTGGACGGCCTGCTGGCGCCGGACACCGAGCTGACGGTGTTGGCCACCAGCCGAGTACCACTCGACGTCGACGGCGAGATCGTCTCGACGTTGCGTCCGCTGCCGGTGCCCGACCCGACGAGTGACGACGGCACCGTCATCCGGGCAGGATCCACGGCGGTCCAGCTGTTCCTGGAACGCCTGCGGGCCGCCGACCCGGCCTCGGCGACCGATCCCGATCTCGCGCTGGTGAGCCGGATCTGTCGCGACGTCGACGGACTGCCGCTGGCCATCGAGCTCGCGGCCGCGCGGGCCCGGTCGTTCAGCCTCGACGAGATCGCCGCCCAGACGGCCGCCGACCCGGGATCGCTCTCCCGAGTCGGGCGTGAGCACCCGGACCACCACGACTCGGTCCGGCACGCCATCGAGTGGTCCTACCGGACCCTGGATGCCGAGACGTCCGATCTGCACCGCCGGATCGCGCTGCTACCCGGCCCCTTCACCCCCGATCTGGCCAGCGCACTCGCCCACCTCGACCGCTCGGCCACCGTCCATCGACTGGCCGAGCTGGTACACCGCTCGATGCTCGTACCCCTGGGTCCGCGCCGACCGGGGCGTCCCTCCCGCTTCACCCAGCTGGCCACCGTGCGGGCGCACGGTCTGCAAGCCCAACGCCACGACGAGGCCGCCGATGTCCGCGGACAGAAGATCGCCTGGGTCGAACACCTCCTGGACCGCAAACCCCGGGTCGGGACCAACGCGGAGACCGGTTGGTTCGCCGAGGTCGACGACAACCTCGCCGCTCTCCGCGCCACACTGCACGACGCCCTGGTCGAACGGCCGCACCCGGTCGGGGCGGCGATCACCCATCGACTCGGTCTGTTCTGGTACTACCGCGGCATGATCATCGAGGGACTTCGGTGGCTGCGGTTGGCCGCTCAGTCACCGGCGGCGACGCCCTTCGATGCCTGGATGGCCCACCTGTCCATGGCCGGTCAGCTCTGCATGCAGACGCGGCTGGATCTGGCGACGCCGTACTTCGCGGTGGCGCTCGGCGACCCGCCTGACCTCACGGAGGCCGAGGCCGTCTACGCCGGCGAGATCTTCGCCGTCTCCTGCCAGGCGGCCTGGAACGCCGGAGGCACCTCGATCGTGACCTCGCTGGCAGCCCGGGTCCGCGGCTGGGCCGATCAGCTCGACGACCCGGCACTGGGGATGTTCGCGACGACGACCGAGCTGATGGATGCCACCGCCGGAACACCGCCGGACATTCTGCTCGAACGGATCACGGCGGCGTACCCGCAGACCATGGCCCTGAACAACCGCTTCATGGCGGTGAGCCACGCGGCGATGGGGGTCGGCGTCGCGTTGGCGGCGCGCCGCCCGGACGACGCGGTGTCCTGGGCCGACCGGATGCTCGATCACCATCGCCAGCTGGGTCTCGGTGACACACCCATGCTGATGGAGCTCAAGGCAGACGCCCTGTCGATGGCCGGCCAGGGCTACGAAGCCACGGTCTGGCACGCGGCTGCGGAGTCGCACAGCAAGCGCGCCGGGATGCGTTACCCAGTACGCGCCGTCAGTGCCGACCTCGCGGCCCTGGCGGCCTCCTCGTTGACCGACGCCGAGCGGGAGCGGGCCCGGCTCGAGGGGGCGGAGCGCTCCCAGGCCGAGATCAGCTCGCCGTCGGTGGGGTCGGGCTGACCGTCGGGTCCGCCCGTGCCTCGACCAACCCGGTGGCGCTGCCGTTCGCTGGGCCGGCACATGATCAGCGGAACGGAGTGAGTGTCCGGCGCCTGTCGAACTGGGAGCCGGGCACCCGGGGAAGATCGAGCACATCGGTGGCCAGATCGGCCAGATCGCCGTTGCGGATCGGCTGCCTCTGCTCACGGGCGGTCCGCGCGTTCAGGGTGGAGGCTCCCTCACGCATCAAGCGGTAGAAGTTGGGAGCCCCCGACCGTCCGAGCTCGGTGATCGCCTTCGGGTTCAGCCCGTCGACCGAGATGGCGACGACCCGGTTCGCGGGGTCGTCGGCCGAGCTCTTCGCCGCCGCCAGGGTGGCTGTCGCCAGGGTGGCGGTCGCCCGGGTGGCGGTCGCCACGTCGGACGCCGGAGTGGGGCCGAGCGCTCGAGCAGTCCCGTGCTCGACTGGGCCGGGACGGCAGCTCCTGCGAGCAGTCCGACCATGGCGACGCCGGCATACCAGCTGCCGATCAAGCGGTGATCGTTCATCCCGGACCCTAACCCCTAGTCGTCGATCCGGTTGCTGACCACCTCGCCGTTGGTGGCGTCGATCTGCACGGACCGCTGCTCTGATCCGGTCGACACATCGGCTTCCCAGACGGCCCTGCGGTTCTCGTTGTCGAGACTGAGCTCGCCGATCTGACCGTCGGAGATCTCCTTCTCGATGGCGCGGACCGCACCCATGTAGTCCACGTCGGTCTGCGCGAACTCCTTGTTGTCGGCTCGGTCGTCGGCGTCGGGACGGTCATCGGTGGGACCCGCGAGGACCCGAGCTCCGGCCGCATCGATCCGGAGCTGCTGCTCCCCACCGTCGGCGGTCACGACGTGCACCTCCCAGCCGTCCCGTTCGGCCTCGATGGAGACGACCGTGCCTTTGGAGACCTCCGTGGCGGCGAGCCCGGCCGCCGCGAGGAGCGCGTCGTTGCCCTGGGTGTCCGAGCCGGCGGTGGGACTGGGCGATGCCGACGCTTCCGCGGTCGCCGACGCACTGGCGGCGCGCGTGGTCTCGGCGGATTGGCTGGCGGAGCTGCTGGGAACCGGTGCCGGACTGGCCGCCGGCTCGGCCGGTGCGGAACAGCCGACGAGGGCAACCGCGGCGGTGGTCGCGGCGGTCAGCGCCAGCGGCTTGACCAACCTGGTGAGGGAGATCTTCATGAAAGGGCTCCTGCCCGTGGTGACGAACGTTCTCTGAGCCTGTAGTCAACGAGGCCCAGATGATGGGTTCGTGGCAGGAGGATGAGACGTTTGCCATCCAGTCCTTAGCGCTGGCCAACCCGGCGGGAGCTATCGACCTTCGCGTCCGACGTCGGCCAGGAACGATCCCATCCAGGACAGGGGAGCGTTCCAGTTGATGGTCAGCTCGTTGGTGGACCACGAGCCGATGTCGTCGATGTAGCAGAACTGCTGGACGCAGCCGGTCAGCTTGGCCGCCGCCACCGGGTCGCCGGTAGTCAGTGCCGTGCCGTTCGGACCGCCCGCCAGGGTTCCCCGTGGCGGGTTGGGCAGCCGTGGGTCGACCTGGTGGGCGTACATCCGGCTGTGCTGGTTCTGGCTGGCGTAGGTGCCGTAACCGGTCACGTAGCTGATGTTCAACGCGTTGCGGCCGAACACGTAGTCCATGCCGCGGAGCACGCCGTCGGCGTACCGGTCCCGTTCCGTCAGGTCGTAGGCGGTGCCCGCCACCTGCAGGATGTTCAGCACGGCCGAGTTGGAACCCCAGGCGTAGCTGCCGTCGGCGGGGGCGTACGGGCTGCCGAACGGATGCCGTCTCTCGTTGGCGAGATAGCCGTCCGCGGCCTTGATCACGGATCGGACCACCCGGCCGCGGTCGGGCAGCCGGTTGGGCACGGTGGCCAGGTCGAGGCGGCCGAGGGCGGCCACCTCGTTCCAGCTGAACCCGCCGGCGTCGAACACCGGAGCCGTGTGGTGCGGTGAGGTCAGCACGTCCCTGCGGTAGGTGCGTGCACCGGTGGTCAGGTACAGCTCGGCCGCCGCCCAGTAGAACTCGTCGCTGACGTCGTCATCGTCGTAGGGACCGCTGCCGGGGTTGGGATCCAGGGTCGCGTCCGGTGCGGGTGCGTACAGGTCCGGCGTCTTCTCCGCCGCCGCGTACGCCGTGGTGGAGGCCCGCAGCAGCTTCGCCGCGAACCGACGGTCGTACCGTTCGAACAGCCGCGCGCCCTGGGCCGTCGCGGCGGCCAGGTTGAGACCGGCGGCCGTGGACGGTCGGAACAGGTAGCGCGCCTGGGGATCGGCCGCCGGATCGAGAGGAAGCCCGGTCCAGTTGGCGTCGGCGACCTTGTGGTACGCCAGCCCGGCGTACGTCTCCCCGGCGGGAACCTGCATCGTCAGCATCCACTCGAGCTCCCAGCGGACCTCGTCCAGCAGATCGGGGACGCCGTTGTCGCTCTCCGGGATGGCCAGCGTGCCGTCCCGCAGCGCCCGTCGGCTCCCCGTCGGCGCGGTCAGAGTGCGCTCGTACTCCTGCATCAGCTGCGCCACGGCGATGCCACCGTTGACCACGTACTTGCCGTGGTCGCCGGCGTCGTACCAACCGCCGGGGACGTTCCGCGAACCGGCGCAGGTCCAGGGCTGCTCGTAGAGCTTCTGGGCATCGTCGCCGAGCGGCAGGCAGACCGCGGAAGTGTCGCCCTGGTTGGGATCCACGCCGACGTGCCCGGCCGCTCGGCCGTACCCCGGAGCCAGCGCGTCGAGGATCGGGGTGCCGCTGCGCTGGGTGTAGAAGAGCGTCTTGGCGTCGGTCCGCAGGCTCGCGTAGATGTCCGAGGCGATGGTGAACGGGTAGGACGTCTCGCCGTCGGCGAACAGGGTGTAGCCGGAGCCGGCCCGGCGGACGTCGCCGAAGTCGATGGTCGCGACGTTCAGCCCGGAGCTCGGGTCGACGCCCGCAGGGGTGGTGAGGCCGGCGCGGACGGTGCGGCCCGCCGCATTCTCCAGCCGCCACGGGAGCGGGGTGGTCTTCGTG
>DATDAP010000114.1:0-8259 GCA_036525335.1 Microlunatus sp. | reverse complement strand
GACCCCACCCGACCTGACCGCTACGCCGTTTGGGCTCGACGACGACGGCATCGCCTGGGTGCGGGCCACCATCGACGCGATGTCGGTGGAGGAGAAGGTCGGCCAGCTGTTCATCAACTTGAACAACCGGTTCGACGAGGCGTTCGTGAACGAGATCATCGACGGCTACCACCCGGGCGGCATGCGGTACAACCACACCGACGGCGCCAGCGTCCAGGCTCACATCCGACACGCCCAGAGCCGCACCAAGGTTCCCTTGCTGGTGGCCTCCAACATCGAGGCGGGTGGCAACGGGGCCTGTACCGACGGCACCCTGGTCGCGTCCCCGCTGCAGACGGCGTCCACGCCGGACACCGACGCGGCCCGGTTGATGGGTGTGGTGGGGGGCCGGGAGTCGGCGGCGCTGGGCTGCAACTGGGCCTTCACCCCGATCGTCGACATCCACCACAACTGGCGCAACACCGTGATCGCGACCCGGGCCTTCGGCAACGACCACGACACGGTGATCCGGTACGCCGACGCGTACGCGCAGGGCGTCCGTGAGGGGGCCGGCGACCGGCCGATGGCGCTGTGCATGAAGCACTTTCCCGGCGACGGCCGCGACGAGCGAGACCAGCACGTGGTCACGTCGTTCAACGACTGCTCGGTGGAGGAGTGGGACGCCACCTACCGCAAGATCTGGGAGTGGGGGATCGGCGTCGGGATCGAGTCGGTCATGGTGGGCCACATCATGCTGCCGGCATACACCCGCCGGCTGCGACCCGGCATCGCCGACGCTGACATCCTGCCGGCCACGGTGGCGCCGGAGCTCCTCACCGACCTGCTCCGCGACGATCTGGGCTTCAACGGTGTGATCTTGACCGACGCGTCGCTGATGGTCGGGCTCACCTCCGCGCTGCCCCGGGAGCGTCAGATGGTGCAGGCGATCACCGCCGGCTGCGACATGATCTTGTTCTTCCGCAACCACGACGAGGACTTCGGGTTCGTCCATGACGCCGTCGTGTCCGGCGAGATCTCCGCCGAGCGTCTCGACGCCGCGCTGACCCGGATTCTCGGACTGAAGGCCAAGCTCGGCCTGCACACCCGCCCGGCCGCCGACCTCGTCCCACCCACCTCCGCGCTGGAGGCCATCGGGGCGCCCGAGCACCACGCCATCGCCCGCGACGTCGCCGATCGCACCATCTCCCTGCTCAAGGACACCACCGGCATCCTGCCGCTGGATCCCGCCAGGCATCGTCGGCTGCGGCTCTACTGCCTGGAGAGCGCCCCCGACTTCACCGGCGTGGTGCCGGAGTTCAAGCGGATCGCGATCGAGGAGCTCACCACTGCAGGCTTCGACGTCAGCGTCTTCCGCACCGCCCAGGAGCTGGCCGCCGGCGGCGAGGCTTTCGACTTCCAGACGTTCATCGCCAGTGAGACCGAGCACTACGCCGACCGGTTCGACGCGGCCCTGATCCTGGCCAACGTCTCCGACTTCGCCCAGCAGGGCGCGCTGCGGATCAAGTGGTCGATGCCGATGGGCCCGGAGATGCCCTGGTACGCCGCCGAGGTGCCGACCGTGTTCGTGTCGCTGAACATGCCCAACCATCTGATCGACGTCCCCATGGTCAAGACCGCGATCAACGCCCACAACCCCACGCCCGAGGCCATCCGTTCGCTGGTCGACAAGCTGGTCGGACGCAGCCCCTTCCTCGGCACCCACAACGACAACGTGTGGTGCGGCTCCTGGGACACCCGCCGATGACGCACCGACCCCACCCGTCGACAAGGAGACGATCATGACGACGACGCTGAGTCCACACCCCACCGAGGCGTACGGGACCGATCCCGGGGACTCGGCCAAGGCCACGGCTCGTGGCGGTCCCGGGCAGCAGCTGTCGGCAGCCGACGTCACCGAGTTCGTCACCCGAGCCCTCGGCGGCGCCGACCTGGACGACAAACGGGTCTGCCTGGTCGTGCCCGACGCCACCCGCACCTGCCCATTGCCGTTGCTGCTGCGCGCCGCGCGGGACGCGCTCATCGGCCGTGCGCGCAGCGTCACCGTGGTCATCGCCCTCGGCACGCATCAAGGCATGGACGAGGCGCACCTGGCACGACACTTGGGCTACCAGGCGGGGGAGCTCGAGGGGACCTACCCGGGCTGGACGATCCACAACCACGAGTCCTGGCTGCCGGAGACGTTCACCTCCCTCGGCACTATCGGCGCCGAGCGGCTGACCGAGCTGACCGGCGGTCTGATGAGCGACACCAACGTCGAGGTCCGGATCAACCGGCACGTCGCCGGCGCCGATGTGGCGATCGTCGTGGGCCCGGTGTTCCCGCACGAGGTCGTCGGCTTCTCCGGCGGCAACAAGTACTTCTTCCCGGGCGTCTCGGGGCCGGAGCTGATCGACCTGTCCCACTGGGTCGGGGCGCTGATCACCAGCGCCGAGATGATCGGCACCCGTGGGGTCACCCCGGTCCGGGCCCTGATCAACGAGGCCGCCACCTTGATCCCCGCTCAGCGGCTGGCGCTGTGCCTGGTCGTGGCCTCCGGCACCGACACCCTGCACAGCATCGCCTTCGGCACCCCCGAAGACGCCTGGGCGGCGTCGGCCGAGGTGTCTGCCCAGACTCACGTCAGCTACCGCGAACGCCCCGTCCGGCGGGTGCTGTCGATCATGCCGACCAAGTACGAGGACATCTGGACCGCGGCCAAGGGCTTCTACAAGCTCGAGCCGATCGTCGCCGACGGCGGCGAGGTGATCATCTACGCACCGCACATCACCGAGGTTTCGGTGATGCACCCGCAGATCGCCGAGATCGGCTACCACTGCCGCGACTACTTCCTCGGCCAGTGGGAACAGTTCCGTGACCGGCCCTGGGGTGACCTCGCCCACTCGACCCACCTGCGTGGGCAGGGCACCTGGACCCCGGAGTCGGGGGAGCGGAACCGGGTCACCGTGACCCTGGCCACCGGCATTTCCGAGGACGTGGTCCGCTCGGTCAACCTCAACTACCTCGATCCGGCCACCGTCGACATCGCCGCCTTCGAGAACGACCCGGAGACGTTCGTCGAACCCCATGCCGGCGAGGTCCTCTACCGGCTCGGGGCCGCGAACATCAACCCGGGCGGCGGCGAGCCGGACGGACGCGGTCCCGACCTGGCCGGGCTCGAAGGATGACCACCAAGACCGCCGTGGTCGTCATGGGGGTGGCCGGCTCCGGCAAGTCCACCGTCGCCGACCTTCTCGCCGCCGAGCTGGGTTGGACCACCACCGAGGCCGACGACCTGCACAGCCCGGCCAGCGTCGCCAAAATGGGTGCCGGGATCCCTCTCGACGACGACGACCGCGAGCCGTGGCTGCGCCGCATCTGCCAGCGCATCGACGACATCGACAGCGACCAGGTGCTGACCTGCTCGGCTTTGAAGCGGCGCTACCGCGACATCCTCCGGACCGCCGACGCCCGCGTCCGGTTCCTTCACCTCAACGGCGGCCGGGACCTGATCGGGGCCAGGATCAGCGCCCGGACCGACCACTTCATGCCGGCGGACCTTCTCGAGTCCCAGTTCGACACCCTCGAGCCGCTGGAGCGCGACGAGGACGGTGTCAGCGTCTCCATCGACGGGACACCTACCGACATCCTCGCTCGGGCGCTCACTTCCCTCGGGTTACGACCAGGCCCCGCAGCTGCCCGAGGCCGCGACGCATCGCCGCCGTGACCCTCGGGCCCAGACCCGCCACGGCGGACACCCGCTCCGACGACGACCTCGAACAAAAGGACCACGAAACGCCATGACTGACACCACGACGAATGCTCTCGTCCTCCCCGACGGCTGGACCGCCACCGACGGCCGGGCCATCGACACCATCCGCGTCCTGGCGGCCGATGCCGTGCAGAAGTCCGGCAACGGCCACCCCGGCACCGCGATGAGTCTGGCGCCGGTGGCGTACACCCTGTTCCAGAAGGTGATGCGGCACAGCCCGACCGACCCCGACTGGCCCGGCCGTGACCGTTTCGTCCTGTCCTGCGGCCACTCCGCGCTGACGCTCTACATCCAGCTGTACCTCGGCGGGTTCGGCCTCGAGCTCGACGACCTGAAGTCGCTGCGGACCTGGGGATCCGCGACACCCGGCCACCCCGAGTACGGGCACACCGCCGGAGTGGAGATCACCACCGGTCCACTCGGCCAGGGGCTGGCCAACGCCGTCGGCATGGCCATGGCGGCCCGCCGGGAGCGGGGCCTGCTCGATCCGGACGCCCCGGCCGGTGAGTCCGTGTTCGACCACCAGATCTACGTCCTCGCCTCCGACGGCGACATCGAGGAGGGCATCACCGCGGAGGCATCGTCGCTGGCCGGCACCCAGCGGCTCGGCAACCTCACCGTGATCTACGACAGCAACCGCATCTCGATCGAGGACGACACGAACATCGCTCTCAGCGAAGACACCGCGGCCCGCTACCAGGCGTACGGCTGGCACGTGCAGACGGTCGACTGGACCCACGGCGACACCGACTACGCCGAGGACGTTCCTGCCCTGCTGGCGGCCTTGGACGCGGCCCGTCAGGTGACCGACCGGCCCAGCTTCATCCAGCTGAACACGATCATCGCCTGGCCGGCGCCGAAGGCCCGGGGCACCGGCAAGTCGCACGGCTCCGCGCTCGGCACTGAGGAGGTGCAGGCGACGAAGCGAGCGCTGGGGTTCGACCCGGACCTGACCTTCGACGTCTCCCAGGAGGTCCTCGACCACACCCGATCCCTGGTGGATCGCGGCACCAGTGCCCTCGCCGAGTGGCAGGTCGGCTACGACGAGTGGGCCGCCGCCAACCCCGACGGCAAGGCCCTCCATGACCGCCTGACGGCTAGTGAGCTGTCACCGGGCTGGGAGGAGGCACTGCCCTCCTGGGAGCCCGATGCCAAGGGTGTCGCCACCCGCGCCGCCTCCGGCAAGATACTGACCGCGCTGGCGCCGAAGCTGCCCGAGCTGTGGGGCGGCTCCGCGGACCTGGCCGAGTCCAACAACACCACCATGGAGGGCGAACCGAGCTTCCTTCCGCCTGACCGGCAGTCGCGGATGTTCCCGGGCGACCCGTACGGGCGCACCTTGCACTTCGGCATCCGTGAGCACGCCATGGGCGCCATCCTCAACGGGATCAGCGTCCATGGCGGCACCAGACCCTACGGCGGCACGTTCCTCACCTTCAGCGACTACATGCGACCCGCCGTCCGGCTCGCGGCACTCATGCGTCGGCCCGTCACCTTCGTGTGGACCCACGACTCCATCGGACTCGGAGAGGACGGCCCCACCCATCAGCCGATCGAGCACATCGCCTCGCTGCGGAACATCCCGGGCTTGGACGTGGTCCGGCCGGCCGACGCCAACGAGACCGCCGCCTGTTGGGCCCAGATCCTGCGCAACACCGACCGGCCGGCCGGGCTGCTGCTGAGTCGGCAGCCGCTGCCCGTCGTGCCCCGCGGCACCGACGGCTTCGCTGACACCAGCAACGTCGGCAGGGGCGCCTACGTCCTCCTCGACACCGACGGCACGCCAGACGTCATCCTCATCGGCACCGGATCCGAGGTCCAGCACGCCGTCGCCGCCGCCGAGCTCCTCGCCGCCGACGGGATCGCCGCCCGCGTCGTGTCCATGCCCTGCCGGGAATGGTTCGACGAGCAGGACGACGCCTACCGCAACGCGGTGATCCCCACCACGGTCAGAGCACGCGTCAGCATCGAGGCAGGCATCGCCGGCAGCTGGCGCGACATCGTCGGCGACGCCGGCCAGATCATCAGCATCGACCACTTCGGCGCGAGCGCCGCCGCCGGGCTCCTGTTCGACACGTTCGGCTTCACCGGTGCCTCGGTCGCCGCCGCCGCCAAGCACAGCCTGCAGGCTGCAACCGCCGACGGCACTGCACCCCGTCGGGCCGCGAGTGGCTCGATCACGACCGCGGACCGCCAGCACGCCGGCGACACCGTCGCCTGACCACCATCCACCTCTCCATCCGCATCCCTTTCTGGAGGACATCATGAGCAATCGACTGAAGAACCTCGCCGACGCCGGCGTCTCCATCTGGTTGGACGACCTGTCCCGGGACCGCCTCGACAGCGGGAACCTGGCCGACCTCGTCGCCACGCGGTCCGTCACCGGCGTGACCACCAACCCGACCATCTTCGCGGCGGCTCTGAGCAAGGGCAGCGCTTACGACGACCAGGTGGCGCAGCTGGCCGCCCGCGGTGCGTCGGTCCACGACACGATCCGTGCCTTGACCACCGATGACGTCCGCAACGCCTGCGATGTGCTGACCGAGACGTTCCGGTCCTCCAACGGGGTCGACGGGCGGGTGTCGATCGAGGTCAGCCCGCTGTTGGCCATGGACACCGACGCCACCAGCGCCGAGGCCGTCGACCTGTGGAAGTCGGTCGAACGCCCGAACGCCCTGATCAAGATCCCGGCCACCGAACCTGGACTCGCCGCGATCACCGCGACCATCGCCGAAGGGATCAGCGTGAATGTGACGCTGATCTTCGCCCTGGACCGCTACCGGGCCGTTATCCAGGCCTATCTCGACGGTCTGGAGCAGGCGGCCGCGAACGGCCACGACTTGAGCAGCATCCACTCCGTTGCCTCGTTCTTCGTCTCCCGCGTCGACAGCGAGGTGAACAAACGTCTCGACGCCATCGGCACCGATGAGGCCGACGCGTTGAAGAGCAAGGCAGCGATCGCGAACGCCCGGCTGGCCTATGAGCTCTACCAGCAGTCGTTCGGCGGGGAACGCTGGGAGGCGCTCGCCGCCCAGGGCGCGAACAAGCAGCGTCCGCTGTGGGCGTCGACCGGCGTCAAGGATCCGTCGCTGCCGGACACCCTCTACGTGAGCGAGCTGGTCGTCGCCGGCACCGTGAACACCATGCCGGAGCAGACCCTGGATGCGTTCGCCGACCACGGCGAGGTCCACGGTGACACCGTGACCGGCTCCGCGGCCGACGCTCGAGAGGTGATGGACCGCCTCGAAGCTGCGGGCGTGTCCTACGACGAGGTGGTCGACATCCTGGAAACCGAAGGGGTCGAGAAGTTCAAGGTCTCCTGGACCGAGCTCGAGGACACCGTCCGCGGCCAGCTCGACCAAGCGTCCAACTCCTGACCGACCGGTCCCGAAGCAACCCACGCACGACAACGGGTCGAGTGCACCTCACCCGGAAGGAACGCAGATCATGACTGAGCTCGCGCAGATCGGTGTCACCGGCCTGGCGGTGATGGGCCGCAACCTGGCCCGCAACTTCGCCCGTCACGGGCACCGTGTCGCCGTCCACAACCGCAGCTACGCCAAGACCGAGTCGCTGGTCGCCGACCACGGCGACGACGGCACGTTCATCGCGTCGGAGTCGATGGCCGACTTCGTCGCCTCGTTGGAGCGGCCGCGGCGCGTCATCATCATGGTGAAGGCCGGTAGCCCGACCGATGCGGTGATCTCGGAGCTGGTGCCGCTGCTGGAGGAGGGCGACATCATCATCGACGCCGGCAACGCCCACTTCCCCGACACCATCCGGCGGGAGAACGACCTCAAGGCCCAGGGCCTGCACTTCGTCGGCTCGGGTGTCTCCGGCGGCGAGGAGGGCGCGCTGAACGGCCCGTCGATCATGCCGGGTGGGTCGCGGGAGTCGTATGAGTCGCTGGGTCCGCTGCTGGAGTCGATCTCGGCGAAGGTGGACGGCACCCCGTGCTGCACCTACGTGGGCCCCGACGGTGCCGGTCACTTCGTGAAGATGGTGCACAACGGCATCGAGTACGCCGACATGCAGCTGATCGCGGAGGCGTACGACCTGATCAAGCAGGGCACCGGGAAGTCGGCTGCGGAGATCGCCGACATCTTCCGTTCCTGGAACGAGGGTGACCTGGAGTCGTTCCTGATCGAGATCACCGCCGAGGTGCTGTCCCAGACCGGCGCCGACGGTGAGCCGCTGGTGGACGTGATCGCCGACCAGGCCGAGCAGAAGGGCACCGGTCGCTGGACGGTGCAGAACGCGTTGGATCTGGGGGTGCCGATCACCGGGATCGCGGAGGCCACCTTCGCCCGGGCGCTGTCGGGGTCGGTGCCGCAGCGGGAGGCGGCCCGGTCCGTGCTGCCGGCGCACGCGGCGGAGTGGTCGATCGAGGACGTGGACGCGTTCGTGGAGGACGTCCGGCAGGCTCTGTACGCCTCCAAGGTGGTCGCCTACTCCCAGGGCTTCGACCAGATCGCGGCGGCCAGCGAGGAGTACGGCTGGGACATCGACCG
>DATDAP010000113.1:0-8856 GCA_036525335.1 Microlunatus sp. | reverse complement strand
CACTTCGGCAAAGCGGGACACAGACCCGTGGCATCATGCACGGATGGCGATGACGGCGCAGGTGAAGGCGGAGCTGGCGACGGTCAAGGTGACCCGACCGAGCAACCGCAAGGCCGAGATCGCTTCCACACTGCGGTTTGCGGGTGGTTTGCACATCGTCAGCGGCCGGATCGTGATCGAGGCCGAGCTGGACACCGGCGCGGCCGCGCGCCGGCTGCGGACCGAGGTGGGCGATGTGTTCGGCCACGACTCGGAGCTCGTCATCGTCAGCGGCTCCGGCATCCGGCGCGGTACGCGCTACGTCGTCCGGGTGATCAAGGACGGCTCGGCCCTGGCCCGACAGA
Organism: Microlunatus sp.; assembly: GCA_036525335.1. Taxonomy (GTDB): domain Bacteria; phylum Actinomycetota; class Actinomycetes; order Propionibacteriales; family Propionibacteriaceae; genus Microlunatus. The sequence continues at coordinate 8,512 of DATDAP010000113.1, read as the reverse complement.
CCGGTCTGGTCGACGGTCGCGGCCGGCCGGCCCGAGGACTGCCCGCCCAGATCGTCAGCGGCAGCCTGGGTGACTGCGAGGCCGCCTGGCGCGGTGCGTTCCTGGCCCACGGTTCGCTGACTGAGCCGGGCCGCTCGATGGCCCTGGAGGTCACCTGCCCGGGCCCGGAAGCGGCGTTGGCCCTGGTCGGAGCGGCTCGTCGGCTCGGGATCGGGTCCAAGGCCCGCGAGGTCCGCAACATCGACCGGGTGGTGATCCGGGACGGCGATGCGATCGCCGCGCTGCTCACCCGGATGGGAGCTCACGACTCCGTGCTGATCTGGGAGGACCGGCGGATGCGACGGGAGGTGCGGGCCTCGGCCAACCGGCTGGCCAACTTCGACGACGCCAATCTCCGCCGCTCCGCGCGAGCCGCGGTGGCCGCGGGGGCGAGGGTCGAGCGGGCGCTCGAGATCCTCGGTGACGACGTCCCCGACCACCTCAAGGCCGCCGGTGTGCTGCGGGTCGAGAACAAGCAGGCGAGTCTGGAGGAGCTGGGACAGCTGCACAACCCCCAGCTCACCAAGGACGCGGTGGCGGGGCGGATCCGGCGGCTGCTGGCCACGGCCGACAAGCGAGCGGCCGAGCTGGGCATCCCGAACACCGAGGCCGGCCTGAGCGTCGATCTACTGGATGACGGGGACTGAACAGCGCCGCTCGCCGGGGCACCACTGCCCGTACAGCTCCTCTACCGGCGTCGGCGCAGGGTCCCGAGGCCCGGATGAGACGAACGAACCACCCGTCGGTGGCCCCGGCGACGTTGGTTATGGTGTCTCTCGGCTCCCGATGACTGGGGCCGTTCCGACCTGAGGAGAAGGCACGCATGACCGTACGAGTGGGAATCAACGGCTTCGGCCGGATCGGCCGGAACTTCTACCGCGCCGCGCTCGCCTCCGGCGCTGACATCGAAGTGGTGGCCGTCAACGACCTGACCAGCAACGCCAGCCTGGCGAACCTGCTGAAGTACGACTCGATCCTCGGCCGACTGCCCGGCGACGTGGTGGCCTCCGACACCGACATCTCGGTCGACGGCAGGTCCATCAAGGTCTTCGAGGAACGCAACCCGGCCGACCTGCCCTGGGGCGACGTGGGTGCCGACATCGTGGTGGAGTCCACCGGCATCTTCACCGACGCGACCAAGGCCAAGGCCCACATCGACGGCGGCGCCAAGAAGGTCATCATCTCCGCCCCGGCGAAGAACGAGGACCTGACCGTCGTCCTCGGTGTCAACGACTCGCTCTACGATCCGGCGACTCACCACATCATCTCCAACGCGTCCTGCACCACCAACTGCCTCGGCCCGATGGCCAAGGCGCTGAACGACTCGGTGGGCATCGTCAAGGGTCTGATGACGACGATCCACGCCTACACCCAGGATCAGAACCTGCAGGACGGCCCGCACAGCGACCCGCGTCGCGCCCGCGCGGCCGCCCTCAACATGGTGCCGACCTCCACGGGCGCCGCCAAGGCCATCGGCCTGGTGCTGCCGGAGCTCAAGGGCAAGCTGGACGGCTTCGCCATCCGGGTGCCGGTGCCCACCGGCTCCGCCACCGACCTGACCTTCCAGGCCGGCCGCGAGACCTCGGCAGAGGAGGTCAACGCCGCGGTCAAGGCTGCCGCGGAGGGTCCGCTCAAGGGCTACCTGAAGTACAGCGAGGCGCCGCTGGTGTCGACCGACATCGTCACCGATCCGGCCTCCTGCATCTTCGACGCGCCACTCACCAAGGTGTCGGGCGACCTGGTCAAGGTCATCGGCTGGTACGACAACGAGTGGGGCTACTCCAACCGCCTGGTCGACCTCGTCGGTCTGGTCGGCAAGTCCCTCTGACGCAGCGCCGGAGCCGGGTCGGTGCTCGATCTCTTCGATCGGGTCCGCCCGGCTCCCGCACGCCGGGGCACCTGAACCCTGGCATCCGTTCGACCTCGTGAACACGTACGGCTGTGCTGGGAGGCATCGTGAAGTCGGTTGCTGATCTTGGTGACCTGCAGGGCAAGCGGGTGGTCATCCGCTGCGACATGAACGTTCCGTTGGCTGACGGCCAGATCACCGACGACGGTCGGATCAAGGCGTCGCTGCCCACGCTGAACCAGCTCCGCGGGGCTGGAGCGAAGGTGATCATCCTCGCTCACCTGGGTCGCCCCAAGGGGGCACCCGACCCCAAGTACTCCCTGGCCCCGGCCGCTCGGCGACTCGGTGAGCTGCTGGGCACCGAGGTCAAGCTGGCCGCCGACACCGTGGGCCCGTCCGCGACGGAGACCGTCGCCGCGCTCGCCGACGGCGAGGTCGCGATGCTGGAGAACGTCCGGTTCGAGCCGGGCGAGACCTCCAAGGACGAGGCCGAGCGGGCGGCGCTGGCCGACAAGTACGCCGCCTTCGGTGACGTGTTCGTCTCCGACGGCTTCGGTGTCGTGCACCGCAAGCAGGCCTCGGTCTACGAGCTGGCGCAGCGCCTGCCGAGTGCGGCCGGCTCGCTGGTCGAGAACGAGGTCGAGGTGCTCAAGCAGCTGACCGTCGACCCGGCGCGGCCGTACGTGGTCGTGCTCGGAGGCGCGAAGGTGTCCGACAAGCTCGCGGTGATCGCGAACCTGATCAAGACCGCCGACACCCTGGTGATCGGTGGCGGCATGCTCTTCACCTTCCTGGCCGCCCAGGGGTATCCGGTGGGCAAGAGCCTGCTCGAGGCCGATCAGATCGAAGCGGTCAAGGGCTACCTGAACGAAGCGGCCTCCGGCGGCAAGCAGATCGTGCTGCCGTCCGACATCATCGTCGCGCCGGAGTTCAAGGCCGACTCGCCGGCCACCGTGGTGGCCGCGAACGCCATCCCGGACGACGAGCTCGGTCTCGACATCGGTCCCGAGTCGGCGAAGGTGTTCGCCTCGGTCGTGGCCGGGGCCAAGACCGTCTTCTGGAACGGTCCGATGGGCGTGGCCGAGTGGGAGGCGTTCGCGGGCGGTACCAAGGCGGTTGCGCAGGCTCTGACCGAGGTCGACGGGCTGTCCGTCGTCGGCGGTGGCGATTCGGCGGCGGCGGTCCGCCATCTAGGGTTCCTCGATGAGGCGTTCGGTCACATCTCGACCGGCGGCGGAGCGAGCCTGGAGTATCTCGAAGGCAAGACGCTGCCCGGTGTGGCAGTCCTGGAAGAAGGAGAAGGCGCGTGACCCGCAAGCCGTTGATGGCCGGTAACTGGAAGATGAACCTGAACCACGTCGAGGCCGTGGGGCTGGTGCAGAAGCTGGCCTGGACACTGGAGGACAAGAAGCACGACCCCGCGAAGAGCGAGGTCGTCGTGCTGCCCCCCTTCACCGATCTCCGGACGGTCCAGACTCTGGTCGACGGTGACAGGCTGGAGCTCGCCTACGGGGCTCAGGACCTGTCGCAGCACCTCTCCGGGGCCTACACCGGGGACATCTCTGCGGACATGCTGGTGAAGCTCGGTTGCACCTACGTCGCCGTCGGGCACTCCGAGCGTCGCGAGTACCACCACGAGACGGACGCCATCGTCAACGCCAAGACCGCGCAGGCCCTTGATCGGGGGCTGATTCCGATCGTCTGCGTGGGCGAGGGCCTCGAGGTGCGCAAGGCCGGCGAGCACGTGCCGTACACGCTGGCTCAGGTGGCCGGCTCACTCGCCGACCTCACCGCCGACCAGCTGACCAAGGTCGTCATCGCGTACGAGCCCGTGTGGGCGATCGGCACGGGCGAGGTCGCAACCCCCGAGGACGCGCAGGAGGTGTGCGGGGCCATCCGTGGTTGGCTCGCCCAGCACCACGGGGACGCCGTCGCCGAGCAGGTCCGGGTGCTCTACGGCGGCTCCGTGAAGGCCAACAACGTGGCGTCGATCATGGAGAAGCCCGATGTGGATGGTGCGCTGGTGGGCGGTGCCGCCCTGAACGTGGACGAGTTCTCCGCGATCGCCCGGTTCTACGACCTGCCGTCTCTGTGATCTCGCCTGCCGGGCTTTGGTCTGGATGGTGTGCGCGATCTCGCGGGTTCTTCGGGACCAGGTTCGGTGAGTTAGGCTAGCGCGCGTGATTTCGGCGCCGATCGTGATGATGACCACACCGATCTTGATCTTCTCGATCGTGTTGGTTCTCACCAGTGTCGTCCTTTCCCTTTTCGTTCTCATGCACAAGGGACGGGGCGGCGGCATGTCCGACCTCTTCGGTGGCGGCATGTCGACGTCGATGGGTGGCGCCTCGGTCGCGGAGAAGAACCTGGACAGGTTGACGATCATCGTGTCGGTGATCTGGCTGGCGTGCATCGTGGCGCTAGGTCTGCTCTACAAGCTCGGCGCCTGAGGGTGCAGTACGCAGCAGGACGGACGCGAGTCCGATGAGGTGTGACTCCATGACGAGGAAGGACGCAGCGTGACCGGTGGAAGTGCCATCCGCGGCAGCCGGGTTGGTGCCGGCCCGATGGGAGAGGCTGAGCGAGGCGATGCCGCCCCACGGCTGTATGTCTCCTACTACTGTGCGCACGGCCACGAGACCCGGCCGGCGTTCGCCGCGGACGCGCCGGTCCCGGAGACCTGGGACTGCCCGCGCTGCGGTCTGCCCTCGAACCTGGACTCCACCAACCCACCGCCGCCGCCGAAGATCGAGCCCTACAAGACGCACCTCGCCTACGTGAAGGAGCGCCGCTCCGACGCCGAGGCCGCCGACATCCTCAAGGAAGCCCTGCAGGCGCTCCGCGACCGCCGAGCGGCCGGCGAAGTCATCTACTGAGCACCGTTTTCGTACTGAGCACCGTTTTCGACAACTGTGGGCTGGCTCGTCCCCGTGGACGGAGACGAGCCAGCATCCACAGGCTGACTGCCAGCTGAAGCGGCATCCACAGATCCGCTGGCGCCCCGGTCGAATCGTCATCACGTCCTTTGACTGGTGTTGTGCACCCTCGTCGTGATCCCCCGGACGCACTCCGGCAGCTGGCTCATGCCCAGGCCGGGGTCGTCAGCGCTCAGCAGCTGCTCAGCTTGTCCTTCCCTCTGCACTCGGCCGATCGGCTGGTGCGACAGGGTCACTGGCGACGGCTCGCCACCGGCATCTATCTGGTCGAGACCGGCGATCCGGCATGGCCGGCTCGGGCCTGGGCCGGGGTGCTGCTGGGTGGCCCGCGCTCTCGGCTCGGGTTCTCGGCGGCAGGGCATCTGTGGGGTCTGGTGGATGAACCCCGGTCAGTCTCGGTCCTGGTGCCGAAAGGACGCGACATCGTCGACCGCGACAGCTGGGTCTTCCGACGCGAGACCAGCGGTGTCCGCGATGCGCGCAGTCCCGGAGCCCCTCCGCGCACCACCATCGAGGACACCGTGGTCGATCTCTGTGCTGAAGCCGAGGAGAACCAGGTGCTCGAACTGGTGACCAAAGCCGTGCAGGGCAGGCGCACCACCGGACGCCGGATCCTGTCGTGCGTCGACCGGCGGACGCGTGTCCGCCACCGCGTTCATCTGCACGCTCTGCTCGACGACGTCATCGAGGGAGCCCAGTCGGCACTCGAGCTCCGCTACCTGCAGGACGTGGAGCGAGCGCATGGGCTGCCCCGGGGGACCCGCCAAGCCCGAGCCCAGCGCGGACGTGCGTACCGCGACGTCCGCTACGACAGGTACGCCACGTTGGTGGAACTCGACGGGCAGGTCCACGTCACCGAGCAGCTGCGGGACTCGCGCCGCGACAACGCGGCCCTCCTGCAGGGCGAAGTCACTCTCCGTTACGGCTGGCCGGATGTGACCGAACGATCGTGCTTGGTCGCCGTGGAGGTGGCGGCCATCCTCCGGGCTCGGGGATGGAAGGACCCGCTGCAGCGCTGTCCGCACTGCCGGGAGGCCCTCGACGCAGATCTGGTGGGCTGGTGAAGGGTTGAGGTGCTGGCTTGTCTCCGACAACGGGGATGAGCCAGCACCCAGCCGCGAGCCGTCAGATCAGGCCGTGCTGAACCAGATTCGGCGGCAGCTCGGCGGCCGCCTCGCGATCCACCAGCCACAGAGTGCGCTCGCGGCCCTGGACACCGGCCGCCGGAATCTGCAGCGGACCCGCGCCCGACAGCGCCAGCCGGGCCGCTGTGGCCTTGTCCGCGCCGGTCACGCAGAACCACACCTCGGCCGCCCGGTTGATCACCTGGAGCGTCAGGGAGATCCGTTCCGGGGGAGGCTTGGGGGAGGACCGCACCGGGATGACCCGCCCGTCGGCGTAGGACGACGGGTGCTCGGGGAAGAGGGACGCGACGTGGCCGTCGGGGCCCATTCCGAGCAGGCAGATGTCGAAGGCGGTCTGACCGAGCTCGGCGTCGTAGGCCTCCGCGGCACCGTCGAGATCGAGCCCGTCACCCGACGCCGGCATCGGGTGCACCCGCTCCAGATCGAGTGGCAGCGTCGACAACGCCGTCAGCGCCTGGTGGGCGTTCCGGTCGTCGTCGTCCGCGGCCACGAAGCGCTCGTCCCCCCACCACAGCCCGACCCGACTCCAGTTGACGGCGGAGCTGCGCCCCTCCAGCCCGATGCGCTGGTAGGCCTTGGTGGCGATCCGACCGCCCGTCAGGGCGACCTGCGGGGTACGGGCGTCTCGCTGGAGCTCGACCAACCTCGACATCAGCCGCGCCGCCAGCGCCTCCGCCACGTCGTCGGCGCTGCTGTGCACCAGGATCTCGGCTCGGGACGCCATGGACTCAACCCTCCTGGCCGGCGGCGGTCGACTTCGTCGCCCGCTTTCTGGCGGGCGCCTCTCTGGCCGGTGCAGCCTTCCTGGCCGGTGACACCTTCTTGGCCGGTGACACCCTCTTGGCGGTCGCTTTCTTGGCCGGCGCTGCCTGCTTCGAGACAGTCTTCTTGGCCGCCGCCTTCTTGACCGGCCCCCCCTTCTTCGCCGCCTGACCAGCCGGCACCGCCTTCTTAGCCGCCTGACCAGCCGACACCGCCTTCTTGGCCGCCTGACCAGCCGGCACCGTCTCCGACGCCACGGCACGGGTGCTGGCCGCCTTCTTGGCCGATGGCCGGGCGGCCGCGGTCCGGGCCGGCGACGCCCCTTCCCGGTAGCGCTGGAGGGCCAGCAACGCGTGCGCGTAGACGTCGTCGTCGTCCATCCGCCGCAGTTCCTCGGTGATGAGGTCCGTGGTCTCCCGACGCTTCAGCGCCACCAGACGCTCCGGCTGCCCCGGCACCGTGTAGGAGGCCAGCAGGCCGTCGGACCGGGTGATCGCGATGTCACCGGCCGCCGTGCTCATCCGGACGGCAGTCATCCCCGGCCCGGCGGTGATCTTGCGGGCCACCTTCACCTTCAGACAGGACTGCAGCCAGGCGGCGAGCAGATCGGCCGACGGGCTGCTGCGCTCCGCCTCGACCGTCGCGCCGTTGATCCGCGCCGGGTACTGGTCGAGCGCAGCGGCCAGCAGCGCTCGCCACCGGGTCAGTCGGGTCCAGGCCAGATCCGTGTCGCCGGGCTGGTAGTCGAGGGCCCTGGCCTTCAGCTCGGCCAGCGGTCGCTTCGCGGCCGCGGCGTCAGTGACCCGACGTACGGAGAGCGAAGCGAGCTCGTCGTCGGCGCCCTGGGCCGGTGCCTTGCCGGGCCACCAGATGACGACGGGGGAGTCCGGCAGCAGCAGCGGCCGGACCACGGAGGCCGGGTGCGCCGCGAGCGGTCCGCGCATCCGCAGCACGACGACCTCACCGGGCGTCCCCTCCCCGATCCGCAGCTCGGCGTCGAGACTGGCCGTGCGACCCGAGGCCGTGACGATGAGCAGGATCCGGGCCGGATGTTCCCGACCGGATTCCATCGCGGCCTTGAGCGCGGACTCGTACTCCTTCTCGTCGCAGACCACGAGCAGAGTCAGCACCATGCCCATGGCCGGACTGCCGGCGTTGCGCCGGGCCCGCAGCAGGGCGGAGGAGATCTTGGCGGTGGTGGTCTCAGGCAGGGCGATGATCATGGACGCCTCCACACGTGGCCGTCGCGGGCGAGCATCTCGGTCGCGTTGGAAGGTCCCCAGCCGCCGGGTTCGTAGTCCTCCGGTGGGGCCTCCAGGCTCGCCCAGTAGTCCAGGATCGGATCCAGGATCTGCCAGGACAGCTCGACCTCCTCGTGCTGTGGGAACAGCGGTGGGTCGCCGAGCAGCACGTCCAGGATCAACCTCTCGTAGGCCTCCGGGGAGGACTCGGTGAAGGAGCCGCCGTACGCGAAGTCCATGTTCACCTCGCGGATCTCCATCTGGGTGCCGGGAACCTTGGCCCCGAACCGCAGCGTCACCCCCTCGTCGGGCTGGATTCGCAGCACCAGGGCGTTGTAGCCCAGCTCCTCGGTGTCGGTGGCGGTGAACGGCAGGTGCGGTGCGCGCTTGAAACCGAGAGCGATCTCGGTCACCCGTCGGGCCAGCCGCTTGCCGGTCCGCAGGTAGAACGGCACCCCGGCCCAGCGCCGGTTGTCGATGTCGACCCGGATCGCCGCGTACGTCTCCGTCGTGGTGGTCGCCGGGATCCCCTTCTCCTCC
>DATDAP010000112.1:0-3804 GCA_036525335.1 Microlunatus sp. | reverse complement strand
GCTCGGCGCCGAGGCGCACACCTCGATCGACCGCAAGGACTTCAACGTCACCTTCAACGTCCCGCTCGACGGCGGCAAGCTGCTGATCGGCGACAAGGTCGACATCACCCTGGCGATCGAAGCCGTCAGGGCCTGACGGCCGATAGAAGCTGTCAAGGTCTGACTGCCGGGCGCGGCTGTCAAGACCTGACGGCTGGGTGCCGATGGGCGGCGTGCGGAAACCCCGCCGCGTCGAAAGTGCTATCCAGCACTTGCTACTGGCGAGTAACATAGTGGTCGTCAAGCATCGACGCAGTGGGGGTTTCACGCAATGTTGCGAACCATCTTCGACGAAGACCATGAAGCCTTCCGGGAGAGCTGCCGGACCTTCGTGGAGCGCCAGCTCCGGCCCAACCAGGAAAAGCACATCGCGAACCACGAGTTCGGTCGCGAGCTCTGGTTGGAGCTGGGCAAGCAGGACCTCCTCGGATTGAACATCCCCGCCGAGTACGGCGGCGCCGGGGTCGAGGACTCTCGGTACGCGATGGTGCTGGCCGAAGAGCTGTCCAAGTTCGCCTTCGCCTATTCCTCCTGCGTCGGCATCCACGCCGACTGCGTCGCGCCCTACCTGGTGGATCTGTGCACCGATGAGCAGAAGCGCCGCTGGCTGCCGAAGTTCTGTACCGGCGAGCTGATCACGGCCATCGCGATGACCGAGCCCTCGGGTGGTTCCGATCTCGCCAACCTGAAGACCACCGCCGTGCGGGATGGCGACGACTGGATCCTGAACGGCTCCAAGACGTTCATCACCAACGGCTACTCCGCGGATCTGGTTGTGGTCGCGGCCCGTACCAGCCCCGAGAAGCGGGCCCGCGGAATCACGTTGTTCGGCGTCGAGACCGGGATGCCCGGCTTCGAGCGTGGTCGCAAGCTCGACAAGATCGGTCAGCCGGAGTCCGACACCGCCGAGCTCTTCTTCGCCGACGTCAGCGTCCCCTCGGCCAATGTCATCGGGGAGATCGACCAGGGCTTCATCTACATGATGGAGCGGTTGGTCACCGAGCGCGTCGGTGCCGCGGTCAGCAACCTCGCCCACGCCCGGCAGATCCTGGACGAGACGCTCGCGTACGCGAAGGAGCGGCAGGCCTTCGGGCAGCCGATCGGCTCCTTCCAGGTGAACAAGCACGCGCTGGCCGAGCTGGTCACCCAGTGCGAGGTGACCCAAGCCTTCATCGACGCGTGCATCATGCAGCAGCTCGCCGGCACGCTCTCGGCGGTGGATGCGGCCAAGGCCAAGTGGTGGAGCGCGGAGGTGCAGAACTCGGTGCTGGACGCCTGCTTGCAGCTCTGGGGTGGCTACGGCTACATGAACGAGTACCGCGTCGCTCGGGCCTGGGCCGACGCCCGGGTGACCCGGATCTGGGCCGGCTCCAACGAGATCATGAAGGAGCTGATCGGTCGTGACCTGGGTCTGTAAATCACTCCTCACTCCCGAGAGGCTCCGCTCATGACCGTGTCTGACGGTCGCGCTCCGCGCTCCGTGGTCCTGGGCTCCGCAGTGTCTCGCTCGTTCGTCGCGATTCCGGACGACGAAGAACGTGTCGCCCAGAATCGCTCCTGCACTCCCGAGAGGCTCCGCTCATGACCTGGGCCTTCGAGTCGGGCCGCGACGACACCGGGTTCGACCGTCGACCCGCCGACCGCGACGCCGTCATCGTCGCCACGGCGCGGACGCCGATCGGCCGAGCGGTCAAGGGCTCGCTGGCGAGCGTACGTCCCGACGACCTGGCCGCCGGGGTGATCGAGGCCGCGCTGGCGAAGCTCCCGGGATTCGACCCGGCCACGCTGGATGACCTCTACCTCGGCTGCGCCGAGCCGCGCGACGAGCACGGCGGCAACCTGGCCCGCCGGGTCGCGGTCCAGCTGGGGCTGGACACCGTGCCGGCCGCCACCGTCAACCGGTTCTGTGCCTCGAGCGTGCAGACCGCGCGGATGGCCACGCACGCGATCTGGGCGGGGGAGGGCGACGCGTACGTGTCCGCCGGTGTCGAGTGCGTCTCCCGCTACCGCGGTTTCGGCTCGGCCGGCGTCGATCCGAGCGACACCCAGAACCCGCTGTTCGCCGCGGCCGGTGCTCGCACCGTGCGGACCGCCGAGACCAACGAGCGCTGGCACGACCCGCGGCTCGACGGCGAGCTCCCCGACATCTACATCGCCATGGGGCAGACGGCCGAGAACGTGGCGACCGCGTACGGCGTCAGTCGGGCCGATCAGGACGCCTTCGGGGTCCGGTCGCAGAACCTCGCCGAGCAGGCGATCGCCGCCGGGGTGTTCGCCTCCGAGATCGCACCGGTCACGTTGGCCGACGGCACCGTGGTCACCACCGACGACGGACCACGACCCGGTACGACACTGGCTGCCGTCTCGACCCTCCGGCCGGTCTTCCGCGCCGACGGAACCGTGACGGCCGGCAACTGCTGCCCCTTGAACGACGGAGCCGCGGCCGTGGTGATCATGAGCGGGGCTCGGGCGGCCGAGCTCGGGCTCACCCCACTGGCTCGGATCGTGACCTCCACCGCCACCGGGCTGAGCCCGGAGATCATGGGGGTCGGACCGGTCGAGGCGACCCGTCGCGCACTGGGCCAGGCCGGGTTGTCGCTCGCCGACCTCGGTCTGGTGGAGATCAACGAGGCGTTCGCCGCTCAGGTGATCGCGTCCGAGCGTGCGCTCGGGCTGGACGAGGACCGACTGAACGTGCACGGCGGGGCCATCGCGCTCGGCCACCCCTTCGGTTCGACCGGGGCGCGGATCATGACCACGCTGTTGAACGCGATGCAGCGCCATGACGTCGAGCTCGGTCTGGAGACGATGTGCGTCGGCGGCGGGCAGGGGATGGCGATCATCCTCCAACGGCTGAGCTGAGCGGACGGAACGCTGAGAGGACGGCGAGAAACGTCGTCTCCGGGGGTGCGCAGCCGCGGGAAGTGACTAGGCTGCTCGTCACCTGGCCACGCGGCGCCGGCCTACCTCCCCATGACCGAAGGTGACCTCGACGATGATGCCCCTCGCGCAACAGGAAGCGCTGCTCGCCAACCGTCCATCGAGCGTCGGCGCGATGCTGAAGATCCGGGCGGAGGAGTCCGGACCACGGGAGGCGTTCCGCTACCTCGACGGCGAACGTTGGGTGTCGCTCACCTGGACCGAGACGAAGACGGCGGCCGACGAGGTCGCGGCCGGGCTGCTGTCACTGGGACTGCAGACCGAGGACCGGGTCGCGATCGCCTCCGGTACGCGGATCGAGTGGATCCTGGCGGACCTGGGCATCATGAGCGCCGGTGGCGCCACGACGACCGTCTACCCGACGACCCAGCACGAGGACGTGGCCTTCATCCTGGGCGACTCGGAGTCCAAGGTCGTGTTCGCCGAGGACGACTTCCAGGTGGCCAAGGTCGTCGATCATCTCGATGAGCTGTCGGTGGTCAAGATCGTGCAGTTCTCGGGCAAGGCCGAGCACGAGCTGGTGCTGACCTGGTCGGAGTTCCGCGACCTCGGCCGGGCCCATCTCGCCGAGCACCCGACGGTGGTCGACGATGCCATCGCCGCCACGGGTTCGGACACCCTGGCCACCCTGATCTACACCTCCGGCACCACGGGTCGCCCCAAGGGCGTCCGGCTGGCCCAGTCGGCGTGGACGTACGAGGGCGCAGCCATCGAGGCGTACGACATCATCAGCCCCGACGACGTGCAGTACCTCTGGTTGCCGCTGTCGCACGTCTTCGGCAAGGCGTTGATCGCCATCCAGGTCAAGATCGGCTTCACCACGGC
>DATDAP010000111.1:0-6140 GCA_036525335.1 Microlunatus sp. | reverse complement strand
CTCGTCGGGGTTGGCGACGACAAACCTCCGATCGACGAGCGGCGGATCGGCCACCCAGTCCGGCGGGTCGGCGGTCGCCCGGGCCACGATGAGCTCGCCGGCGAACCCGGGGTCGGCGGCGACGCGGCCAGCCCGGTGCGTATTAAGGGTGTTGCAGGTGATGCAACTGACGTTCCGCACTTCTCGATCGCGTTTTGGCCCCCACTTCAGCGGTCAGCTGTTGGGGTGTAGACGCTGGCCGGAATGTGTAGGAGGTCCAGGACCTGTTGTTGTAGGTCGGTGAGTTCGGGCTGGAAGGTCTGCACGATCTGGCCGTCGTCGTTGACGAGTTGGTGGCGTTGGACGTCGTTGAAGATCTCCAGGATGCGCGGGGCGCTGGGGGCGGGGCAGTTGCGGAGTTCGGGGTAGAGCGGGATGCCGGCCAGTCCTTGGGTGCTCATTGAGGTTCGGATCTCGCGTTCGATGAGTGCCTCGGTGAGCATGGCCAGGAAGTGGCACAGCAGCAGCGCTTCGATTCGGTGCGCTGTCTCGAGGTAGACCGGTGCGACTTCCTGCGGCCCTTTGAGCAGATGGTTTCGGCGCTCGAGGTTCGGCTGGTAGTGGTAGGCGGCGAGGACTTCGGCTCCGGTCATCACGGTGTCGTTGGTGATGGTCGGGAAGCAGCCGTCGGTGACCGCGTCGTAGGCGACCTTGTCGGCGCGGATGGCGGCGGTGATGGTGAAGACCTTCTTCTCGGTGCGCCGGTAGCGGGTCTGGGCGCCGGGGCGGCCGCGGGTTTCCTGTCGGTGGTCGACCTCGGTCGTTTCGGTGATGGTGAAGCCGACCCAGCGGGTGGCCCCGGCCGAGGCTAGGGCTGTGGTGGCGGCCTGTTCGGCGGCGACCTTGGTCTTGATCCGTGTCTTCGGGCTGCCCAGTCGGGCGGCGACCGCGTCGATCGCGGCGAGCCCGGCCTCGATCCGGGCGGCTCGGGTCCCGGCGTCGCGGGCCGCTTTGCTGCTGGAGTGCACCCAGATCACTCGGTAGCCATCGACGGACGGCGCTGGCGCTTCGAAGGTCCGCCAGATGCGGTCTGGGTCGCCCTGGCGGGCGCCGGTTGTCCGCCGGGCCTCGGTCCAGGCCGGCGCGTGGGTTTGGGCCCAGTCCCGGAACCAGGTGTCCTCGCGCCGGCCGTGCGGCACGATCGTGACGAAACGTCCACCGTGGGCGTGTATGTGGCCCATCGCCTGCTTCGAGCACAGCTTGCTGTCCGCGACGTAGAGGAAGTCAGCCCGGCCGACCAGAGCGCGTAGCTCGTCCCAGGTCGGGATGTGGGTGACGTCGTCGACAGTGTTGCCGTCCGCGACCCGGTAGGCGATCGGCACCGCGCCGTCGGCGGAGATCGTGAGGATGAACAGCAGCTGCTTCAGATCCGGACGAAAGTCCTTGTTGTGGCCATGGCGGATCGCCGGCGTCGGCTTCCCGCCGCGGGATCGGCCGTCAGCGTCGGGGTAGTTGCCGGTCACCGTGACGGTCGTGGAGTCGTTGTGCAGCTGGTCGGTCTGGATGCTGAACTGGCGAACCGTCCCCAGCACGATCTTGGTGATCAGGCTCGCGCGATCACTGTCGAAGAGCCGGTCCAGCGTCCGTCCGACCCGGTCGTCGTTGAGCAGCTCGGCCTCGCTCGGCGCGAGCCCCAGCACCGCCGGGTCATAGCGGCCGGCCCACTCCCCGAGCGCGTAGGCCGGTCGGTGACCGGCCACGATGTTGCGCACCAGCACGGCGACCACCGCGGCCGGGGCCAGCCGCAGCCGGGCGTCGTCCGCGGGCAGGTAGGTGCGCAGATGCTCGGCCAGGCCGATGCGGGTCAGGAAGAAGTTGACGATCGGCAGGCAGCCCAGCCGCTGGCTGCGCAACGTGAACGGTCCTGGTGTCGTCATCGTTGCCCTCCTTGACAGTCCCCCCGGTATCGGTCAGCATAACTACTGACCGATCGGTGATCGGGGACGTGACCAGGAAGAGCCGAGGTGTGTCGTGCCTAGTCAGCTCGAGCGCTTCCAGCGCACCTACCGGGCACTGGCCGAGGAACTGGCCGCCGAGGCCGCGACCGTCGGCTTCATCAGCCCGGGCAGCGTCGTGAGCCGCTACACCTCATGCGGCAAACCGGGCTGCCGCTGCCAGGCCGACCCGCCGCAGCGCCACGGCCCGTACTACCAGTGGAGCCGGGCCGTCGCAGGCAAGACGGTCAGCCGGCGCCTGAACGGGAACCAGGCCGAGCTGTACCGAGCCTGGATCGCCAACCGAAAACGGATCGACGCCATCATCACCCAGATGGAGAAGGTGTCAGCCGACGCCAGCGAGATCCTGCTCCGCGACCAACCACCAGACCATGGCCCTGGCCGCGGGTCGCACTGACCAGCACCGACGTGGGGGGTCAAAACGCAATCGAGAAGTGCGGAACGTCAGGTCGACGCCCGCCTGGGCGCACATCGCCGCCGGGCAGCACGGCGTCATCGCCCGACGGCAACTGCTCGGGCTGGGACTGACCGGATCCCAGGCACGCCGTCACCTGGCCAACGGCCAGTGGCGCACCGTCCTCCCCGGCGTCTAACTCACGCACGCCGGGCCGGCCGCCGAACTCGGCAAAGTCTGGGCCGCGCTGCTGTACGCCGGCGCCGGTGCCGCACTCAGTCACGGCACGGCGCTCTGGCTGGACGGCGTGCTTGACGCGACCCCCGGATGCATCCACGTCACCATTGCCGAGGCACGGCGGGTCAAGCCCCAGCTGGGACTGCGGGTCCACCGGTCGGCCTGGACGTCCGAGTCGGTGCACCCAGGCCGAACTCCCACCCGCACCCGAATCGAGCATTCGGTGCTCGATCACCTCGTGACGGCCGATGAGGAATGCGTCGTCGATGTGCTGACCCGAGCCACCCAGCGCCGGCTGACCACAGCACCGCGGCTTGAGGACACCCTGGCCGGACGAACTCGCCATCCCCACCGGTCGCTGATCAACGACGTCCTGGCCGACGTCGAACAGGGCGTTCACTCTCCCCTGGAGCGACGCTTTCTGCGGGACGTCGAGCACGCGCACGGCCTGCCATGCGGACTTCGCAACCGAGGCGAAGCCTCGGCAACCGGCACCAAGCATCACGACGTGCGCTACCGCGGGTGGTCCACCGTCGTCGAGCTCGACGGCCGCATCGCTCATCCGGTCGAGCAGGCGTTCCGCGACCTGCGCAGGGACAAAATGGCGGCGCTGTCGGGCGACACCGTCCTGCGTTTCGGCTGGCGGGACGTGGTGGGCAGGCCATGCGAGGTGGCGGCCCAGCTGACCGCCGCACTGCAAGGCCGGGGGTGGCCCGGCACGCCTCGGCCATGCTCGGACACGTGCGAACTCCGGACCGCGGCATGAGCCCGGCCAGAGCGGTAGGAAGGTTCGACAGGCCGCACATTTCTTCCGCGCTGGAGCCCTTCCGAGCCGGGCGCCGGTCGTACGCTCGTGCTCGTGCGGGTCGTCGCCGAGTTCACCACCGAACCCTTCCACGGCGAGGGTGAGCCACCCGACCACGCCAGGCGGGCCTGGGACGTTGTGCAGGCCGCCGGGCTGGCCGGCGACTTCGGCCCGCTGGGCACCGAGGTCGAGGGTGAGCGCGACGTGGTGCTCGACACCCTGCGCGAGGTGATGGCGGCGGCGCTGGACGCCGGCGCCACGCGGATCACGTTGCAGCTGCACACGGAAACCTGATGGACGAGGCGAGCGAGCTGCTCGCGGCCGTGCGTCCGCTGGTGGACCGGATCGGTGCGACCATGATCGCCGCCGACGACGTCACCGACGCCGACGTGCCACTGACCTGGCGCGGAGCCCTGGTGGCCGGCGTCCGGCTCACCACCGACGAGGAGGCCCGCCCGGACGAGGGCGGGCTGACCGGCATCCTCGCCGACGTGCAACGGGAGTTCGACGCCCCGCTGACCGAACTGGCCCGACCCGAGAAGCAGCGCGCGGTCCGGCTGCTGGAGGAGGCCGGGGCCTTCTCCTACCGCAAGTCCGTCGAAAGCGTCGCCGCCGCACTCGGTGTCAGCCGGTTCACGGTCTACAACTACCTCAACCGGGACCGCGACTGAGCTCTGTGGGCGGCCCGAATCGCCGCCCCGAAGACTCCCTCAACAAAATGTTGACGTGCCCTGGATCACCAAGTATATTTCGATCTGCGGAAGAACGCTTCCGAAAGCGGAGACCACCACTTCGCCACCGTTCCGCTCAACGGAGAGCAGGTCCTGCCATGCCGATGTCCTCGAGACGCGCCTGCCGCTCCGATGGCCCCGTCGGGTCCGACGTCTGACCCGATCCATCCGACCACCGCCCCCGTTCGGGGGCGGTTCGTAACCGCGCCGACCGCGGCCCGCCACACATCCACAATCCACGCTCCGGAGCATGACCGAGCATGCACCCACTGACAGAAGGGGCTCCCATGACGTCTGCCACCACGTCCCCCGGCAAGCCCGCCCGGACGAAATCGATCAAGCACCCCGTCGACCAGATCCTGCCGATCCCCAACCTGGCCGTCTACGGCATCCAACACGTGCTCGCGTTCTACGCGGGCGCGGTGGTCGTGCCCATCCTGCTGGCCAACGCGATCGGGCTGACCCAGGAAGAACTCATCCACCTGATCAACGCGGACCTGTTCACCTGCGGCATCGCCTCGATCATCCAGTCGGTCGGGTTCTGGAAGATCGGTGTGCGCCTGCCGCTGCTGCAGGGGGTCACGTTCACCGCGGTGTCGCCGATGATCGCCATCGCGATGGCCGCCGGCGGCGGCACGGAGGGCCTGCTCTACATCTACGGTGCGGTGATCATCGCCGGACTGTTCACCTTCTTCATCGCCCCGTACTTCGCCAAGCTGATCCGGTTCTTCCCACCGGTGGTCACCGGCTCGGTCATCACCATCATCGGCCTCGCGCTGCTGCCGGTGGCCGCGGCCGATGCCGTCGGCGGCGCCGCCAATCCCGATCCGACGAACCCGAAGTACCTGGCCTATTCGATGGGCACGCTGGCGCTGATCGTGATCATCCAGCGGGTGTTCCGCGGGTTCATGGCCACCGTCGCGGTGCTGCTCGGGCTGGTGGTCGGCACGGCGGTGGCGGCACTGCTGGGTGACGCCAATTTCTCCGGCGTGTCCGAATCCGCCTGGTTCGGCGTGACCACGCCCTTCTTCTTCGGCATCCCGAAATTCTCTATCGCGGCGATCATCTCGATGATCGTGGTCATGCTGATCACCGCGGTGGAGACCACCGGTGACGTGTTCGCGACTGGTGAGATCGTGGAGAAGCGGGTCGGCGCGGAGGACGTGTCCCGGGCGCTGCGCGCGGACGGTTTGGCCACCTTCCTCGGCGGCGTGCTGAACTCCTTCCCCTACACCTGCTTCGCCGAGAACGTCGGCCTGGTCCGGCTGACCCGGATCAAGAGCCGCTACGTGGTGGCCGCGGCGGGCGTGTTCATGATCTTGCTCGGCCTGATCCCCAAGGCCGGCGCCCTGGTGGCCAGCATCCCGCACCCCGTGCTCGGCGGCGCCGCGATCGCCATGTTCGCCACCGTCGCCGTGGTCGGCATCCAGACCCTGGCCCGGGTCGACTTCCACGACCATCGCAACGTGGTCATCGTGGGCACCAGCATCGGCCTGGCCATGTTCGTCACCGCCCAGCCGCAGGTGGCCCAGGCGGTCCCGGATTGGGCCCAGATCATCTTCGGCAGCGGCATCACCCTGGGCAGCCTGACCGCGATCCTGCTCAACCTGGTCTTCCACCACATCGGCAAGCGCGGACCGGCGGTGGCCGGCACCCCGGGCTCCGGGGTGATCCGCCTCGACCAGGTCAACACCATGAACCGCGAACAGTTCGTGGACACCTTCGGCAAGCTGGTCCAGGGACCGACCTGGGTCGCCGAACGCGCCTACGACCAGCGGCCGTTCGCCGACACCCATGATCTACGGGTCTCCTTCCAGGAGGCGTTGTTCACCTCCGACCGCACCGAACAGCGCGACCTGCTGTCCTTCTACCCGGACCTGGGCAGCGACGCCGTGGACGGCACCGAACTGAGCGAGGAATCAAGAACCGACCAGGCAAGCGCCGGGCTGACCCTGCTGTCCGACGAGGACCTCGACGAG
>DATDAP010000110.1:0-19452 GCA_036525335.1 Microlunatus sp. | reverse complement strand
AGGATCGCGCCGACCGAGGACACCTGGTTCAAGATGGTGAACCCGTCGTTGGGCAGGTAGTCCGCATAGCGCCGTGGCATACCCTCGACCCCCACCCAGTGCTGCACCAGGAACGTGGTGTGGAAGCCGACGAACAGCATCCAGAAGTGGATCTTGCCGATCCGCTCGTCCAGCATGTGCCCGGTGAACTTCGGCCACCAGAAGTAGAAGCCGGCGAACATCGCGAACACCACGGTGCCGAACACCACGTAGTGGAAGTGGGCGACCACGAAGTAGGAGTCCGACAGCGCGAAGTCCAGCGGCGGGCTGGCCAGGATGACGCCCGTCAGGCCACCGAACAGGAACGTGGTCAGGAAGCCGACGGCCCAGAGCATGGGCGTCGCCATCGTGATGTTGCCGCCCCACATGGTGCCGATCCAGTTGAAGAACTTCACCCCGGTCGGTACGGCGATCAGGAACGTCATGAAGGAGAAGAACGGCAGGTTCACCGCACCGGTGACGTACATGTGGTGGGCCCACACCGCGACCGACAGGGCCGCGATCAGCAGGGTGGCGCTGACCAGACCGATGTAGCCGAACACCGGTTTCTTGCTGAAGACCGGCAGGACTTCGGTGATGATGCCGAAGAAGGGCAACGCGATGATGTAGACCTCGGGGTGCCCGAAGAACCAGAACAGGTGCTGCCAGAGCATGGCGCCGCCGGTGGCCGCGTCGAAGATGTGCGCACCGAGCACTCGGTCCGCCTCGAGCACGAGCAGTGCCGCGGCCAGGATCGGGAAGACGATCAGCACCAGGATCGACGTCACCAGGATGTTCCAGGTGAAGATCGGCATCCGGAACATGGTCATCCCGGGCGCACGCAGGCAGATGATCGTGGTGACGAAGTTGACCGATCCCAGGAGCGTGCCGATACCGGCCAGGTAGAAGCCCATGATCCACAGGTCGCCGCCGACACCGGGCGAGTTCACCGCGTCGCTCAGGGGCACGTAGGCGAACCAGCCGAAGCTGGCCGCGCCTTGCGGGGTGAGGAAGCCCGAGCAGGCCATCAGCCCACCGAACAGATACAGCCAGTACGAGAACATGTTCAGCCGCGGAAACGCCACGTCCGGCGAGCCGATCTGCAGCGGCATGATCGCGTTGGCGAAGCCGGCGAACAGCGGCGTGGCGAACAGCAGCAGCATGATCGCGCCGTGCATGGTGAAGAACTGGTTGTACGTCTCGTACGAGAGGAACTGCAGACCCGGGAAGGCGAGCTCGGCCCGGATGGCCAGGGCCAGCACGCCGCCGAAAGCGAAGAACAGCAACGACGTGACGAAGTACAGATTGCCGATCACCTTGTGATCGGTGGTAGTCATCCACCGCCAGATCTTGGTGCCGAGCTCCCGAGTCGGTTCGGCGACCTCGGTCGTCGTCGCCGTGCGCTGCAGAGTGGTCATCGCGTTTGCCCCTCATCGGCCGGGCCGAATTCGTTGGCGTGGACGGGGCCGGTGGCCTCCCCGGTCTGACCTTTCGCCACCAGCGTCTTCAGGTACGCCGTGTACTCAGCCTCGCTCACCACGTGGACGTTGAACAGCATCGCCGAGTGATAGGTGCCGCACAGCTCCGCACACTTGCCGGCGAAGACGCCTTCCTTCGTCGGGGTGGTCTGGAACGAGTTGTCGCGGCCGGGGACCACATCCATCTTCTGGTAGAAGGCGGGGATCCAGAAGGAGTGGATGACGTCGGGCGACCGCAGGTCGAACTGGACGTTCTTGCCGACCGGGAGATACAGGTCGGGTGTCTCGTTGATGGTGCCGGCGTTCCAGACGTCGACCCCGACCTCGGAGTCATCGGCCGACTTGTAGTTGAAGGTCCACGACCACTTCTGACCGACGACCTCGACCGTCACGTCCGGGTCGGGGTCATGGGCGAGCACCTTGTTCTGGGCGACCACGGTGAAGTAGAAGAGCACACCGATGATCACGAACGGGACGATCGTGTACATGATCTCCATCGGCAGGTTGTAGCGGTTCTGCCGTGGGAGCAGGTTCGCCCGCTGCCGGTAACGCAGCGCGGCCCAGCCGATCAGACCCCACACCAGGATGCCGACGGCACCGGCCGCGATCCAGGTGCCCAGCCACAGGTCGCCGATCGGGATGGCGTTGTTGCTGGCGGGCGCCGGCAGCCCCAGCCGCTGGATCTCGTTGGTGGTGTCCTGGATCGAGCATGAAGCCAGGAACAACAGGCCCAGGCCAGCAGCGACCGCAACCGGTCGCCGTAGCCGCTGCCATCGAACCGACGGGCGTGACCGCCGCGTCAGCTCAGGCATCTCCGCGCCACCCACATCGCGCCTTTCGTCCGTTTCAGCAAGCAGGCCCGGCCGATCCCCGACGATGACCCGAGAGACGTTCGAGTACGAGGGTCGCGGGGGGAGCCCATCCTCTTGGGAAACCATAACGTAGGAGATCGCTGAGGGCGGTGGCAGTGGGTCTCCCCGCACGCTCGTGGCGATCCAGGTGCTTCGACGGATTCCGGACACACTCGTGGTTCTGTCCGGGGTCACGGCACAGAGGCACCTGGGCCACCCCGATCACCAGGCGGAACGACGAAGCTCCCCACCCCGGGACGGGATGGGGAGCTCAGACCTCAGTCGGCGCTGAACGCCGCCCGATGAATCAGTGGAAGCTGTCGCCGCAGGCGCACGAGCCCGACGCGTTCGGATTGTCGATCGTGAATCCCTGCTTCTCGATCGTGTCGACGAAGTCGATGGTGGCGCCCATCAGGTAGGGCGCACTCATCCGGTCGGTGACCACGT
The DNA here is from genome assembly GCA_036525335.1 of Microlunatus sp. Classification (GTDB taxonomy): domain Bacteria; phylum Actinomycetota; class Actinomycetes; order Propionibacteriales; family Propionibacteriaceae; genus Microlunatus. Next base: position 16,658 of record DATDAP010000110.1, on the reverse strand, counting down.
TGACGCCGCTGAAATCGGCGACGATGTCGCCGTCGAGGGTGCGCTCGTCGAAGAACAGCTGGTAGCGCAGACCCGAGCAGCCGCCGGGCTGCACCGCGATCCGCAGAGCCAGGTCGTCGCGACCCTCACCGTCCAGCAGCGCCTTGACCTTGCTCGCCGCTCCCTCGCTCAGGATGACTCCGTCGGCGACGGGGGTGGTGCTCTGGTCGATTGCCGTCATATCACTCTCCACAGGGTGGGATCTCTGGTCTGGGGCGAGCCTGCTCCGTGCGGGCAGACTCGATCCGTACCCCAGTCTAGGCCGCCGGCGGCGCAGCAGGAAGATCGTGTGGTACGGGTCACCAGTGCCAGCTCCGCGCCACCCTGACGGCGACCCGAGCCACCTCCTCCGCCGTCAGATCGCCGCCGGTCGGTACGTCGAGGCTCGACACCCGGATCGGGTACGCGGCCTCGATCCCCATCGTCCGCATCTCCCGGGCCCCGATCAGAACCTCGCCGGCGATGATCACGCAGGGCGCGAGGAGTGCGGCGGCGACGTCGGCCGCCGCGGCCACCACTCCCCCACCGCGGGTGGCGAAGTCGAAGACGCCGCAGCCGGACACCAGCAGATCCACCTCGGTGGTGACGCCGGCCAGCCCGAGCTCCGGACCGGTGACCAGCCGGCCACCGAGCGCGAGCACCACCCAGCCGAGACCGCCGCAGGCTCCGGCTCCGGGCAGCGTCGCTGGGCCGGGGGCCACCAGCTCGGTCAGACGCTGCAGCGCGGAGTCCGCGGCCAGCAGCGGTGCCGGGTCCTCCCCCGCCGCCCGGCCTCGCCGGGACGTGATCCCGCGCAGACCCAGCAGCTGGGCTTCCCGCTCCGGCGCGGGTACCACGCCGACCAGCTCGACGTCGGCCAGCCGCTCGCGTACGACGTCGAGATCCACCGCGGTGAGTCCGGTCAGCCCGATCACACCGGACATCAGGTCGGCACCCGAACCCCGTGCGCCCAGTCCGGCCAGCAGACCCGCGCCCGCGTCGTGCACGTCGATCCCGGCGAGGTCGACGAGCACCTGCTGCGGTCGGTGCTCGGTCAGGACGATCGCGATCGCCAGCCCGAGGACGAGAGAGCTGGACGCGTACGGGATCGGGCTGCCCTCCACGGCAGCTCCGCTGACTCCGCTCACCCGCAGGACCGCTTCCCTTCCGCGGACCGCCCACTCGGCGGGCGAGCCGTTCCAGACGGCGGTCTGCAGGTCGCAGCCCCAGGCGGCAGCGGTGGCCTCGACGAAACCCTGCCCCGCCGCTCCGATGGGACGGACTTCGGCACCGGGCCAGCCCGCAGCCAGTGCGCGCCCCGCCTCGGCTGATGACAGTGCGCCCATCCGGTCGGGACAGATCAGCACACGCACGTCGGGCATCCTGTCAGACCCCGGCGACCGGGGACTGTCGGTGGTAGGTGAGAGGTTCTCGCCATGGACTGGACGACATCCCTGGCCGAGCAGATCGACTGGCACTGGCAGAACCAGGCGCGACCCCGCCTGGACGGACTCACCGACCTGGAGTACTTCTGGGAGCCGGTCGCCGGCTGTTGGAGCATCCGGCCCCGTGCCGAGGCGGTGGCTATGCCGGTCGGCACCGGGGACTTCATCATCGACTTCGACCTCCCCGAGCCGTCGCCGGCACCCTTCACGACGATCGCCTGGCGGCTCGGCCACGTGATCGTCGGTGTCCTCGGCGAACGGAACAGGCGCTACTTCGACGGACCTGCGCTGTCCTACGCCGAGTTCGACTACCCGGGGTCGGCGGAGCGATCACTCGCCGTGCTGGACGACTTCTACGCGCGGTGGATCAACGGCGTTCGTGGCCTCGACACCGAGCAGCTGGGCTCCCCGTGCGGCGAGCCGGGTTTCGAGGCGTCTCCGATGGCTGACCTGGTGCTGCACATCCACCGCGAGCTGATCCATCACCTGGCCGAGACCGCTCTGCTGCGCGACCTCTACCGGCAGCGCGAACGGACCTAGGCCAACGAGTCCAGGGAAGCCTTGGTCTCGGCGTCGAGCTCGATGTCGGCCACCGCGAGGTTCTCCTCCAGGTGGGCGAGCGACGAGGTGCCGGGGATGAGCAGCACGTTCGGCGCCACCGTCAGGGTCCAGGCCAGTACGGTCTGGGCCGGGGTGCGGCCGAGTTTCTCGGCGGCCGCCAGCACCGCGGGATGGTTGAGCACCGGGTTCGTGACCCGGAACGCGGAGCCGAGCGGGAAGTACGGCACGAACGCGATCCCGTAATCCGCACACAGGTCGAGAACCGGCTGCGAGTCCCGCTCCAGCAGGTTGTACGGGTTCTGCACGCACAGCACGTCGGTGCGCTGCAGGGCGTGCTCGAGATGCTCGACAGTGATCGTGCTGAGTCCGATGCCGGCGATCAGACCGTCCTTCTTGGCCTGGATCATCGCGCCGAGCTGGTCGTCGAACTTCTCGTCCGGCCCCGAGCCCTCCATCAGTCGGAGGTTGACTGCCGCCAGCTGGTCGGTCTGCAGGCTGCGGAGGTTGTCCTCGATACCTTGCCGCAGCTCATCGGGAGCATCCCAGGGAATCCATCCGCCCTGCTGATCGCGGCGGGCCCCGACCTTGGACACCAGCGCCAGGTCGTCGGCGTACGGATGCAGAGCTTCGAGGATGAGCTCATTGGACACGTCGGGCCCGTAGTACTGCGCGGTGTCGATGTGGTTGACCCCGGCTTCGACCGCCCGGCGCAGCACCGCCAGGACCTGTTCGCGATCACGTGGCGGACCCTTCACTCCCGGACCGGGGAGCTGCATCGCGCCGAACCCCACGCGGGAGACGTCGTACGGACCGAGGGGGAATCTTTCCATGATCACGACCCTAGTGCCGCCCGGAAACGGTGGCCTCAGAAGCGCTCGACCAGGTGCTCGCGGCCGGCGAGAGGGCCCGACGGCGCCGGCCAGAAGTCGTCGATCGCGGCGATGGACCCGTCCGCGTCGAACGCGAAGACGGTCAGTCCGACCTGCTCGTCCCCACCGACGGCGACGCGAGCCCAGCTGAACGCGGCTTCGTCGTCGGCAACCACCCGGACGAGAGTGACGTGCCAGTCGCCCGGGTAGTCGCGGTTGAAGGCGACGTAGCGGTCGACCCCACGGATCCGTTCTCGACTCTGCTCGAGCGTGTAGACGACGTCGGGAGCGAGCAGGCTCGCGAACCGTTCCCAGTCACGAGCCTCGGCGGCTGCCCAGTAGGAGCGGACCGTGTCGGCGTGAGTCATGCACCGATCCTGGCAGCCGGGTCCGACACGAGAGACCCGTCCCCGAGCGGCAGCGACGGCCTCAGTTGGGGATGAGACCCTCGTCGCTGTCACTGAGCAGCGCGCGCACCTCGTCGAGCGAGGCGTCCACGTCGGGCAGGATCAGATCGGAGTCCGTGATCTCCTCGTCGGGCACCACCACACCCACCGCGCGCACCTGGTCGTGCAGCCGCTGCAGGGCTTGGCCGAGCTGAGCCTGGTCGCGGGCCTGGACAGCAGCCTCGACCGCATCATCCAGGGCGTTCAGCGCGGTGTGCGCGTCGCCGTCGATCCGCCACTGACCTTCGCTGAGGATGCGGACGATCATCGCAGCTCCCCCTGGTTCGGCTGCGGAGCAGCGGGCGGCGGGGCATAGGTCTGGTTCTGGACCGGCTGCGCCGCCGGCGGCTGGCCGATCCCTTCGATGGCCTGGGGCGCACTCGACGGCCCGGCGCCCAGCTGAGCCTTCATCCGGCTGAGCTCGTCCTCCACCTCCGAGGTGGACGCCAGCTGCTCCAGCTCGCGGGTGATGTCGTCCTTGGCCGTCCCGGTCGGGTCGTCCAGCGCGCCCGAGGCGAGCAGCTCGTCGATCGCGCCGGCCCGAGCCTGCATCTGCTGGGTCTTGTCCTCGGCCCGCTGGATCGCCAGACCGACGTCTCCCATCTCCTCGCTGATGCCGGAGAACGCCTCGTTGATCCGGGTCTGCGCCTCAGCGGCGGAGTAGGTCGCCTTGATGGTCTCCTTGCGGGTCCGGAAGGAGTCGACCTTGGCCTGCAACCGCTGGCTGGCGCGTGTGAGCTTCTCCTCCTCACCCTGCAGCTGGGCGTGCTGCACCTGCAGGTCGCTGAGTTGCTGCTGGAGACCGGAGCGACGGGTCAGGGCCTCCCGCGCGAGATCCTCCCGACCGACCTCGAGCGCCTTCTGCGCCTGTTGGGTCAGCTTGTCGATCTGGGTGTTCAGACCGTTGGCCTGCAGCTCGACCCGTTTGCGACTGGTCGCGACGTCGGCCACGCCGCGACGTACCTTCTGCAGCAGCTCGAGCTGTCGCTGGTAGGAGTAGTCGAGCGTCTCGCGCGGATCCTCGAACTTGTCCAACGCCTTGTCGGTCTTGGCCCTGAAGATCAATGAGATGCGCTGAAAGATGCCGGCCATCGTGTCCTCAACTGGTCCCTTCGGAGTCCCGGACCGAACGCCCGGGCGGGTGTGCACAGGGACCTACCGTATCCCCGCCGCAGAAACGTCTGACACGGAACCGGCCTCGGGATTCGAGATCGCGGGTGACCCCTGACAGAATCCAGGGATACCCACCCGCGTCACCCATCCCGGCGGCTTCCCAGCCAGACGCTCACCGGACGCACCATCGAGAGGCAGCAGTGGCACTCTTCCGTCGGAACAAGTCGCAGGACCCAGAGTCGGAGCAGGACGACACGCTCCCCAGCACGATCTCCGAGTCCGGACGGAAGAAGGCCGGTCCCACACCGTCGCGGAAGGAAGCCGAGGCCCTGCGGCGACAGCGGGTGACGCGGCAGCTCACCCCGAAAGAGGCCCGCAAGGAGTCCGCGGCCAGGAACCGAACGGACCGGATGCGGAACCTGAACGCCCGCGAGGCCCAGCCGGAGAAGGCCCTGATGCGGGACTACATCGACGCCCGGTTCAGCGTCGGCGAGTTCCTGCTCCCGTCGCTGGTCATCATCCTGGCGCTGAGCTTCCTGAACTCCGTCTGGCCGTCGATGACTGTGTTCGCCACGATCACGATGTACGTCTACATCCTCGCCGTCCTGTTGGACGGCTACATCATGTGGCGCGGTTTCAAGAAGGTGCTGGCCGAGCGGCTGCCAAAGGTGCCGCCCAAGGGTCTGCTGATGTACGGCATGAACCGGATGATCCAGATCCGTCGCTTCCGGATGCCGGCCCCGCGCATCAAGCGCGGAGATGTGTATTGAGGGAACTGGCTGAGCCGCCTCCCGTCGCGAGCGCCCGAGAGGCGGAGCGCGGGCTCTGTCTGGACTGAGGAGGGAGCAGACACGCTTTTCCGTCTGCTCCCGACGAGGGAAGTCAGAGCCAGATGCGCGCAGCCGAGCAGTCGAGTGACGACCAGCACTGAGTAGGGTCGGACGTCGGGTCGGTGTTCCGCTGATCCTCGACGACGTACGTAGGAGTGAAGACGACGATGGAGTTCAGGTATCTCGGTAACAGCGGTCTGAAGGTCTCGGAGATCAGCTACGGCAACTGGGTGACCCACGGCTCGCAGGTCGAGGCCGAGAAGGCGACCGTCTGCGTCCGGGCCGCCCTCGACGCCGGCATCACGACGTTCGACACCGCGGACGTGTACGCGAACACCAAGGCCGAGGAGATCCTCGGGAACGCTCTGGCCGGCGAGCGCCGGGAGAGCCTGGAGATCTTCACCAAGGTCTACTTCCCGACCGGTCCGAAGGGACCCAACGACACCGGCCTGTCCCGCAAGCACATCCACGAGTCGATCAACGGCTCGCTGCAGCGACTGCAGACCGACTACGTCGATCTCTACCAGGCCCACCGGTACGACCACTTCACGCCGCTGGAGGAGACCATGGAGGCCTTCGCCGACGTGGTTCGTGCCGGCAAGGCGCTCTACATCGGCGTCAGCGAGTGGACCCCCGACCAGCTGCGTGCGGGTCACGCCCTGGCTCGCGAGCTGCGGATCCCATTCGTGTCGAACCAGCCGCAGTACAGCGCTCTCTACCGGGTGATCGAGGCCGACGTGGTCCCGACCAGTCGCGAGCTCGGCATCAGCCAGGTCGTGTTCTCCCCTATCGCCCAGGGCGTGCTGACCGGCAAGTACAAGCCCGGCCAGCCGGTGCCCGAAGGTTCGCGGGCCACCGACCCGGACGGCTCGGCTTTCATCAAGAACCTACTCAGCGACGACACCTTGACCAAGGTCCAGCAGCTCCAGCCGCTGGCCGACGGCGAGGGTCTGACCATGGCGCAGCTGGCGGTCGCCTGGGTGCTGCAGAACGACAACATCGCCACCGCCATCACGGGCGGGTCCCGGCCGGAGCAGATCACGGCGAACGCGGAGGCCGCCGGGAAGAAGCTGTCGCCGGAGACGCTGGCGGGAGTCGACGCCGCCTTGGGCGACGCCGTCCAGCGTGACGGATCGGTCGTGGGCAAGGCGTCGCCGACCAAGCGACTGACCTGATCGCGGAACGGAGACGGCGATGGCCTGGCGTTGGGTCGGCGTACCGAAGATCCCCACCGAGTTCGAGCACACCTGGCACAGCCAGGGCGATGCGGAGACGTGGCTCGGGGAGTTCTATCCCGACCTGCGCGAGGCGGGGGTCCGGGCGGTGAGCCTGTACGAGGAGCAGCGGCTCGTGTACGGGCCCATGCCCCTCGATTCCGAGTGAGCCGGGGCCGCGCCCGGAACCGGTCAGAACGGCCGAAACCGCCCGAGACAGCTGAATCCGGCCCGCACCGATGGCATACGCTCCGACCATGATCGAGAGGGTGCGCTCATGACCGGAACCCGGCTCGTCGCGGTCGGGCACTTCCAGCCGGAACGGGTGGTCCCGAACTCCGAGCTGGAGACCATGGTCGAGACCAGCGACGAGTGGATCCAACGGCGGGTGGGGATCAGGGAGCGCCGCTGGGCTGCGCCCGAGGAGACCGTCGACGTGATGGCGGAGAAAGCCGCGCTCGACACCCTCTCCAAGGGCGGGATCACGCCGGATCAGGTGGATCTGGTGATCGTGGCCACCTGCAGCGCCCTGGATCGATCCCCCAACATGGCCGCCCGGGTGGCGCACCGGTTGGGCATCCCGGGATCCCCGGCCACCATCGATATCAACACCGCCTGCTCGGGCTTCCCGCACGCCGTAGCCGTCGCCCAGCACGCGATCGCCGCGGGCGCGTCGACCACCGCGCTGGTGATCGGCTCGGAGAAGCTCACCGACGTCACCGACTTCACCGACCGGACGACCTGCGTGCTGACCGCCGACGGCGCCGGGGCGTTCCTGCTGACCGCCGACACGGAGGAACACATCTCGCCGGTGCTGTGGGGCTGCGTGCCCGAGCTCGGCGACGCCGTCCGGATCGAGGAGGTCGACGGCGGCAAGTTCGCGCAGAACGGTCGCGCGGTCTACCGCTGGACCACCTTCGAGCTCCCCCGCATCGCCCGCGAGGTCATCGACCGGGCCGCGCTCGCTCCGGAGGATGTGGCGGCCATCGTGCTGCACCAGGCCAATCTGCGGATCATCGAGCCGCTGGCGGCCAAGATCGGGGCGGTGAACGCCGTGGTCGCCACCGACGTGACCGAGTCGGGCAACACGTCCGCGGCATCGATCCCGCTCGCCTTGTCGAAGCTGCAGGAGAAGACGCCGCTGCCCTCGGGTGCACCCGTGCTGCTGTTCGCGTTCGGGGGTGGACTCGCGTACGCGGGCCAGGTCGTCCGGATGCCCTGAGCATGCCCACGCCCACCTACATCACCGAGCTCCGCGAGCTCTGGGGCCATCGCCCGCTGCTCCTGCCCGGAGTCTCTGGCGTCGTCCTGCGCGGCGATCCAGGGCACGAGCAGGTACTGCTGGGGCAGCGGTCGGACAACGGCCGCTGGAGTGTGCCTGCCGGGATCGTCGAACCTGGTGAGCAGCCGGCCGACAGCCTCGCCCGGGAGCTCTGGGAGGAGACCCGGGTCCAGGTGGTCGTCGAACGGCTGGTGAGCCTGATCGCTGATCGGGAGGTCACCTACCCCAACGGTGATCGCTGTCAGTACATCTCCATGACGTTCCGCTGCCGGTACGCCGCCGGCGAAGCAGCGGTCGGCGACGAGGAGTCGCTGGCGGTCGGATGGTTCGACGTCGACGCCCTGCCCGACGACCTCAGCGAGCGGGGCCGGGGGCGGATCGCGGCGGCCCTGTCCAGCGATCCGGCCTGCGTCTTCATCAACGCCGGCTGATGCTCAGCTCGCGTCGACGCTGACCTGCCGCCGATCGCGTCGTACGTCGCCGACGAACAACCCGACGCCGAAAGCCGCCACCAGCAGACCGACGCCCACGATCACGGGGGCCGCATGGCGAGCGTCGGCGGCTCGAGCCTCATAGCTCTGCGCCGAACTGCCGTCGGCCTTCGCGCAGGACTCGCCCGGCTGCAGCTCCACCCCGCGACAGGTCGGGGTCAGATGGGCGCCGAGCGTGACCGGGTAGAGGGCCACCAGCAGGCCCGCGATGGCGAGCACCAGGTGCGCCAGGCGACGTCGACTCATCGTCACGGCTCCCGGACGCCGGGGGTGACGAACGGCGGCTTGACGATGGTGAACGCCTCGCGCCGGCTCCGTACGTCGACCTGGACCTGCTCGCCGACCACAAATCGGGAGTCCAAGAGCGCCAGCGCGATCCCCGTCTTCAGGGTCGGCGAGAAGGTCCCGGAGGTGACCGAGCCGATCTCGTGCCCGTCGGCGTCGCGGACGAGCATCCCGGGCCGGGGGATGCCACGGCCGGCGGCCCGAAGCCCCCAGAGAAGACGGTTCGGGGTGGCTTCCTTCTCCGCCCGCAGGGCGGCGTCCCCGAAGAAGGCGTCCTTCTTCCAGCCGACGGCCCAGCCGAGTCGGGCCTGGACCGGCGAGATGTCCGGCGAGATGTCCTGGCCGTGCAGCGGGTAGCCCATCTCGGTGCGCAAGGTGTCGCGCGCACCGAGTCCGGCCAGCTGGATCCCGTACGGCTCCCCCGCCGCGACCACGGCGTCCCAGACGAGACCGGACTGCTCACCGGGGACGACCAGCTCGTACCCGCGCTCTCCGGTGTAGCCGGTCCGGCAGATCGTGAGCGGGACCCCGCTCAGACCGGCCCTGGCGAAGGACATGTAGCCGTGGCCGGCCGGCAGCCCGATCGCCTCCAGCACCTCGTCGCTGTGCGGACCCTGGACCGCGAAGACCGCGTACGCGTCGTGGAGGTCCTCGACCACGACCCCGGCCGGCGCCGCCGCCGTGAGTAACTCGGTGACCTCGGCGCAGTTGCCCGCGTTGGGGATCAGGAAGACGTCGTCCGGCCCGTTGAGGTAGGCGATCAGGTCGTCCACGACCCCACCGTCGTCATTGCAGATCAGCGTGTACTGGGCCTGACCGGGAGCGATCTTGCGCAGGTCGGCGGTCAGGCAGCGGTTCACGAAGTCGGCGGCGCCCGAACCCGTCACACCGATCTTGCCGAGATGGCTGACGTCGAACAGGCCCACCTCCGTACGGACCGCGGCGTGCTCGGCCAGGACGCCGGCCCCCGCGTACTCCAACGGCATCGACCAGCCACCGAACTGCGAGAACTTCGCGCCGGCAGCCTCGTGCCGGTCGTGGACGGGAGACCGCCTCGCCGCCGAAGGCGCGGCTTGGGCCCCATGAGCCGCCGAAGGCGCGGCCTTGGCCCCATCCGCAGGCGAGGGCGTGGCCGGAGATGCGGTGGACACGCAGGCGAACTTACCCCACTACTGTGGGCGGTGCTCGGCGATCCGCCCAGGGTGATCTGCCGAGTTAATCCGCCAGTGAAGGAGTGCCCCGTGCCCGTGCCCAGTCTGCCGACCCTCACCGTCGCCAAGGCGCCGGACAAGACCGCCACGGCGATCGTGATCGGCTACGGAGCCGACGGCGTGGTGGGTGCGCCCAGCGGACTGGACCGGGAGTATGCCAAGCGACTGGGCCTAGAGCTGAGTGCTCTGGCCGCGAGCGTCGGCGCCAAGGTCGACGCGGGCCACACCCGGACGCTGCCCGCGGTGGGTGGCTGGCCGGTCGTCATCGTCGTGGGCCTGGGGGCGGAGTCAGCGACTCCGGAGGACCTGCGGCAGGCCGCGGGCGCCGGCGTGAGGCAGGCCGCTAAGCACAGCGACGGAGCCGCTGACATCGCCGTCGCGCTGGGCGCCGACGAACCGGAGACCGTGCAGGCGGTCGCCGAGGGCGCCGCGCTCGGCAGCTACCGCTACCGACCGATCAGTACCGGCGAGGAGCGGGCGCCGGCGGTCGCCTCGATCACCGTGGTGACTCCCCTGGCCGGGCGCCGGGTGGCCACCACCGAGTCCGTGACCAGCGCCCAGGCGATCGCCCAGTCGGTGGTCGCGGCACGCGAGTGGGTCAACATCCCGCCGAACCTGCTCTACCCCGCCTCGTTCGCCGAGGAGGTCAAGCTCTTCCTCAAGGACACCCGGGTCTCGGTCGAGGTGCTGGACGACAAGGCACTCGCCAAGGGCGGGTACGGCGGCATCCTGGCCGTCGGCGCCGGCTCCTCCCGTCCGCCGAGGTTGGTCCGGCTGGCGTACGCACCGCGGGGGGCCAAGCACCACCTCGCCCTGGTGGGCAAGGGCATCACCTTCGACTCCGGCGGTCTGAACCTCAAGCCCGGCGACAGCATGTACACGATGAAGTGCGACATGGCCGGGGCTGCCGCGGTGATCGCCGCGGTCAAGGCGATCGCGGACCTCGGGCTGCGGGTGAAGGTGACGGCGTACGCGTCGCTGGCCGAGAACCTGCCCTCCGACACGTCCTATCGGCCGTCGGACGTGCTGACCATGTACGGCGGCAAGACGGTCGAGAACGGCAACACCGACGCGGAGGGTCGACTGGTGATGGCCGACGCGATCGCCCGGGCCAGCGAGGACGCCCCCGACCTGATCGTCGACGTGGCCACCCTGACCGGTGCCGCGATCGTCGCGCTCGGCGACAAGACCGCCGGGTTGATGGCCAGCGACGACGACACCGCCGATCGGGTGCTGGACGCGGCCGAGGCCGCCGGTGAGGACGTCTGGCAGCTCCCGATCCCCAAGCACATCCGCGGCAAGCTCGATTCGAAGGTGGCTGACATCCGCTCGACCGGTGGCGACCGGGCCGGTGGCGCACTGGTCGCGGCCGCGTTCCTGCGGGAGTTCGTCGGCGGAGGCATCGCCTGGGCCCACCTGGACATCGCAGGTCCGGCGTGGGCCGATGGCGGCGGCAGCGGCTACGTGTCGCCGGGTGGCACCGGTTTCGGTGTCAGGACCCTTGTCGCGCTGGCCCGCTCGCTGGAGGACTGACGCCGGCGCGCTCCCTGGGGGATCCGGAGGTCGAGGACCACCAGCGGTCCTGCGACCCTGCTCTGGCGACGCCCCACGCCGGACGTCCTCCGACCTCGCGCCCGACGAGCCACCCGGATTGCCTCGCGGAGTCGCGTACGGCGAGCCCGCCCACCCACGGCACCGCCGGATGTCGCCGGGAAGTCGGGAACAGCCAATCCGCCAGTCAGCACTGTCGTGGTGGGTCGAGTCGTGGGCGCTGGCACCAGGCTGGCGTTGCCGGCGCGCTCGACGGGGGCCAGCGTTGATCAGCGTGTGAGTTCTGGGCCGATGTCGAACCTCGAGCTCACACGATGATCGGAGCACCCCATCTCAGCGCAGGTCGGGGTGCTTCTTGTTGCGCGTGTTGTAGTCGCGCATCCGCTGCGGATAGCCGACCACGGCGGCGTCGTAGCCGGGGAGCTGCAGGCTCTCGGCGAACTTGTGGCCCCACTCGGGCGTGGGAACGACCCGCCGGGTCCACTCCCCGTCCCAGGCCACCAGGAGCAGCGTGGTCTGGGTGACCGACGTGCGTGGCTCGATGAACGCCTCGACCCCCCGGTGCGAGCGGGCGAACTCGGTCAGGTGCATCGTGATGGCGTCGTCGACCTTGCCCGAGGGCTTACCAGCGCCACCAGCTCGCCGCAGCTTCTGCGTGCCTCGCTTCAACCAGCCCATACGGACCAGTATGAAGGGCCCGTCCTAGTGCGGTGCTGTCCTCACTCGCTGTTCGCTACGCTCCACCGACTTCGTCTTCCCTCCTTGCTCGCAAACGGAAACATGTTTGCTCCCGCGTCAGTCCAGACGAAGTCCGTCGCTCCGCTCACGGCCGCTCGCGAGGGGAGCGGAGCTCGGCGAGTACCTGGGCCAGCTGGTCGACCAACCAATCGAGCTCCTCGGCCGTGATCACCAGAGGCGGCGCCAGCCGGATGGTCGAGCCGTGGGTGTCCTTGACCAGGATCCCGCGCTCCATCAGGCGCTCGCTGACCCCGCGGCCGGTGGCCAGAGCAGGATCGATGTCCACCCCGGCCCAGAGCCCGACGCAGCGCACCGCGGTCACGCCCTGTCCGATCAGCCCCCGCAGCTGCTCCCCCAGCACGGCGCCGAGCTCGGTCGCCCGCCGCTGCCAGGAGCCGTCGGCCAGCATCCGGACGACGCTCAGGCCCACGGCCGCCGCCAGCGGGTTGCCGCCGAAGGTCGAGCCGTGCTGGCCGGGATGCAGCACACCGAGCACGTCGGCGTTGCCGACCACGGCCGACACCGGGACGACCCCGCCACCGAGCGCCTTACCCAGCAGGTAGAGGTCCGGCTCCACGCCGACGTGCTCCGACGCGAAGGTCTTCCCGGTCCGCCCCAGACCCGACTGGATCTCGTCGCAGATGAGCAGCATCTGCCGGCGGTCGCACAGTGCCCGCAGGCCCGGCAGGTAGTCGGCCGGCGGGATGATCACGCCGCCTTCCCCCTGGATCGGCTCGATCAGCACCGCCACCGTGCTCTTGTCGCACGCCGCCTCCACTGCCGCCACGTCGCCGTACGGGACGGTTCGGAAGCCCGGCGTGTAGGGGCCGAAGCCCGTGCGGGCGTCCGGGTCGTCGGAGAACGAGATGATGGAGATCGTCCGACCGTGGAAGTTGCCGCCCGCGACGACGATGGTCGGGTTCTCGATCCCCCGGACGTCATGGCCCCACTTGCGAGCCACCTTGATGCCGCTCTCCACCGCCTCGGCACCGGTGTTCATCGGCAGCATCATGTCCTTGCCCGCCAACGCACACAGCTCGGCCGCGAACGTGCCCAGCTGGTCGGAGTGGAAGGCCCGGCTGACCAGAGTCACCTTGTCGAGCTGCTCCTTGGCCGCCCGGACCACGGTGGGGTTGCGGTGCCCGAAGTTGACCGCGGAGTAGGCCGCCAGGCAGTCGAGGTAGCGCCGACCCGTCACGTCGGTCACCCAGGCCCCGTCGGCCTCGCTGATGACCACGGGCAGCGGATGGTAGTTGTGCGCGACGTGGGCGTCCTCGAGCGCGATCTCGGTGCAAGTGACATCCATCGGAGCGTCGGTCATGACGTCGATCATCACGCACTCACCTCCACGCCCTGCTCGACCAGCGGGAGCGGGCGGCGCAGCTCGAGCGTGCAGCACTTCACACCGCCGCCGCCCTTGAGCAGCTCGGACAGATCGATCGGTACGACGACGAAGCCGCGGGCCGTGAGCTGGGCGGCGAGATCGGCGGCCGCGGCGGCGAGCAGCACGTGTCGCCCGTCGGAGACCGCGTTCAGGCCGAGCACCGCGGCATCGGCGGCGCTGGCGATGATGGCGTCCGGGTAGAGGGTGGCGAGCACCGCCTGTGACACCGGGGAGAACGCCTCCGGGAAGTAGGCGACGGTGTGGTCGTCGAGGACCGCCAGCGCGGTGTCCAGGTGGTAGTAGCGCGGATCCACCAGATCGAGGCTGATCACCTCCAGACCGGTGAGCCGGGAGACTTCGGTATGCGCGGCCGGGCTGGTGCGAAAGCCCGTTCCGGCCAGGATCTTGTCGCCGGCCACGAGGAAGTCACCTTCACCCTCGTTGACCTCCACCGGCAGGTATACCGGACCCAGACCGTGCGCCGTCAGCCAGTCGGCGTACGCCTGCGACTCAGCCGCGCGCTGTGGGTAGGCGAACCGGGCGGCGACGGTGGCCGTCGCGGTGACCAGCGCGCCGTTGGCGGCGTACACCATGTCGGGCAGCCCCTCGACGGGGTCGAGCAGCTCGACCCGGTGGCCGAGTCGGCGGTAGGTGTCGACGAGTCCCTGCCACTGCTGCAGCGCGAGGTCGCGGTCGACCTCGACACCCGGGTGCATCCACGGGTTGATCGCGTACTCGACCGCGAAGTGCCGGGGTGGGGTCATCAGGTAGTGGCGGGGTCGCGAGCGGCGCTGCGTGCTGCCCGCCGGGGCATAGGCCAGATCTGTCATGGTGTGGAGCTCCGATCGACGCGAGAAGCGGGTGGGTTTCCCCGGCCGGTCTGGGGTGAGGCGCGGTAGTCTTCAGCCTAGAAACTCCCCAAGGCGCAATCAATCGTCGGATATTGCGAGTCTGGCGTCATACCCGGATGTCCGTTCCGCCTGAGCAGTGATTTGTTGCGCGACTAGGTTGGAAGTCATGGACGTCGTGGACGAACGCATCCTGCATCACCTGGTCCGCAATGCCCGAGCGACCTTCGCCGACATCGGCGCGGAGGTGAATCTCTCGGCGCCGGCGGTGAAACGACGGGTGGATCGGATGGTTGCCGACCAGACGATCGCCGGCTTCACCACGATCGTGGATCCGGAGTCGCTCGGCTGGGGAACCGAGGCCTACGTGCAGGTCTACTGCAAGGGCACGGTGTCCCCCCAGGCCCTGCTGAACACCTGGGAGTCCATTCCCGAGGTGGTCAGTGCGTCGACGGTCACCGGGCAGGCGGACGCGATCCTGCGCGTCCGGGCGCGCAACGTGCGCGACCTCGAGCGCGCGCTCGAGAGGATCCGCGGCGACGCGACCATCGACCACACGGAGTCGATCATCGTGCTGTCCCGGCTGATCGAGCGCGGGTAGCGCCGACGCTGCGGTGACCCGGCACGAGCGGCGATAACTTGTCTCCCATGACTGAGTCTCACGGTCGCGCCCCGCGCTCCGCGGTCCTGAGCTACGCGGTGGCTCGCTCGTTCGTCACGATTCCGTACGACGAAGAACAAGTCGCCCGCCAGTCCTCATCAAAGCCGTGCTCCTGCACTCCCGAGAGGCTCCGCTCGTGACCGATCAGCCGGACGTGGTCGTCCTCGGCGGCGGTAGCGGCGGGTATGCGGCCGCGCTCCGCGCCGCACAGCTCGGACTGCGGGTCACCCTGGTGGAGAAGGGCAAGCTCGGCGGCACCTGTCTGCACCGTGGCTGCATCCCCACCAAGGCGATCCTGCACGCCGCCGAGGTCGCCGACGCGGCCCGGCACGGCAGCCGGTTCGGCATCCACGCCACCCTCGACC
Source organism: Microlunatus sp. (assembly GCA_036525335.1). GTDB lineage: Bacteria > Actinomycetota > Actinomycetes > Propionibacteriales > Propionibacteriaceae > Microlunatus. The sequence continues at coordinate 1,346 of DATDAP010000110.1, read as the reverse complement.
GGATCGACGCGAAGGAGATCACCGCGTACGCCGACTCGGTGGTGACCCGGCTCTTCAAGGGCCTCACCGGACTGGTCAAGGGTCGTGGCATCAACGTGGTGGAGGGCGAGGGACGGCTGGAGAAGGCCTCGGACGGCACCGTCGGCGTGCGGGTCGGCGACGAGCTGATCGTCGCACCGGCCACCGTGCTGGCCAGCGGATCGGCACCGAGGTCGCTGCCCGGCGTGCAGTTCGACGGCACCAGGGTGCTCACCAGCGAGCACGCCCTCCGCCTGGAGACCCTGCCGGCCCGGGCCGTGGTCCTCGGCGGCGGGGTGATCGGGGTCGAGTTCGCCTCGGCCTGGACCTCGCTGGGGGTCGACGTGACCCTCGTCGAGGCACTCCCCCGCCTGCTGGCCGGGGAGGAGCCCGAGATCTCCGCGGCGCTCGAACGCGCCTTTCGCAAGCGCGGGCTGACCTTCCGTACCGGTGTCGGGGTCACCGAGGTGGAGTCCACAGGCGACGGGGTGCGACTGCAGCTGGCCGACGGGTCCGAGATCACCGGCGAGGTGGTCCTCATCGCGGTCGGCCGAGGTCCGGTGAGCGAGGGACTCGGCTATGCGGAGGCCGGGGTCGAGCTGGAGCACGGACTCGTCGTGGTCGACGAGCGCCTGCAGACCTCCGTGCCTTCCGTGTACGCCGTCGGCGACCTGGTCGCCGGTCCTCAGCTCGCCCACCGCGGGTTCGCTCACGGGATCTTCGTGGCGGAGGACATCGCCCACCGCACGGGGCGCCTCGACCGACCGCCGATGCCGGTCCGTGACCGCGACCTGGCCCGGGTGACCTACAGCGACCCGGAGGTGGCGTCGGTGGGTTTGACCGAGGCGGCGGCGCGGGAGGTGTACGGCGAGGTCGAGACCCTCACCTACGACCTGGCCGGCAACGGCAAGTCCCAGATCCTCAAGACGCAGGGCTTCGTCAAGCTGGTACGCCAGCTCGACGGCCCGGTGCTGGGCGTCCACCTCGTGGGTTCCCGGGTCAGCGAGCTGATCTCGGAGGCTCAGCTGATCACCGGCTGGGAGGCCTTCCCCTCCGACGTCGCCGCTCTCTCGCACGCCCATCCCACCCAGGCCGAGGCCCTCGGTGAGGCCCATCTCGCCCTGGCCGGCAAGCCCCTCCACGCCCACGGTTGAGGCGAGAGGCTCCGCCCCTCACCGGAGCGGGACGCCTATGGCTAGGCTGAGCCACACCGTTACGCTCAGGTCACACGCGACCAGCGTCTGACCCCCCGGTTCTGCGCCAGAAGGAGTCCCACCACCTCATGTCGACCTCCGTAACTCTCCCCGCACTCGGCGAAAGCGTCACTG